>NZ_JBDZDI010000005.1:0-334439 GCF_040044975.1 Gordonia oleivorans
GCCGGCTGGTGCTGGTCGCTGGCGGTGCTCGACCAGTAGCACCCGATAGACTTGGTCACCCGTCGCGGCGCGGTGGTGAGCAGGGAACGAATCCACGAACTAGCTATGTGCGACAGCAACTTTCACCGCAAGGTCGCTGTGACCCACGTCCCTAGACCAGTCGGTAGCGTTCCCGTGCCGAACACCGTTCAGCGGTACCAACCCGCGCATATCAGTCCGACACGACCGTCGTGAGCAACGACCACCACAGTCGCAGCGGCGGGTGACCAACCCTCTCCCCGGCATCAACCAATGCCGGAAACCCGACACGCCCCTTGACAAGAGGTACCTACATATCAGCCTAGGAGCGCGCGGCGCGTCGCCTACCTCCGCGTTCGCGCGTCTGCCCCGTAGACTCGGACATCATGAACTTCTTCTCGGCGATGGCCACGGGACAAATGATCCTCATCCTGGTCATCAGCATTGCCGCCGCACTCGCTGCGGTGGTCGCCCTGATCCATGCGGCGGTCCAGCGTCCAGACGCCTTCACCGCGGTCGACCGGCAATCGAAGGTCATCTGGGTGTCGATCCTCGCCGCCTCGGCCATCGTGCTCGTGTTCTTCGGCTTCTTCGCCTCCGGGATCATGGGCATCCTGGCCATCGCCGCGATCGTCGCGACCCTGGTCTACCTCGTCGACGTGCGCAAACGAGTCGACGCCATCCAGAACAAGTCCTGGTTCCGCAAGCTGAACTGACGTTCCCCGACCCCGTCGCCGAACGCTTCGAACTCACCCGCACTGCCCGTGTCCGTCACCGCGACGACACGGGCAGTGTCATTTCCGGCCGTCATTTCCGGCGATGTCATTTCGGCCGCTGGTCGTGTCGGCGTGCCCATCTGCCGCTCGTGACAGGGGTCACTCAAAATAATATGCATCCCAGATGCAAATTATGGTTGTCTGGGTGTCATGCAGTTGACGCGGTTCACCGACATCGGCCTCCGCGTCGTCATGCGTCTGGCGGCCCGTCCTGACGAGTCGGTCACCTCGAAGGAGTTGGCGACGTCGCTCGCGGTGCCGTACACGCACGTCGCCAAGGTCGTCGTGCGACTGTCGGAACTCGGCGTGGTGCATGCGCGCCGCGGCCGCACTGGGGGTCTGGTGATCACCGACCTTGGGCGAACCGCCCGCGTCGGATGGCTGGCGTCGCGACTCGAGGGCGACGGCGAGGTGATCGACTGCGAGGGTCCCACCCCGTGTCCACTCCGGCACGGGTGTGCCCTCCGTGGTGCGCTCGCCCACGCCCGTCGGGCCTTCTTCGAATCCCTGGATGCGCACACGATCGGTGATCTCGTCGCCGATCCCGCCGGTGCCGTCCTTCTGCGTCTCACCATCGGTGACCGGTCCGAGGCCGGCGGTGACCGCACCGCGCAGTGACGCCATATCCGCATATCGATCGGCGGCCCATGGGGGTGCCCGCCGCAACAGAAGGAGAGTTCACCATGCTCAGTCGGACATCACGAGAGGTCATTGCCGCGACGCTGCCCGCGGTGTCGGGGGCCCTCGGCGAGATCACCCCGAACTTCTACCGGCGGCTGTTCGCCGCGCATCCGAACCTGCTCGACGATCTGTTCAACCGAACCCATCAGGCGACGGGGGAGCAGCCGATGGCGCTGGCCGGATCGATCGCCGCGTTCGCGCAACTACAACTCGACGAGGATCTGCCGCGGCAGCGGTTCATCCTCGACCGGATCGCCCACAAGCATGCCTCGCTCGGGGTCACCCGGGACCAGTACGCGGTTGTCCACGAACATCTCTTCGCGGCGATCGTCGACGTCCTGGGCTCGGCGGTGACCACGGAGGTCGCGGCTGCCTGGGATGAATTGTATTGGGAGATGGCCGATCTCCTGATCGGTCAGGAAGCGGAACTCTACGCTGCCGCCGGTGTCGTCGATGGGCAGGTCTGGCATGACCTCGCCGTCACCCGCCGGACCCAGACCGCTCCCGATGTGGTGTCCTTCACCGTCGCCGACCCGGCCGGTGCTCGACTTCCCGGTTTTGTTCCAGGGCAATATGTTTCGATCCAGGTGCCGCTGGCCGACGGTGCCCACCAGATCCGTCAGTACAGCCTGATCGGACCCGCCGACGAGCGGTGCGAGTGGCAGTTCAGTGTGAAGCTCGCCGGCGAGGTGTCGGGATACCTGCACGAGAACGTCTTCGAGGGTGACTCGCTGCGGATGTCGACACCCTTCGGTGATCTCGTTCTGCCCGAAGGGGATTCGCCACTGATCCTGGCATCGTCGGGTATCGGGTGTACGCCGGTGATTGGACTGCTGTCCGCGCTGGCCGGAACCGGTTCGACCCGGCCGGTGACGGTCATGCACGCCGATCGATCGCGGTCGGCGCAACCCCATCGGGGTCGATTGGCCGACCTCGTCGATTCCCTGGAGTCCGCGCGCCTGATCCAGTGGTACCGGGAGGGTGTCGATCATCTGATCTCCGACAGCGTGCGATCGGGTCCGATGTCGCTGGAGGACATCGACGTACCTGCCGGTGTCGAGGCGATGCTGTGCGGATCGGCCGGATTCCTCTCCTCGATGCGCGACGAACTCCTGGCCCGCGGGGTCACCGAGGACCACATTCATTACGAGACCTTCGGTCCCGAACTGGTCCGCGGTGGTTCGCGGTGAGTTCCGCGCAGGCGGTGGCCGTCGCCGTCACCTTCGTGTGGCTCGGCATGGTCGTGGCCATCTCCTTCGTCGAGGCCCCGTTGAAGTTCCGGGCTCCCGGCATCACCATTCCCCTCGGCCTGGGCATCGGGCGGCTGGTGTTCCGCGCGCTCAACGCATTCGAGATGGTGTGGGCCGTCGTGCTCGTCGTCGCGGTGGTGTCCGCCGGGTTGGTGGCCGACGCGGCGGGCATTCTCGCGGTGGCGGCGGTGGTTCTCCTCGGCGTGCAGGTCCTCGCGATCCGGCCCGCCCTCAATCGCCGGTCGGATGCGGTGCTGGCGGGCGAGGTCGTCGTCGACGGGCCTCGCAGTCATGCGCACCTGGTGTATGTCGCCGCCGAGGTCGTCAAGGTCGGCCTGTTGATCGCGACCGGGGTGACGCTCCTGTCCGCGTGATGATCGGGCATCGCGGGATGTGCGGCGTGGTGTGGCTCGTCGGTTCGCGGTCGGGCGCGGAATACACTGGCCACCGTGGCTGAGTATCGGATCAATGACCTGGCGGAGGCATCGGGGGTCAGCGTCCGCAACATCCGGGTGTATCAGGACCGTGGTCTGTTGCCGCCGCCGGTGATCCGCGGTCGCACCGGCTGGTACTCCGAGGACCATCTGGTCCGGCTGAACCTGATCTCGCGCATGCTCGAACGCGGTTACACCTTCGCCACCATCAGCGAACTGCTGCACGCCGCGCATTACGGGATGAAGGTCGAACACGTGCTGCGCGGCGCACCCACCAAGGGTGGGCGCTTTCGCACCTTCAAGCGGGCCGCCACCATCACCTTCACCGAACTGCGCAAGTCGCTCAACGCCAGCGAGAAGTCGATCGCACTGAGCCAGAAACTCGGACTGCTGGTGAAGGACGGTGCGCACTACGCCATCAAGAACCCCGAGGTCCTCGAGGGGGCCGAGGTGCTGGTGAAGAGCGGTATCGACATCGACGTGCTGCTCGACCGGTTCGTCCGGGTGCAGAACGACCTCGAGGACGCGGCGAAGAGTTTCGTCTCGATCATCACCGACAAGTACCTCAACGAGAACCTGCCGGACCTCGACGAGTCGAAGATCAGCGGTGTCGCCGACCTGATCCAGACCGTGCGGCCGATGGCGCACGAGATCGTCGAGACCACCTTCCGCAAGGCCCTCGACGAGGAGATCACCCGTGCACTCGGTGAGGCCTCGACCTACTTCGACGTTGCCGACGCCGCCGTCACCGGTGACGATGGCGAAATCGATGTGACAACAAGTAGTGTTACATCGAATGATGCTGTGGTGGAGCGGTCGGATCGCCCCACATCGGAGTCCGGGACCATCCCCGAGACGGGGGCGTAACCGTACCCACCACCACACCGGACGACGCCGCGATCACGCGGCGAAGGAGTGGAGCGGACATGAGTCGACGTCAATGGTTGGCCGGAACCGGAGCAGCCGTGGCGGCCGGGGCCGCCGTCGGCGTGGGGACCATCGTGGGCGCCCTGGCCCGCGACGTGCTGCGTGCCGAGTTGGCCGTCGACGACGGGCCGGACGACCTGCTGGTGGCGCCCTCGACCGAACCGGAACGCCGGATGGTCACCACCGTCGACGGCACCCGACTGCATGTGGAGATCCACGGTCCCCGCGGCGAGGACACCGGCGACGTCGTCGTCGCCGTCCACGGATGGACGTGCAACACCGCCTTCTGGAACGCCCAGATCAATCACCTCGCCGGCACCCACACGGTGGTCGTCTACGACCAGCGTGGACACGGTCGCAGTGAACTGGGGCGGGCCCGCCCGACCATCGACATGCTCGGCCGCGACCTCGACGCCGTGCTGGCCGCGGTCGTCCCGCCGGGCCGTCGCGCCATGCTCGTCGGGCACAGCATGGGTGGGATGACCATCATGTCGTGGGCCGCGCAGTTCCCGGAGAAGGTTCCCACCATCGCGACGTCGGCGGTCCTGGCCTCCACCGCCGCCCACAACGTCGTCAACTCGACGTTGCTCCTGCCGACCGGCCTGCCCCGGTACACCCGCCCCTTCGTTCCGGCCATCAACCGCGCCTTCACCTCGGCACCGGTGCCGCTGCCGCACACGGCGTACTCGGGCCGATTCGCGCATTACGTCGCCCTCGGGTCGGCGGCTCGCGCCTCCCACGTCGAATTCGTCGACACGATGATCGCCGCCTGCCCGCCGCGTGCACGGGCCGGCTGGGGATCGGCGATGGGACGACTCGACGTGCGCGCCGGACTGGCGGCGCTGACGGTGCCGACCACCGTCATCGTCGGCGACGAGGACCGACTCACCCCGCCGGCGCATGCCGAGCAGATCGCGGAGATCCTGCGTGGGCACGGTCATCTGCGCGAGCATGTGGTGCTGCCCGGTGTCGGGCACATGTCGCCGATCGAGGCGGCGGGCCGCGTCGACGAGATCCTGGAACGGCAAGCGGCACAGACGTTGTCGGTGCCCGTCGGGCAGCGCTGACGATGACCGGCCCGGCCGCCGCGTCGTCACCGCGCGGCACGGCCGACCCGAAGAAGGATCTGGACTGCTACCGGGCGCGACGCGGGCGGTTCCGGATCGTCGACATTCCCGACATGGCCTATCTGATGGTCGACGGTCACGGCGATCCCAACACGACGCCGGCGTTCGCGGAGGCCATCGAGACGCTGTACCCGGTGGCCTATGCCTGCAAGTTCGCGAGCAAACGCAGTCTCGGCCGCGACTACGTCGTGCCACCACTCGAGGGGTTGTGGTGGGCCGACGACATGGCGTCGTTCACCCGGGCCTGGGACAAATCGCGGTGGTCCTGGACGTTGATGATCATGGTGCCCGACTGGGTCACCGCCGATCTGATCGACGACGCCATCGCGGCGGTACGTGCCAAAGGTACGGCTCCCCGGATCGCTGACCTGCGTGTCGAGTCCCTGTCGGAGGGACGCTGCGTCCAGACACTGCACGTCGGATCCTTCGACGACGAGGGGCCCGTCCTCGCCGAGATGCACGACCGCTTCATCGGCGACAACGGGTTGACCATGACCGGCCGCCACCACGAGATCTATCTGAGCGACTTCCGTAAGACGCCGGAGGATCGTCGGAAAACGATTCTGCGGCAACCGGTTACAGCACGCAGTTGACCAACACCGGTTCCGGTGCGAGGGTGACGCCGAAGGCCCCGGCGACGCCGTCGCGGACGTCGCGGGCCAGATCGAGGATCTGTTCGGCGGTCGCGTCACCCCGATTGGTCAGTGCCAGAGTGTGTTTGGTGCTCAACCGGACCGGAGATCCCGGGCCCGGATATCCCTTGGCGTAGCCGGCGCGTTCGATCAGCCACCCGGCGGACAGTTTCACGCCGTCCTCGGCCGGATACGACGGCACCGAGATGTCGCGGCCCACGCGCGCGTGGATGCGCTCGAGTACCGCGGCGGCGGCGTCGGCCGAGATGATCGGGTTGGTGAAAAATGAACCGGCACTCCAGGTGTCGTGATCGTCGGGGTCTGCCACCATGCCCTTGCCCCGGCGCAGCGACAGCACGGCGTCGCGGACCGCGGCGGCGTCGGCGGTCGAATCGCGCTCCACGCCCATGGTCTCGGCGAGTTCCCGGTACCGCAGCGGCCGGCTCTGCCCGGCGTCGTCGAGCCAGAACGACACCGCGACGACGATCATGTCGTCGCGGTGCTTGAGCCGCGACGTGCGGTAGGCGAGACCGAGTTCGTTGGGCGAGACCCAGCGCAGGGTGCCCGAGCGACGATCGAGGACGTGGACGCTGCGCAGGATGTCGGCGACCTCCACCCCGTAGGCGCCGACGTTCTGGACCGGTGTCGCGCCGGTGGATCCGGGGATACCCGACAGGCATTCGAGCCCGCCGAAGCCCTCGTCGACGGTGGCCGCCACCAGATCGTCCCAGACGACCCCGGCGTCGGCGGTCACGTGCGCGCGGCCCGATTCGCGGCCGGTGCCGAAGTCGATGCCGGAACTCTCGATGCGGATCGCGGTGCCGTCGAAGCCGTCGTCGCCGATCACCAGATTCGAACCGCCGCCGATCACCAGGGCGGGCTCGGACTCGGCGTCGACACCCAGGATCTCCTCGACGACCGAACGGGTATCGGTGCAGCGGATCAGTGCTCGCGCCGGACCGCCGACCCGCAACGTGGTCAACTGGGCCAGCGGGACGCTGCGCTGCAGCGGTGTCTCGGTCACGGCCTTACCGTAACCCGCGGCCCAGTCAAGCAGTCTGCCCGTCAGTGATCTGCCCCGTCGAGTGATCTGCCCCGTCGAGTAATCTCTCTGCCATGGCGAGCTCGCTCAAGCACTCGGTGTCCTTTCCCTTCTCCACCGCCCGGTACTGGGAACTCGTCTCCGACGAGCAGTACTGGCACGGCCTGCTCGAGGCCACCAACTCCAGCCACGGCAAGCTGATCTCGTTCCGGATCGACGGCACCGACGTCCACGTCGAACTGCAGCAGGGTGTGCCCGAGGACCGGTTGCCGTCGGTGGTCACCAAGGTCCGTCCCGGTGATCTGGAGATCCCGCGCACCATGACCTTCGGCTACGACGGAAACGTCCTCACCGGCACCATGAGCGCGTCGGTGACCGGCGCCCCGGCCCACGTCGAGGGTGCTTTCACCACCACCGGTGATCCGGCGAACGTCGACTACACCGGCAGTGCCAAGGTGGGCATCCCGTTCGTCGGCGGCAAGATCGAAACCGCCATCATCGAGCAGTTGGTGGAACTCCTCGACAACGAGCGGGAGAAGACGGTGACTTGGGAGGCCGCTCACCGCTGACGTAACCTGACCGTTATGGCACGACGTCTCAGCTACTCCGCTCGCTACACCCATCCCGCGGAGAAGCTCTACGAAGCGCAGATGACCCGCAGGTACTGGGATGACATGATGGCGGGTTTCCAGATGATCTCCCCGCACTGCGAGGTGGAGGATTTCCGCGCTGATGAAACCGGCATGAAGGTGGTGCTCAAGCAGCACATCGGCCGCGACCAGCTCCCCGCGATCGCCCAGACCGTCCTGATGAAGGACATGGTGATCACCCGCGAGGAGACCTTCGGTCCGTTCGACCCGGACAACACCAAGGGCGACTACACCGCCTCCATCCCGGCCGGCCCGGGCAGCCTGACCGGATGGCAGGAACTGTTCCCCACCGACACCGGCTGCACGATCCGCAAGACCTCCGAGGTGAAGGTCTTCATCCCGTTCATCAACGGCAAACTCGAGCAGCTGATGTTGGTCAACCTGGTCGACCTGTTCCGCGCCGAGGCGGAATACGCCAAGGACTGGATCGACAAGAATCTCTGACCGAGACCCCGCGTCGGGAAAGCCCGCCGGCCGCATCACCCGCGGCACCACCAACATCAACCGGCTGCGCCGGGTGGATCGGTGGATGGCGCACGACCCGGCGGTCATCGGCGCGCTGACCGCGGCGCCGCGGCCCCTGGTGATCGACCTGGGCTACGGTGCCCGTCCCGACACCTGCGTGGAGATGGCTCACCGTTTGCGGCCCGTCGCACCCGACCTGGAGATGGTCGGACTGGAAATCGATCCGGACCGCGTCGTCGCCCCGCGTGACGGCGTGCGGTTTGCCGTCGGTGGCTTCGAACTCGCGGGCCTGCGACCACGTCTGGTGCGTGCCTTCAACGTGCTGCGGCAATACGACGAGGCCGAGGTCGCCCCGGCCTGGGCGCGGATGCAGGCCCGGCTCGCACCGGGCGGGCTCATCGTGGAGGGTACCTGCGACGAGATCGGCCGTCGCTGTACCTGGGTGTTGCTGGACGCCGACGGTCCGCGCAGCCTGACCCTGTGCTGGTCGCCGCGGCACTCCGAACGGCCCTCCGATCTCGCCGAACGGCTCCCGAAGGCGCTCATCCACCGCAACGTGCCCGGTGAACGCATCCACGATCTGCTCACCCTGGCCGACCGCTGCTGGGACAACGCCGCCGGGCAGACGGTGTTCGGGCCGCGGGCCCGATGGGCGCAGACGTTGCGGTCGATGCGGGCGGCCGGTGTCGACGTCGCGATCAGCAGGCGCCGCGTCGTCGACAATCGGTTGACGGTGCCCTGGGAGTGTGTCGCACCACACGGGTAGGTTGGCCGCATGCGCATCGCGATGGCCCAGATCAACTCCGGAACCGACCCGGCCGACAATCTCCGCGCTGTCGCCGACGCGACCCGGGAGGCCGCCGCCGACGGCGCAAGACTCGTGGTGTTCCCCGAGGCGATGATGTGCCGATTCGGTGTCCCGCTCGGACCGGTGGCGCAGCCACTGGACGGGCCGTGGGCCACCGGCATCGCCGACCTCGCCCGTGAACACGGCCTCACCATCGTGGCCGGCATGTTCACCCCCGCCGACGACGGCCGGGTGGCCAACACACTCATCGCCGCAGGCCCGGACGGCACCCGCACCGGCTACGACAAGATCCACCTCTACGACGCGTTCGGATTCACCGAATCCGACACCGTCGCTCCCGGCGACACCGCCGTGAGCATCGACGTCGACGGGGTCACCGTCGGCCTGGCGACCTGCTACGACATCCGGTTCCCCGAGCTGTTCACCACGCTGGCCGCCGCGGGTGCGCAGGTCATCGTGGTGCCGGCGTCCTGGGGCGCCGGGCCGGGGAAGATCGATCAGTGGCGCACGCTGGCGACCGCGCGGGCACTGGATTCGACGTCATACGTGGTCGCCGTCGGGCAGGCGGAACCGGTGGACGAGGCGGCCCGGAAGGCCAAGGCGCCGACCGGGACCGGACATAGCCAAATCTCAGATCCCTTCGGTAGCGTGGTCGCGTCATATCGGGGGGAGCGTCACATCGGGGTACACGACATCGATCTGGATGTCGTCACCACAGCCCGCGAACAGCTCGCGGTGCTCGCGAATCGGCGGACTTTTCACACCACTGCATCGCCGGCATCGAGCATCTGAGCGACACGGATCGAACGAGAACCGACTGGGGACCACCCGCAGCCGAGAAACGCTAGGACGGAATGCATGGCCGACGAGACCGAGGGTCCGGGCACCGAACGGACCCCGCAGGACCCGGATTCGACGAAGAAGGTCGATCGCCCCACCGGTGACGCCGCGTCACCGGCCACCGAACAATGGGAACCGGCGTCGACGTCGCAGCACGCCCGGGCCTACTCCGACGTCTCGGCGGCCACGACCTCACCGGTGACACCGCCGCCGGCGGCCGGATGGCAGGCGCCGACGGGGACCTCACGGTTCCCGACCGGTGAGAACCCGGTCGGACCGGAGACCGGTGCCGGGCCGCAGTCCACCGGTGTGGTGACGACATCCCCGCGCCGCGGTGGGAAGGGCAAGTTCATCGCCCTCGGCGCGGTCGGGGTGATCCTCGTCGTCGTGATCGCGTTGGTCGGCACCGAACTGTTCCTGCGCAGCCGCGTGACCGACTGCCTCCAGAGCCAGTTCGGTTCGCTGACCGGCCAGCCGACCAGTGTGTCGTTGAGCAAGAAACCCATTCTGCTGCAGAAGTTCTCGAACGACTTCCCGTACGTGCAGGTCGACACCGCCGACGACGGCTCCACCGGAATCCGGTTGCATGCGCGCGCCGACGGCCTCAGCCAGGACGGCGACGCCCTGAAGATCTCGTCGCTGTCGGGCACCGGATATGTGCCGTTCCAGCGGGTCATCGATCTGAGCGCCCAGCAGTCACCGAGCAGTGGCGGCATGGGCGGTGGTGGCATGGGTGGTGGCGGTAACGGCACCGGTGATCAGAATGCGCTCCTGCCCAGCGGCGCCGAGGTCACCTCGGTGGTCGGCAACTCCGCCGACGGGACCGTCAAGGTCGATGCGACCGTGCAGGTCGCCATCTTCCCGGTGCCGGTCAGCCTGACCATCAAACCCGTCGTCGACCAGGGACAGGTGCGCTTCCAGGTCGAGCAGGCCAACGCCTTCGTCTTCGGCATCCCCGCCGACTTCGCGCAACAGTTCGTCGACGGCTTCGGCGACAGCCTGTTCGGTGACTTCACCAAGGAGATCCAGGTGCAGTCGCTGAAGGTAACCGACCAGGGCGTCGACTTCGCCGTCTCCGGGACCGACGTCGACCTCACCGGCGCCACCACCAGCTCGGGTGACCAGCCGGAGGGCTGCTCGCTGACCTGACGCCGCAAGTTGTGTCCGACCGCGTCGGTACGCTGGGAGATGTCCGATTCTCGAACCCCTCCCGGAGGCTCCCGTGGGACAGCTACTGCTCATCGCCATCGTCATCCTGCTCGTGGTGGGGGTGGTGGTGCTGTTCCAACAGCGGTCCGGTGCCAACACCGCCCGCACCCTCGACGACGCCAAGGCCGACGCCCGGCAGGCCATCGAACGTCTCGGTGGTCAGGTGTACATGCTCGTCGGTGATTCGCCCGCGTCCAAGCAGGCCCTCGCCGACGCCTCCGAGCGGCTCACCGCGGCCGGCTCTCAGATCGATCAGGCGGCCAGTCCCGCGCAGGCCCGGCTGGCCAAACAGACCGCGATCGAGGGCCTGTACTACATCCGTGCCGCGCGCACCTCGATGGGGATGGATCCCGGTCCGGCGATCCCCGAACTCGACGGCCAGCGCAGCGCCGGCGCGGTCACCGAGGACCGCGCCATCGAATTCGAGGGCCGCACCGTGGAGGCCTCGCCGAAGCCGTCGTCGGCGACCCCCAACTACTACCCGGGCGGCCGGGTCGCGGGCCGTCCGGTGCCGGCCGGGTGGTATTCGGAACCGTGGTGGAAACCCGCACTCGTCGCCGGTGCGTGGGGTGTCGGATCGATGTTGCTGTTCTCGTCGTTGTTCTCCGGCATGGCCGGCGTCGGCTACAACGCCGCGGCCTTCGAAAGCGGTGCCGGTGACGGCAGTGACCCCGGTACCGACGGTGGCGGTGATTACGGCGACGGTGGCGGCGACTACGGCGACGGTGGCGGGGACGCCGGGGGAGGAGACTTCGGCGGTGGTGATTTCGGTGGGGGCGATTTCGGTGGCGGTGGCTTCGGCGACTTCGGTGGCGGTGGCGACTTCGGCGGCTTCTGACGGCGCCGCGATCGGCTGCCCGACGCCGAGATCAGTTGAACACCACGGTCTTTCGGCCGTGCACCAGAACCCGATCCTCCAGATGCCAGCGCAATCCCCGTGCGAGAACCAGGGTTTCGATATCACGGCCTTGCCGCACCATGTCGATGACCGCGTCGGAATGGTCGATGCGGGTGACGTCCTGTTCGATGATCGGCCCGGCGTCGAGGTCGGCGGTCACGTAATGGCAGGTGGCGCCGATCAGTTTGACGCCACGGGCGAACGCCTGATGGTAGGGGCGGGCGCCGATGAAGCTCGGTAGGAAGCTGTGGTGGATGTTGATCGCGCGTCCGGCCCACGCCTCGCACAGTTCCGGCGGCAGGATCTGCATGAACCGGGCCAGCACGACGGCGTCGGGGGCGTAGCCGTCGACGATCGCCTCCACCTGATCGAACGCCGCGCGCTTGGAGCGGGCGCTGGAGCGGCCGTCGGGACCGGCGAACGGCACATGGTGGAACTTCACCCCGAAACGTTCGGTGAGCTCCTGCAGGTCCGGATGATTACCCACGACCGCCGACACCGTCGCCGGCAGCTCACCGCGGTCGGCGCGACCGAGCAGATCGGTCAGGCAGTGGCTCTCCTTGCTGACCAACAGGACCACCGACTTGCGTTCGCCGGTGTCGGTGAGCTTCCACTCGGTCTGCGGGCCCCACTCGGCGGCCACCTCGGCGAACCGGGAGCGGACCTCGTCGAGTGGCAGCGACACCGAGTCGGCCCGCACCGCCTGCCGGGTGAAGAACCAGCCGGAGTCCTCGTCGGAGTGATAGGCCGCCTCGGTGATCCAGCCGCCGATCTCGGCGAGGAATGTCGAGATCCGCGCGACGATCCCGGTCTGATCCTGGCATCCCAGGGTCAGGACGTAGCGGCGGTCGGTGGTGGCGGACACGGTCGGGGCGGGCACAGCGGTGGTCACGATCCTCAAGTGTGCCAAGCTCGACATCGTGACCATCACCGACCTCCGCCGTGCCGACGTCGCCGCCCTCGTCGATCACACCCTGCTCAAGCCCGAGGCCACCCGGGCCGACGCGCGGGCGACCGTCGCCGAGGCCGCCGACCTCGGCGTCTACGCGGTCTGCCTGTCGCCGTCGATGCTGCCCATCGACACCGGTGCGCAGCGTAGCTGCGTCGTCGCCGGCTTCCCGTCCGGCAAACACCATTCGCTGGTCAAGGCGGCCGAGGCCCGGCTGGCCGTCGATTCCGGTGCCGACGAGGTGGACATGGTCATCGACGTGGGGTCCGCGCTGGCCGGTGAGTTCGACGAGGTGTTCGCCGATGTGCTCACCGTGCGTGAGGCGGTCGGCGCCGACACCGTCCTCAAGGTGATCGTGGAATCGGCGGCCCTGCTCGAACTCGCCGGGGAGGACACCCTCATCGAGGTGTGCCGACGGTCCGTGGCGGCCGGGGCCAGTTTCGTGAAGACCTCCACCGGCTTCCATCCCGCCGGCGGCGCGAGCGTGCGGGCCGTGGAGATCATGCGTGCCGCGGTCCCGGGCAGTGTCGGGGTCAAGGCCTCCGGTGGTATCCGGGACGCACGCTTCGCCGCCGAGCTGATCGCCGCCGGGGCGACCCGTCTGGGCCTGTCGGGGAGTCGTGCGGTGCTCGAGGGATTCCCCGAGTAGGTCACCGGCGGGGTCACTCACCCCGCCGAGTACCTCACCCGGCCGTCGCGAGCACGCGTCGTCGGACATCGGCCTGGATGAGGTCGGCGTTGATCAACGCTCCGGCCTGCACCCCGGCCGCGGCCGACGCGCCGACCTGCGCGACCAGGTCGGCGGCATTGCCCGCCGCGAACACGCCGTCGACGGGGGTGCGGCCACCGAACTCCGTCGGGATGACCGTGCCCATCGGGTTCTCCTGCAACGTCCCGCCGAGCGATTCGTAGAGGCCGTCGCGCGCGACCATCCGGGGACCGACGACGAGCGCGTCGAGGCCGATCTCGCGGCCGTCGCCGAGGACGGCGCCCCGCAGCCTGCCGTCGGTCGAGTCCAGCCGGACGACGGGACCGGCGACGACCTCGATGCCGAGTGCCGCCAGTTGTGCGCGTTCGTCGGCACTCGGCGTCGGCATACCCTGATCGATCACCGTGATGTGGTCGCTGAGCTGTGAGAACAGCAGCGTCTGATGCATCGCCATGGGACCTGTGCCGAGAATGCCGATGCGTGCCCCGCGCACCTCGTAGCCGTGGCAGTACGGGCAGTGCAGCACGTCGCGTCCCCACCGTTCGGCCATGCCGGGGATGTCGGGGAGTTCGTCGACGAGGCCGCCGGCCAGCAGCAGCCGTCGTGCGGTGATCTCGTCGCCGGCCGCGGTCCGGGCGACGAAGCCCACGTCGCCGTCGACCGACGATCGGGTCACCGAGGTGACGGTGCCCTCGACGATGTGGGCGCCGTACCCGCGGGCCTCGTCCCGGCCGAGCCGAAGGAGGTCGAGCGGCGAGATACCCTCGCGTCCCAGGAGGTTGTGCGCGCCGTCGGCCGGTGCGTTGCGGGGATGGCCGGCGTCGACGACGAGCACCGAGCGCAGCGATCGGGCCAGGGCGACGGCTGCGGCCAGCCCGGCCGCACCACCGCCGACGATGAGGGCGTCGACGTGGGTGGGGATGGTGGTGTCGGGTGTGGTCATGAGGGCTCCTCGTTCTGGGG
This sequence comes from Gordonia oleivorans, assembly GCF_040044975.1. Classification (NCBI taxonomy): domain Bacteria; kingdom Bacillati; phylum Actinomycetota; class Actinomycetes; order Mycobacteriales; family Gordoniaceae; genus Gordonia; species Gordonia oleivorans. Next base: position 14,379 of record NZ_JBDZDI010000005.1, read on the forward strand.
GGTGTGGTCGTGGGGTGTGTCGTGAGATGTGCGGGCGATCCAGACGAGTCGCCCGGTGCGGATGTGCAGATCGGAGCGGGTCGCGAGCGAGGTCGGGCCCTCGCCGAGCAGATCGTCGACGGTGGCGAGATCCTCGGCGGCGAGGTCGTCGGCGAGTCCCGAACGCACCCGGGTGAACCAGGCGCGGGCGTAGGCCCGGGTCCGGTCGGTGGTCTCGGGGATGTCGATGGTGATCGTGTGGGTGCCGGCCATCGCGAATCCGGCGTCGACGATGGTGTCGGTCCAGTCGGGGAACGAGTTGTAGCCGCGTCCGGCCATGATCGCCTCCATCCGGGTCTCGACGCCGGCACCGTCGGGTGGCTCGGGCAGGAACCGCGGCTGATGCGGCATCTCGATCACCGCGAGGACGCCACCCGGACGCAGGCGGTCGCGGGCCGCGCGCAGCAGTGCGGCGGGATCGGCGACGTGGTGCAGCGACGCCGACGCCCAGAGGACGTCGGCATCACCGATGTCGGCGGGCCAGCCGTCGTCGAGGTCGGCGATCACGACCCGCGCGTCGGGTGAGTTGGCGCCGAGGCGGGCGGCCATCTCGGGCGAGGCGTCGACGGCGACGATCTCGGCGCCGGGGAACGCGGCGGCCAGTGCGCGGGTACCGACGCCCGTGCCCGCGCCCAGGTCGACGATGACCTCGGGAGTGCGCCGCAGGGCCGTGCTGATCAGAGCGGTCGCATCGGCGAGATAGGACCCGACGACGGCCGCGTCGAGTTCCAGGAGCTCGCCCATGTCGTGGTCGGTGTGATCGTGCTGCCCGTGCCCGTGCCCGTGCCCGTGCCCGTGCCCGTGACTCTGTGCATGGTGTCCGTGGTGATGTGTCCCCATGGCTGCCACGCTAGCGGCGACTTGTCGATCCGGCATACACTCTTGCCCATGACGCAAGAACTGGGTGAGGCCGAGTTCGACGGGGCCGAGCTCGACGACATCGACCCCGACATCGACACCGTCGTGCGGCAACGCATCCGCGCGATGCGCGTCGCCAAGGGCTGGACCCTCGACTCGCTGGCGCACCGATGCCACCTGAGCCCGTCCACGCTCAGCCGCATCGAGACCGGACATCGTCGTGTCGCGCTGGATCAGCTGGTGCCGATCGCCCGCGCGTTGGGCACCTCACTGGACGTACTGGTCGAGCCGGTCGACGACACCGACGTCGTCATCCGCCCCGAACCCCACACCACCGACGGGATCACCGTGTGGCCTCTGTCACGGGATGCGACGCCGGCCGGGGTCGTGGTGGCCAAGATGCGGATGGATCCGGCGGTGGAAAAGCATGCCCGGCAGTTGCGGGTGCACCCCGGCCACGAGTGGTTCACCGTCCTCTCGGGAACGGTCCGGCTGCGCCTGGCCGAACGGACGATCATCATTCCCGCAGGTCACGCCGCCGAGTTCGCGTGCACCGTGCCGCATTCCTTCGCGCCGCAGGACGGTCCGGCCGAGATCCTGTCGATCTTCGACCACGACGGAGAACGCGCGCACCTGCGGGGGTCGCCGGCGTCCGCGGCGTCGCTCACCTGACTGCGATCACAGCTGGCAGGGAGCGTTTCCTCAGGTCGGCTCGGTACGCTGGTTCGGTCATGACTACGTACCCGATTCCCAACCGCCGCACCGTTCTCGCCGCGGCCGGTCTGGCCACCGCCGGACTCGTCGCCGCCGCGTGTGGGCGATCCACCGACACCCCGGCCGCGCAGGAATCGCGGGAGCCGACGGTCAAGGTCACCTACACGCCCGCCCTCGACGATCCGGATGCCCCCAACCCCACGGCGACGTTCGAGGTGAAGGCGTCCGGCGGGACGCTCAATCCGGACGTGAAACTGCTCAATCCGCGGGGCAAGTCGGTGGCGGGAACGTTGTCGGAGGACCGCACCACCTTCACCGTCAACGAACCACTCGGTTACGACACCACCTACACGTGGGAGGGCAGCGCCGTCGGCCAGGATCGCCTGTCGGTGCCGGTCGAGGGATCGTTCACCACCCTCGCCCCGCAGACCCAGCTGAACCTGGTGGTCAACATCGCCGACGGCCAGGAGGTCGGGATCGCCGCGCCGCTGATCCTGAAGTTCGACGGCACCGTCACCGACAAGGAGGCCGTCGAGCGGGCGCTGACGGTGACCACCACCCCGGAGACCGAGGGTTCCTGGGCGTGGCTCGGCGAGGACAACGGGTCTCGCGTGCACTGGCGGTCGAAGGAGTACTTCGCACCCGGCACCAAGGTGCACATGACGGCCAAGCTCTACGGCCTCGATCACGGCGACGGTTCCTACGGTGCCGCCGACGTCACCAGCGACTACGTCATCGGGCGGTCGCAGATCGTCAAGGCCGAGGCGTCGTCGCATCAGATCGTGGTGGTTCGCGACGGGTCCACCCTGATGACGCTGCCGTGCAGTTACGGCGAGGGCGATCTCGACCGCAACGTCACCCGCTCGGGCATCCACGTGGTCAGCGAGAAGCACGAGGACTTCTACATGTCCAACCCGGCCGCGGGGTACTTCAACGTCCGTGAACGGTATGCGGTCCGGATCTCGAACAACGGCGAGTTCATCCACGCGAACCCGGAAACCGTTGGCGTGCAAGGCTCGTCGAACGTCACCAATGGCTGCATCAACCTGTCGCTGGAGAACGCGCAGCAGTACTTCAACACCGCGATCTACGGTGATCCGGTCGAGGTGACCGGCACCCGCATCGACCTCTCGGAGGCCGACGGCGACATCTTCGACTGGATCTTCGACTGGCCGACCTGGAAGTCGATGTCGGCGATCAAGGGCACCCCGCGGTCCTCGTCGGTGCCGGCCACCCCGGAGGGGGCGCCGTCGTCGGTGAGCGCACCCAACTGACGCACCACCCTGAACGCGCTATCCGGTCTTGACGTTGCGGCGCGCGGAGGCCTGATCGCGGGGCTTGAGCACGATCTGGTCGAGGTTCACATGCGGCGGACGTGACGCGACGAAGCCGATCACCTCGGCGACGTCGTCGGCGACCAGCGGGGTCAGCCCCTGATAGACGGCGTCGGCGCGTTCCTGATCACCGTCGAAACGCACCAGCGAGAAATCGGTCTCGACCATGCCGGGCAGGATCTCGGTGAGCCGGATCGGCTTGCCGAGCAACTCGAACCGCAGGGTCCGGTGCAGGACACCCTGCGCATGCTTGGCCGAGGTGTAGCCCGCCCCGTTGTCGTAGGCCTCGATCGCGGCGATGGAGGTGATGGTGACGATCAGTCCGTCACCGGACGCCTCCAGGGCCGGCAGCAGCGCCTTGGTGACGCGCAGGGTTCCCAGGACGTTCGTCTCCCACATCCAGCGCCAGTCGTCGAGGTCGGCGGAGGCCACCGGGTCGAGTCCCTTGGCGCCGCCGGCATTGTTGACCAGGACGTGCACGGCATCCAACCCGTCGACGAACCGTGCCACCGACTCCTCGTCGGTGACGTCGAGTTGCCTTCCGGTTCCCCCGATCTCGGCCGCGAGGGCCTGCACGCGGTCGACGCGGCGGGCACCGAGGACGACGTGGTAGCCCTGTGCGGCCAGGGCGCGGGCGGTGGCCGCACCGATACCGGAGCTGGCTCCGGTGACCACGGCGACGCGGCTGTCGGAGGTGGGATGTGTGGACTCGCTCATGGTCGCCAGCTTACGACTCGGCGCCGATGGCACCCCTTTCGGTTCGGGCATGCCCTAGATTGATCTGTCATGCAGACGGTGATCCCGGCGACCCTGGCGGTCGGGACCTCGCCCGCGGCAACGGTTTTGCAGGCCGTCCGGGTGGGTGCGCCGATCATGCGCGACGCCCTGGCGCAGGTGAGCGGACTGTCACCGGCGACCATCAACCGGCAGGTGAGTGCCCTGACCGACCTCGGCTTCGTCGTCGAACGCCGTGATCTCGTGCACCACGGCGGGATCGGCCGGCCCAAGTATCCGCTGACGCTCGATCGCGACCGCCTCTGCGTGGCCGGGATGCACATCGGTGCGCGACGAACCCTGCTGGCGATCGCCGACCTCGGTGGACGCACCCTCTACAGTCACGCGGTCCGCACCCCGCACGACGATCCGGACGCCGCCGCGAGTGTGTTGTGCGCACAGGTGGCCGAACTCGCCGAACGGTTTTCGGGTCGTCGCCTGCTGTGGGGTGGGGTGGCGATCGGCGGTCACGTCGACACCGCGACCGGCGTCGTCGATCATCCGTTGCTCGGCTGGCGCCGGGTCGGCATCGGTGCGCGCCTCGCCGACGCCCTCGGCGTCCCGGTGTCGGTGTGCGAGCACGTCCAGGCGATGGCGGCGGCCGAACTACTGCTGAGTTCGCCGCACAGCGGTGGGGATCTGGGACTGTTCTTCTACGCGCGGGAAACCACCGGCATGGCGGTGACCGTCGACGGCCGGGTGGTGGTACCGAGCCGCGGCGCCGGATCGGTCGCCGGTGTGCCGGTGTCGGCCCCGGTCCTGTGCGGTGGACCCGCGCGATTCCAGGACGTCGTCGGCGTCGAGGTCGGCCGACGAGCCGCGGTACGGCTCGGGCTCCGCGAGGATTCCTCGCGCATCGTCGACGAGCGGGCCCGCATCCTCGGCGAGGTGGTGGCGCAGTTCCGCGACGCCGTCAACCCCGACTCGGTGGTCGTCGCCGGCGCGGCATTCGGCGCGCACCCGCAGGGGCTCGCGCCGGTGCAGGCGGCCTTCGACGCGGCGTCGGCCATCGGCTGGCCGCTGGAGCTCACCCCGTCCCGGTTCGGGTTGTCGGTGCAGGAGAGTGCGGCAATCGTGGTGGCACTCAGCGTCATCTACGCCGATCCGGTCGCCGCGATGTCGGTGCACTGACGGCCGCCCGCGCAGCCGGACACGTTCTGCCTTACCGTGTGGTCATGACAATCCCGCCACGCGACGTGGCCGCCTCGATGTCCATTTCCGTCACCGCCCCCACCGAACTCGAGATGCAGATCGCCGTCGCCCACATGCCGGGACTGAGCGTCGACGAGTCACTGGAGGTGACCGTCGACGGCGCGCCGGTCGACGTCGAGGAACTACTCGACACCTACGGTGGCCGCATCCACCGTCTCTCGGTGGAGTCCGGTCTGGTGCAGGTCGACTACCGGGCCTCGGTGCTGACCCCGGCCGACCCGGTGGCCGTGCAGATCACCGACCGGTCGATCTACCTGCGCCCCAGCCGATATGCCGAGGCCGACAAGTTCTTCGGCTTCGCCGCCGGACAGTTCGACGCCTCGCTGCCCGACGGTGAACTCCTCAACCAGGTGACCGCCTACGTGGAGGATCGTCTCGACTACATCCCCGGTGCCAGCGATCCGATCGACGGTGCCGTCGACACCCTGCTCGCGGGTGCCGGCGTCTGCCGCGACTACGCACATCTGGTGGTGGCGTTGCTGCGGGCGCTGAACATCCCGGCACGCTTGGTGGCGGTGTATGCACCGGGCTGCGATCCGATGGACTTCCACGCGGTCGCCGAGGCGTTGATCGACGGCGAATGGGTCGTCGTCGACGCCACCCGCCTCGCACCCCGCCAGGGTCTGGTGCGCATCTCGACCGGACGCGACGCCGCCGACACCGCCTTCCTCGACAATCACAGTGGCTCGATCAACCTCGACTCCTATCAGGTGACCGCCGTGGTCCGCGGAGATCTACCCATCGACGATGGATCGGAACGTATCCGCATAGGCTGATCGTCGTGCATGCGCTGACGTGTCCGATCTGCAACGCCCTGTCGGGATTCGCCAATCAGTACTGCCCGCAATGCGGCACCAACGTCGGTGTGCATCTGCCCAGCCGGACCCTGGTCGTGGCCTCCGAGGAGGGCGTCGACATCGACGGTCAACGCTGGGAGCGATGCTCGAACTGGGAACGCAACGGCTGCAACTGGATGACGTTGTCGGAGGTGTCGGAGGAGAACGCCGGCCTGCGCGGTCTGTGCTTCCCGGATTCGTTGGTGCGCCGTCGCCCCGACCCCAGTGACACCATCGCCTGCGAGAAACTCGCATCCACCACCTTCGACCTGCGGATGCTCGTCTTCCAGCTCGTCGATCTGGGGTTGCCGGTCGAACCGTACTGGCGGAGCAAGGGCGGCTTGGCCTTTGACCTGCTGTCCAGCCTGTCGGAGGGACACCAGGTGCTCATCGGCCACGCCAACGGGGTCATCACCATCGATCTCGCCGAAACCCTCGATGCCTACCGGGAACGGCTGCGCGTGCAACTCGGTGAGCAGTACCGCACGATGCTGGGGCACTTCCGTCACGAGTCCGGCCACTACTACGAGAACGTTCTCGTCGAGACCGGGGACGGCGCCGACCTGTACCTCGACAAGTGCCGCGAGATCTTCGGTGACGAACGGCAGAGTTACGCCGATGCGCTGGAACGGCACTACCGAGAAGGCCCGCCCGACAATTGGCGGGACTCCTACATCTCCGAATACGCCACCATGCATCCGTGGGAGGACTTCGCCGAGTGCTTCGCGCACTACCTGCACATCACCGGCACCATCCACACCGCCCGTGAATCGGGGCTGATGCTCGAGAGCGATCAGGTGCGGTTCTCGATGGACCGCGACATCGTGCCACTCGAGTCCTACGCTGATCAGCCCATCGAGAAACTGCTCTACGACTGGAAGTGGTTGTCCACCATGTTCAATCGGGTGAATCAGGCGATGGGGCGGCGGCCGCTGTATCCGTTCGACATCCCGCGGCCGGTGGTGCGCAAACTCGGGTTCGTGCACCGGGTGATCCGCGAGACGGCCAAACGCCATCCCGTCACAGATCCGTTGGTGACCACCGCGACGGTGACCGCGTCGGAGTCCTGAGCCCGGGCGCCGGGTCTGGGCCGCCGGTCTCCCGAACTCAGCCGGCGACGGCTGTGCGGCGACGTTCCGCGACGAGGGCGAGTACCGCGGCGACGTCGTGTGGGTCGCCGATGCGGTATTCGGCGGCGGTGTCGCCTCCGCCGACCTTGATGCTCACATCCTGTCCGTGCCGAAGATGTGCGAAGGCCTTCTCGTCGGTCACGTCGTCGCCGAGATAGATCACCACGTCGGCTCCGGTGCGTTCGCGCAGGAAGTCCAGCGCCAGGCCCTTGCTCGTCTTGATGACGGCCAGTTCGATCACGGCCTTGCCCTCGGTGGCCTCGACGCCGGGCCATGACGCGGGTCCGCGGCGCGCGGCGTCCAGGGCGGCCGCCGCATCATCGGGGGCGGCGTTGCGCACGTGCAGCGCCGTGCTGATCGGCTTGGTCTCCACCGTCACACCGTCGAATTGCGCTGCAATGGAAGTGAATTCGTCGACGATCCGGTCGAGCAGGGCGTGTTGTCCGGCGGTGACGGGCTGCTCGAACCCGGTGTCGAACTCGCTGCCGTGACTGCCGATCAGGGTGATGTCGGCGTCGACGCCGAGGCCCGAGCGTGCCGCGAGGTCCGAGAGTGCGCGTCCGGAGATGACGGCCACCCAGGTCCGCTCGAGCACACTCGCGGCACGCAGTGCGTCGATGGATTCGGGCAGCGGAACGGCGTCCTGCGGGCGTGACACGATCGGCGCGATGCACCCGTCGTAGTCGGATGCCAGGAGCAGTCGCTCAGCAGTGGCCGCATTTTCCAGGGCTCGGTGGACCTCGGCGGGGAGGTCGGTGGCGCTCACCGTTCGGACTCGGACTGGTCGGACCCGGTGTGCTCGGACGCGGAATGTTCGGACGCGAAGGACTCCGAGTCGTCCGGATTCACCAGTTGCACACCACGATTGGCCGACGACGTGGTCTCCGCGGTGGCTGCCAGAGTGCCGAGGAAACTCTCCGCCCACTTGGCCACGTCATGGGTGAGGACCTGCCGACGCAGGGCCCGCATCCGCCGTCGACCCTCCTGCGGGGTCTGGACGACGGCGGCTTCGATGGCGTCCTTGACGCCGTCCAGGTCATACGGGTTGGCCTGATACGCCGACCGCAATTCGGCTGCGGCACCGGTGAATTCACTCAGCACCAGCGCACCGCCCAGATCGCTGCGGCAGGCCACGTACTCCTTGGCCACCAGGTTCATCCCGTCGCGCAGCGGCGTCACCAACATCACGTCGGCGGCGACGAAGAACGCGATCAGATCCTCGCGTGGCACCGGCCGATGCAGATACTCGACGACCGGATGGCCGACGCTGCCGTAGGTCCCGTTGATGTTGCCGACGAGTTGTTCGATGCCGGCCCGCATCTGGATGTAACTCTCGACCCGTTCCCGGCTCGGCGTGGCCAGCTGCACCATGACGGTGTCGGCCGCGTCGATGCGCTTCTCCGCCAACAACTCCGACAACGCCCGCAACCGGACGTCGATGCCCTTGGTGTAGTCGAGGCGGTCGACGCCGAGCAGGATGGTCTTGGGATTGCCGAGTTCCTTGCGGATCTCGGCGGCCCGTTTGCGGATCTCCCGGGAGCGGGCCATCGTGTCGAGTTCGCTGGAATCGATGGAGATCGGGAAGGCACCGACCCGCACCGTGCGGAATCCCACCTGCACGACCCCGAACCGGGACCGGACACCCACGGTGCCCTTGCTGGTGGCCTGCCCGGCCAGTCGACGCGCCAGATAGAGGAAGTTCTGCGCCCCGCCGGGCAGATGGAAACCGATGAGGTCGGCACCGAGGAGGCCTTCGACGATCTCGGTGCGCCACGGCATCTGCATGAACAACTCGACCGGCGGGAACGGGATGTGCAGGAAGAAACCGATGCGCAGATCGGGACGCAGCATCCGCAGCATCTTCGGCACCAGTTGCAGCTGATAGTCCTGCACCCAGACGATCGCCCCATGCGCGGCGGCCCGGGACGCGGCCTCGGCGAAACGCCGGTTCACCTCGACGTAGGTGTTCCACCATTCGCGGTGATACTCCGGCTTGACGATCACATCGTGATACAGCGGCCACAGAGTGGCGTTGGAGAATCCCTCGTAGTATTCGGCGATCTCCTGTGTGGACAGGGGCACCGCCTGGATGCCGATGCCCTCGACCTCCGGATTGTTGTCGGAGTCGGCGATCCCGGACCAACCGACCCAGGCGCCGGTGTGTGAGCGCAGGATCGGCTCGAGCGCGGTGACCAGACCGCCGGGGCTGCGCTTCCAGCGCACCTCACCGTCCGGGCCGACCTCCTTGTCGACGGGCAGCCGATTGGCCACCACCACGAACTCCGCCCCGTCCGCGGGAGAGTCCGGGTGACCGGTGTTCGACGATGTGCTGTTCGGCCCCGCGTCGGTGGAGGTCACGACTCAGGCGTTCTCGCCCGGTGCGATTCCCAGCATCGACAGCAGCATCCGGCACTCGTCGGCGTCGGTCGCGTAGGCGGCGACGACGCGGCGGGCGGAACTGGCTGTCTCGTCGGCCACCGGCTCCAGCTCTTCGTCGGCGATGTCGGTGGTCTTGGCTGCAGCCATCATGTCCCTTTGGTCGGGCCCCGGTTCGCGGGGCGGACGCGGTCTCGTACTCGTTCGTCTGTGGGCGTCACGCCGTGTTCTTCCTCATGGCCGTGTGGCGTACGCGACAACCTTGCCCATATTACCCGTTTGGCGAAGCGCGACGACGGGGCGTCACCACACGTTGCGGTTGCCGCCGCGTCGCCACCGCGCCGGACGCGCCCAGGCGGGGGCGGCGATCCGTGGGCGGCGCAGGGTGCGGGCGATGAACTCGCCGAGGGTGACCCCCGCGGCGAGGGCGCATCCGACGCCCAACGCGCTCGTCGCCCAGGTCAGACCTTCCAGGGTCTGATCGTTGAGAATGCCGTACAGACCCCGGTAGACGGCCAGGCCGGGCAACAGTGGCGTGATACCGGCGACGGCCACCACCAGGGGCGGGGTGACGGCACGCCGCGCGAGCAGACCGCCGAGCATGCCGACGCAGACCGCGGCCATCCCGGACCCGATGACGTCACCGACCGGGATGAAGGAGGAGCCCGCCACCACGCCGACGCCGATCATCCCGGCGACGAACGCGACGGGCAGGGCGCGGCGCTCGGCATAGCTGGCCCAGGCGAAGGCGAGGGCGGCCACCGCGCCGGCCGCGACCCGCACCGGGACGTCGACGGCGGCGAACTGGGTGGATGTGGTGATCGTCGGCAGGTAGAGACCGGTGGTCTCCAGCATCCGCAGGGCCATGCCGACCCCGGCGATGATGCCGCCGGTCATCAGCAGCAGTTCGAAAAAGCGCGCGACCCCGGTGATCGGCGCACCGGTGATGGCGTCCTGCACCGACCCCACCAACGACAACCCCGACAGCAGCACCACGATGCCCGCGGCGATCACCTGCGAGGGCAGGATCTCGATCCCGATGCGTTCCCCGCCCTCGAAGACGAGGGCGGCCGGCACCACGGCGATGAACCCGCCCGCGACCTGCTGGAAGAACACCGGTGTCCCGATGCGGTTCAGCAGCCGATTGATGGTGACGGTGACACCGGTGGTCACGAACGCCAGCAGCGCCACCAGGGGCCCACCACCGAGCAGGACCGAGATCCCGGCCGCCATCAGTCCCCACGCGAAGGTCGCCACCTTGTACGGGTACGGGTGGGGTGCGGCGATGATGGCGTCGACCATCCGGTGCGCCGTCGACGGGGCGATCGCCGAATCCCGGATGCGTCGGATCAGCCGGTCGACCTGGGCGAGCCGGGTGAAGTCCAGCGAGCGGTACTGCACCGTCTGCATGGTGGTGATCGGTGGCAACGTCGCGCCGCGCCGGGCACTGACCACGATGGTGTTGTAGGTGACGTCGACGTCGACGTCGTCGAGCCCGTAGACGCCGGCGACGAAGCGGATCTGGGTGGCGGTGTCGATCGCGCCGGTGCCCGAATCGAGCAGCACCGCACCGATCTTGGTGGCCAGATCGAGCACCTCGGTGATGGCCGCGACATCGAACCGGTCGATCGGCCGACGCGGCGCGACCATGATGCTGCCGGGCTCGATCGTGTCGATCGTGGCCTGGCTGGTGCCGATGAGGCGTCGGGCGGCGCGGCGGATATACTCGCGCAAGCAATGCCTCCTTAGCTCAGTGGTAGAGCACTCGCCTTGTAAGCGAGCGGTCGTCGGTTCAATCCCGACAGGGGGCTCGGATTCGGCCCGTTCGGTGATCATGCCGGACGGGCCGATCATGTTGTGCGACGTTGTCGTCGCACCGCTGTGCGGCCTGCCCGGCGGCGATGTTTCACATCGTCCCGCGTGCAGCTGTGCGCGCGATTAGAGTTCTCTCATGGCTTTCCATGTCGACTCCGAGGTCGGTCAGCTCAAGCAGGTCATCTTGCACAAGCCCGGGATCGAACTGCTCCGATTGACCCCGGCCAACGTCAAGAGTCTGCTCTTCGACGATGTGATGTGGGCGGAGAAAGCGCAAGAGGAACACGAACAGTTCCAGCAGATCCTGCGTGATCTGGGCGTCACCGTGTACCTGTACCAGGATCTGCTCGCCACCGCGCTGGCCCAGGACGGCGCCCGGGACGAACTCAAGGCGGAGTTGGTCACCGAGACCCAGTTCGGTACCGAACTCGACGGCCCCCTGCAACGCCTGCTCGACGAGCGGGAGCCGGCGCAACTCGCCGAACTGCTCATCGGTGGAATCCTCAAGCGTGAGGCCGCGCCCTACCTGAAGGGTGTGTCCAGTCTGCTGCTCGACAGCCTGCACGACGACGACTTCCTGCTCGCCCCGTTGCCCAATCATCTGTTCCAGCGCGACAATTCGGCGTGGATCTATGAGGGTGTCAATCTCAATCCGATGGCCAAGCCGGCGCGGCAGCGCGAGACGATCAACTCGCGGCTGATCTACAACTTCCATCCGATGTTCACCGCGGAGGAGTTCGCGTTCTACAACGGCAACGACCCGATGCGCTACACGCCGGCGACGATCGAGGGTGGTGACATCCTGGTGATCGGCAACCGCACGGTGATGATCGGGATGAGCGAACGCACCGCGCCGCAGGGCATCGAGGTGCTCGCCGAGAGCCTGTTCAAGGCGGGCACGGTCGATCGGGTGCTCGTCGTCGAACTGCCGATGGAGCGGGCGTTCATGCATCTGGACACCGCGATGACGCAGATCGATCGGGACGCGTTCAGCGTCTACCCGTATCTGCCCGAGACGCTGCGGTCCTACACGCTCACCCCGCATGGTGACCAGGGACACTTCACCGTGACGGAGAACACCGAGTTGTTCGCCGCCGTCGCCGAGGCCCTCGGGGTGGACCGTCTGCGCGTCCTCAAGGCGCCGATCGACCGGCTCGAGGCGGCGCGCGCCCAGTGGGACGACGGCAACAACTTCGTCGCCGTCAGTCCGGGCGTGGTGATCGGGTACGAACGCAACGTCACCACCAACAAGTTCCTCGGCGACAACGGGATTCAGGTGATCGGACTGTCGAGTTCCGAGCTCGGCCGGGGTCGCGGTGGCCCGCGGTGCATGTCGTGTCCGATCGAACGCGACGCGTGATCGGGCGATGTCGGTGGCGTCCGATCCACGGTTGATCGTCGAGACGACGTCGGGGCCCTACCGGGGTGTCCGCGCGGGTGCGGTCGATGTGTGGCGCGGAATGCGTTATGCCGCACCGCCGGTCGGGGAGAACCGGTGGCGTCGGGCGCGGCCCGTCGACGCCCATACCGAGCTGCTCGATGCGGACCGATTCGGTGCGGTGTGCCCGCAGCAACGACATCCGGTGATCGTGTTCGGTGACGACCCGGTGATGGACGAGGACTGCCTGTTCCTGAACGTCTGGGCTCCGGTGGCGCCGTCGGATTCGCCGCGTCCGGTGATGGTGTGGGTGCACGGCGGTGCCTATGTGTACGGATCGGGGAGTCAACCGCTCTATGACGGGGCGCGGATGGCGGCCGACGCCGGGATCGTCGTCGTCACCATCAATTACCGCATCGGCGCCTTCGGATTCACCGACCTGAGTTCGGTGATCGACGGAGCCGAACCCAACGCCGCGCTCTCCGACGTGCTTGCCGCGTTGACGTGGGTGCGCGACAACATCGCCGGATTCGGTGGCGATCCGGCCCAGGTCACGCTGGCGGGGGAGTCCGCGGGCGGCGGCATCGTCACCACGATGCTCACCGTCCCGGCGGCGCGTGGTCTGTTCCATCGGGCCATCGCGCAGAGTTCGCCGGCGACAACGGTATTCGACACCCAGCGGATGGTCGACGTCGCGCACCGGATCGACCGGGCGGTGTCGGGGTCGTTGGCCACCGCGTCGTCGTCGGCGGTGGTGACGGCGGGGATGCTCGCGTTTTCCCAAGTACCGCAGAATGATCCGGGAGTGTTGGCGTTCGCGCCGGTGGTCGACGGTGACCTGGTCCCGCGGCATCCGCTGGACGTCTATCGGGCCGGTGAGGCGATGCAGGTGCCTCTTCTGATCGGCAGCAACCGCGACGAGTCGGCGGTGTTCCGGTACATGAAGTCACCGCTGATGCCCATCGACCTGTCGCAGATCCGGAAGATGTTCGAGCGCATCGCGATCGAGCAGCCGAACCTGCCGATTCCGGACGAGCGGCGCATCCTCGGCGTGTATCCGCGACATCCGAAGGCCGCGGGCCTGGCGATCGCCCGTGATCTCGCGTTCCGGATGCCGGCGATCTGGGTGGCCCACGCGCATTCGGCTCGGGTTCCGGTGTATCTGTATCGGTTCGATTGGGCCCCGAGGATGTACAAGGTGCTCCGCCTCGGTGCCACCCACGGAACCGAGCTCAACTACATGTGGGGCAACCTGCCCACCGGCTCGCGGGACATCACCTACAAACTCGGCGGGCGGTCGACGGGCGAGAAGGTCGCCGAGCGCATGCTGGATCGGTGGGGTTCCTTCGTGCGTGATGGCGTGCCCGGCCATCGGGGTGGGACCGACTGGTCTGCCTTCTCGCCGGATCGGCGTACCTCGATGGTGATCTCCTCGCAGGACCGACCCGTCGACGGACTCGACGACCGGATCGCGGCGGCGTGGGGAGATGAGGCCCTCGCGTTCCGATGACCGCGGCGGGAGCCCGCGGTGACGTGAGTCACGTCTGGAGAAGTTGCCCCACACGCTGAGACGTCGCTAATGTTCCGTCTCATTCGGTTCTCCTTACCGCACGGTCAGGAGTCGGGGACCGGTCTGAGTGTGTTTCGTCCGACGCGAATGATTCCGAAACCGGGAGAACCTGTGCGTAGTGTGCTGCGGTCCGCGCTGGCCGTCGTCGTCGTCCTGTGTGCCGTCGCCGCTGCGGCCGTGACCTCTGTCGCCGGTGTGGCCCACGCCGGTCCGCCGAACCGAACTCCACAGCTCGCCGAGGTGTTCAACGGGTATGTGATCGGCACCTTCACCTCGGGTCGTCTGGCCAGTCCGCAGGAGATCTTCACGCCGCTGGTGTCCGACGACCCGTTCTATGTCGAGCCACGCCTGCGTGGTGACGAACGCCCCGGGACGCTACTGAAGGCAAAGAAGGTCGACGTCCAGTTCACCGGGTTCCGGCCGGGGAATCTCGACGCCTACGCGCTGATGTACGTCACCCGTGGATTGCACGACGAGGCCGACATCAGTACCGGCATTCTGATGGTCCCGCGCGACGGTCGCGACAATGCCGATCGGCCGATCGTCGGTTACCAGTTCGCCAATGACAGCGTCGGAGCCTATTGCCATCCATCGACGATGTGGACCGGTCGTGATCCGCTCGACGGGGCGTCGTGGTCGGCGCTCGGACCGTTGGCCCAGATGTTCGGCAAGGGCTACGCCGTTCTCATCAGCGACGTCGGCAACAACGCCGATCCCGATCCGCATGGCGTCTTCGCCGGAAAGTTCGGTGGCAACACGCTTCTCGACGGATTGCGCGCCGCGATCGCTACCTCTCCGGCGGGGCTGTCGGCGTCTGCGCCGATCGCGTTGTTCGGCGTCGCCGGCGGCGGTGTCGGTGCGGCCTTCGCCGCCGAGAACGCGGATCGGTATGCACCCGAACTGAATATCCGCGGGTCCATCCTCGAGGGGATGGCCGTCAATCAGCGCAACTTCATCCGCGCGTCGGACGGTTCCATCGGTTCCGGGTTCGCCTTCGCGACGCTGCTGGGTCTGGAACCGCGATATCCGGAGATGCGGATCGACGAGAAGCTCAGCCCGGCAGGCAAAGCCCTCGCCGACGTGTTCCGCACGCAGTGCCAGACGCCGGCATATTTCGGCACCCCCTTCCTGCCGTTGTCGGTCTTGTTCAACGGCCGGAATCCCGCCGACATCCCGGAGTTCCAGCATGTCTATCGCGACAATCAGTTGGGCACCAGGGCACCCAAGGCGCCCGTGCTGATCGCATCGTGCGCCCGCGACGATTCGTTCATGTCGCTGGTTCCCGCCGCCGACGCCCGCGCCCTGGCCGCGACGTACCGCCGTGGCGGCACCCGCGTCGACTATCAGCCCACCGACTGCAGCATGCTGACATTCCTCACCAACATGTACCGCTGGGGCACAGACCTTTTCGGAATGCAGACCATCGACTGGATGAGTGCGCGCTTGAATGACTGAGGAACGGGTATCGCATGCTGCGCACCCTCACCCGAGGGCCGTCGAGCTGCGATACCTGTTCCCGGCATTCATATTTCACTGTGGACTTGTCAAGGTACCGATGCGGTCCCGGCCGGAGCCGGGTGCGGGTTGGTTGGTCTGTTATCTATCTGTGGGCGAGGGTCTTACCCCGTTGGTCGAGCCCTTGCCCGTCGGTCGAGCCGTGTCGTTTCGACGGAGCTCAACGCAAGGAGGCCCCGCAAGCCAAGGCTGGAACCGAATCATCATGCCGCACCCGGCAATCCATCCAACGTCATGGTCCGGCGGTGATACGACCGCAGCCACCTGCGTTGCGGGTCAACACTTTCCGGTGGAATCAACCACGGGTGGTGATCGGCTCCCATGACGACGTCCCATCCGTTATGGTGGACATCGTCATGACAGGCCGAACAGAGCAAAGCGCCGTTCTCCACACATGTTTCGCCGCCGTCAACCCAGTGGACGATATGGTGCGCCTGGGTCCGCGAGGGCGGTGCTCCACACTTGATGCACCCCTTATCCCGGTGCGCCAGGGCGCGTCGTTGGGCCCGGTTGAACAAGCGGATGGTGCGCCCGAGCGATAGTGGTACCTCGTCTTTGCTGACGATCATGACGCCGACGGTGGCGTCGCAGCACAGTTTGCGGGCGGTGGCTTCGGTGACCGATCCCATGAACTGCAACGACGCCAACGATGGTGTGCCGGTGGGGATGGTGAGGTTGACCAACTCGGTGGGCATGCGTGGTCCGTCGTCGCAGTGCTCGCCTCGGGCTGCGTGGGCGGCGGTGTCGAGGATGATCTCCAATGCGTCGGCACGCATCTGACCCGCGGAACGCGGATCGCGGGATCCGTCGGGTTGGGGTCGTGGCGCCGACAACACTTCGATCGCCGTCCTCAACTTCTCCCCGAGTACGGCGTGCAGATCGCCGGTGACCGTGAGGCGTCCATCATCGGAATCGTGGAAGTCCAGGGTGTTGATCGAACGGTCCTCAGCGGCGGGTAAACCGTCGGTGTCATCGGCCTGCTGATTTCCTCGGCTTTTGGCGTAGTCGCGGATTTCGGCGGGTGTGAACCCGGCGGTGGCGTGCCCGAGGAGGGCAATGCTGTGGGCGTCGCGTTCTTCGGTGGTGACGGGCTCGCCGGATCGTTTCTCGATGTGCGCCAATCCTCGGACAATGGCGTCGGCGTGTTCGGCCGAGAGCGTGCCCAGCGCGGTGTGGCGGTGCACTCGCTCGATGTCGGGTGTGGTGCCCAGTCGGATCATGCGAGACGCCGAGGCCGGGGCGACACCCCATTCGTGTAGTAGCTCTTGAAGTTTGCGGCCCTCGTTCTCTGCGACCTTGAGGTGATCGCAGAGTCCGACAAGCACACTCGCATGATGGTCGACGAGATTGCGGATGAGCAGGATGGCGTGCAGTGCGTGCTTTGCGTTGTCGCGGGTGAGGCTGCGGTTGGTGTAGTCGAGTTCGGATAAGAAGTCGATGGTGGTGTCAAGTTCCCCCGGTGTCATGTTCACCACAGTACGCCGGATATCCGTTCGTGGCAAGGGTCAGTTTCGTGAATCCTGTTGCTGTGCATAATGTTTGGTCTGTGGATAACTCGTCGTCGACCGGATTTTTCTGTCGGTGGGGTGTGGTATGGGGCGTCGATTTCGCGGGAGGTGTTGTGGTGGTGAAGATTCCAGCGTTGGGTTGCGTGGTCTCGACTCGGACTTCGCTATCGCTCCGTCCGGCTCGACCGGCGGGATGGGGTCGGCTCGACCGGCGGGATGGGGTCGGCTCGACCGGTGGGGTGAGGTCGCCGCGACCGAAACTGGGTTGCTGTCAACGGAATCGAAAGCGCTGTCAACGGAATCGAAAGCGCTGTCAACGTAATACAGAGCGCTGTCAGTGATGAGGAGAGCGCTGTCAGCGTGATCCAGAGCGCTGTCACCGATATCGAGAGCGCCGTCAGCGAAGAGGCGAGCGCTGTCAGTGGCGACATGGGAACGGGTCCGGATTGTCGGTGCGGGCGGCTACAGTGGCGGCATGTCTCGAGTACGGCTCAATGGGTCATCAATTCTGCACGACGGTGGGTTTCCCTACAGCGCGACGGTGTCGCCGGGGTCGCTCATCTTCACCGCGGGTATCAGTCCGCTCGATGAGAACGGTGCGGTCGGCGCATCCGGTGACGTGGTGGGGCAGACGCGGATCTGTCTGGCGAACCTCGCGGCCGTGCTCGGTGAGCAGGGCGCCACGTTTGCCGATGTCGCCAAGCTGACCATCTATGTGGCGGAACGACTTCAGGCCGATCTCTATGTCGCGTGGGAGGCGGTGGCCGCCGAGTTCGAGACCGTTCCTCCCGCGATGATGATGGGTGTCACCGTACTTCCGTATGACGGCCAGCTCGTCGAGATCGAGGCGGTCGCCGCGCCGCCGCACGGGTGATCATGACACGTCCCCGGGTGACCGACCGCGCCCGCCGAAACCGGTTGCTGCGCCGACATCGACTCGCATCCGAAACCCGGGCGCACTCGGTGATCGAGGCCGCCGAATCGATGGTCGGCCTGCATTCCACCACACCGTCGACCGTCTACCTCGCCGCGTGGGCGCGCATCGACGGATTCACGCCCGCATCGATGGACGACGCGCTCTACGTCGATCGGAGCCTGGTCAAGCAGTTGGCCATGCGCCGAACGCTTTTCGTGTTTCCTCGCGACCTCCTGCGGGAGGCGGTGGGTGCCGTGGGTCCTCGGGTGACAGCATCCGAACGCACCAACATGCTCCGCGATCTTCGCCGCAGTGAGTGGTGCACCGATCCCGACGGATGGATCGACGCGGCGCGCGCAGCGGTCGCCGCCGAACTCGTCGACGGGGTCACCCTCACCTCGTCGCAGATCCGCGAGCGCCTGCCCGAGTTCAACCGGACGGTCATCGTGAGCCCCGGAAAGTCGTACGGCGGCGCGAACCCGATGTTGCCGCGCATCATCAACATGATGAGTGCGGCAGCAGACATTGTGCGAGGACCCAATTCGGCGGGATGGCATATGTCGAGGCCGTCGTGGTCATCGATGCGGGATTGGCTCGGCGAGTCACTCGATCCGCCCGATCCCGCGACCGCGTATGCAGCGATGGTCCGTCGGTGGCTCGCGTCCTTCGGCCCCGGCACCGAAACCGATCTGGTGTGGTGGCTGGGTTCGACCAAGGCTGCGGTGCGGCAGGCGTTGGCGCAACTCGACATCGCCGAGGTCGAACTCGACGACGGCTCGGTGGGGTACGTCCTCGCCGATGACGTCGTGTCGCCCGATGACGACGATCTCGAACCCCAGGCCGTCCTGCTTCCGGAACTGGATTCCACCACGATGGGCCACAAGATCCGCGACTTCTACCTCGGGCCACACGGCGAGCACATCTTCGATCGCAACGGCAACGGCGGTCAGACCGTGTGGTGGGACGGTCGCATCGTCGGTGGCTGGTACCGCGACGACGACACGAGCATTCGGGTGCATCTCTTTGAGAAGCTGCCCGCCGGCGCTCGTCGCGCCGTCGACGATCGGGCGAACGAACTGACCGCGTGGCTCGGTGGCGCCCAGATCCGGCCCGGCTACCCGGCCCCATTCGTCCGCGGATTGCGAGATCAGCGATGAGTTCGGCGGTCCGGCTCGGTCGGTCTCTGTACAGGGGCCTCGGGTGCCACGCTCGCGGCCACCGCGCATCGACGGTGAGGAGTCCGCCATGACCGACCAGTTGTCCACGCCGAAAGACCCGCAGGCGATGCCGCCGGTGGTCGACGACGCCGCCTGGCGAGCGGCCCTCGACGACCTGCGCCGCCGGGAGAAGGCGGCCACTCGCGAACTCGACGCGATCGCCGCCCAGCGACGGCGCATGCCGATGGTAGAGGTCACCAACCACACACTGACCGGCGCCGACGGCCCGATCAGCCTGGCCGAGATCTTCGACGGCCGATCCCAGCTGATCACCTACCACCACATGTGGAACGACGGCGCGGAGTTCCAGTGCCCCGGCTGCACCGGATACACCTCGCAGTTCACCCGCCTGGAGTTCCTCGACAACTACGACGCCCGATTCGTCATCGTGACCAACGGCCCGATCGACGAGGCGCTGGCCTACCGGCGTCGCGTCGGCAACCGGATGGACTGGTTCTCCGCAGCCGGCACCACCTTCGGGTCCGGGGTCGACGCCGCACCCGGCGAGGGATTCGCGATCAACGTGTTCCTCCGCGACGGCGACCGGGTCTACCGCACCTGGCACACCAACGGCCGCGGCACCGAACAACTCGGTCACAGCTTCGCGCTGCTCGACGTGCTGCCGTGGGGCAGGCAAGAGGAATGGCAGGACTCGCCGGACGGGTGGCCGCAACGACCCACCTACTCGGGCTGGGCGGACTCGACCGACATCGCGCACTTCTACGGAGAGGACTCCTGATGAGCACCTCCGATGCAGCCGAGGCCATGATCGTCTCGCGGTTCGTCGACGCCGCACCCGAGGACGTCTTCGCGTTGCTGCGCGAACCGACGAGACATCAGGACACCGAACCGTCGGATTGGGTTCGCGACGCCATCGACACCGCCCCACTCACCGAGGTCGGGCAGATCTTCGGGATGAACATGTACCTCGACAAGGCCGACGGGCACTACGTCGTCCACAACCGCGTCAGCGGCATCGTGCCAGACTCCGAGATTGCCTGGCTGCCGGGCGAGATCGACGACGCCGGTCGTCACCGCCCCGGTGGATGGGAGTGGCGCTACCGACTCCAACCGGAGGCCGGCGGCACCCGGGTCACCCTCATCTACGACTGGTCGAGGACCCCGGAACCGGTGCGCGCCGAGATCGGTGGCATGCCGCCGTTCGGACCGGAATTCCTGGAGAAGTCCCTGGCGGCGCTCGACGCCGCCCTCACGGCGAGCTGACGGCCGGCACCCAGACGTACCCATCACCGCAGGTCAGACCTCACAGAAAGCTCCCAGTCACAGTCCAGGCTCATGGCAGACTGGGGGTGTGAGGTGATAGGCGTGAATGAATCTGGCCAGGGAGCGAAAGTCCTCGTCGTCGACGACGAGGCGAATATTCGTGAGTTGTTGTCGGTGTCGCTGAAGTTCCAGGGGTACGAGGTCGAGACCGCGGCGGGTGGCCCGGAGGCGATCGACCGATGCCGCAACTTCAAACCCGACGTCCTCGTCCTCGACGTGATGATGCCGGGAATGGACGGATTCGGCCTCCTGCGCCGACTCCGCGCCGACGGTATCGCCGCACCGGCGCTGTACCTGTCGGCCAAGGACTCGGTCGAGGACAAGATCAACGGCCTCACCATCGGCGGCGACGACTACGTCACCAAACCGTTCAGTCTCGAAGAGGTCGTGGCGCGTCTGCAGGTTCTGTTGCGGCGCAGCGGGTTCGACGAGCGGGCCAAGGAGACCTCGCGGGTCACCTTCGCCGATCTCGAACTCGACGACGAGACGCACGAGGTGTGGAAGGCCGGCAAGCTGATCTCGCTGTCGCCGACCGAGTTCACCCTGCTGCGCTACTTCATGGTCAACGCCGGCACGGTCCTGTCCAAGCCGCGCATCCTCGACCACGTCTGGAACTACGACTTCGGCGGTGAGGTCAACGTCGTCGAATCCTATGTCTCGTACCTGCGACGCAAACTCGACTACGGCGTCACACCACTGATCCACACGCTGCGCGGCGTCGGATACGTCATGCGGGAGCCGCGGTGACCGCTGGCCCGAGCGCCGCGGTGCACTCCGGTGCACGAGGCCCAACGTCGCACCTGCGGGCCGGTACGGCATCCGCATCGAGCGCGGCGGCGTCGGCCCCGCCGGTCACCGGCGTGAAACGCCTCCGTGGTGTGCCGCTGCGGATCTCGCTCGTCGGACTGACCCTCATCCTGGTGGCCGTGGGACTGCTGGTGTCCGGAATCGCCGTCACCTCGGCGATGCGCTCGGATCTCATGTCGCGCACCGACCAGGGGCTGGTGTCGGCGACGGAGGGGTGGGCCAAACCCCGCAACCCCGAGATGGGTTCCTCGCAGGGACCTCCGATCGGCCCGCGCCGACCTCCCTCGCCCTACTTCGTGATGACGACGCTCAACTCGGGTCTGGTGATCTCGAACGCGAGCGACTTCAGTGCCGAACCCGATGTCTCGGGCCTGACGGCGTCCGACGTGGCGCCGACGACCGTCGACTCCGTCGGTGACGGGCCACAATGGCGCGTCGTCAAGACCACCGGACCGGACGGGGTGGCGATCGTCGCGACACCCCTGACCGACGTCAACAAGACCTTGTCGCGACTCATGTGGCTACAGTTCGGCATCGGGGCGGCGGTCGTCGCGCTGCTCGGCGTGCTGAGCTATCTGCTGGTGCGATCCAGTCTGCGACCGCTGCGCCGGGTGGAGGAGACCGCCCACGCGATCGCCGCCGGCAACCTCAACATGCGGGTGGCCCCCGGACCGCCGAACACCGAGGTGGGCAGTCTCTCGGCCTCGCTCAACACGATGCTCGGGCAGATCCAGCACGCGTTCGCCACCACCGCCGCGTCCGAACAGCAGGCCCGGCAGTCCGAGGAGAAGATGCGACGATTCGTCGCCGACGCCAGCCACGAGCTGCGGACCCCGCTCACCTCGATCAAGGGTTTCGCCGAGCTGTACCGGCAGGGCGCGGTGTCCGACGCGGGCGACGCGATGCGCCGCATCGACGACGAGGCGGGCCGGATGACCCTCCTCGTCGAGGACCTCTTGATGCTCGCCCGGCTCGACGCGCAACGTCCGCTGCTCTCCGAACCGGTGGACATGCTGATGCTTGCGGCCGACACCGTGCAGGCCTCGCGGGCCGCCGCGCCGGATCGCGACATCCGGTTGCAGGTCATCCCATCGGCCGAACCGCCTGTGGTGCTGGGTGATTCGGCCCGACTCGTGCAGGTGATCCGCAATCTCGTCAACAACGCGGTGATGCACACCGCCGACGATGCATCGATCACCGTCGGAGTCGGCGTCGACGAGTCCCCCACCGGCAACGGCGATGTGGTGGTCACCGTCGCCGACACGGGCCAGGGCCTGACCTCCGACGAACGTGCCCGCGTCTTCGAACGCTTCTACCGCGGCGACAGCTCACGCTCACGTGGCGAGGGCAGCGGCGGCAGCGGTTTGGGGTTGTCCATCGTCGCCGCACTCGTCGGTGCGCACGGAGGTCGCGTCGGCGTGGACTCAACGCCCGGCTCGGGTGCCTGCTTCTGGGTGCGGCTGCCACGCCTGGCCGACTGAGGTGGCGGTTGCTCAGATCAACTGCCGCAGCCGGGCGAAGTCGGTGAGGTCGTCCCGGAAGCGGTCGAGGGTGACCAGCGTGTACATCCCGTCGATCTGACGGTCCGCCCAGAGTTGATGGATACGACGGAGATCGGCCTGACGTGACTTCCAGCCGATCCCGTCGATCACCGCCAACACGAGTTGGCGTGGCAGACGCACCTCGGCCATCTCCTCGATCTCGCGGACCGCATCGGTCAGCTTCGACCCGGTGGAATCGAAACCCTTTGCCGCGACCACGATGTCGGGACTCGACGGAGCGCCGACGATGAGATCGGCCGGCGCGGTGCGTCCGTTGCGGCCGGAGAACCGGGATCGCGTCGTGTAGTCGAGGCCGAGATCGCGGGCGATGTCCTCGATCTCGTCTTCGATGCGGCGGCCCGACGCCCCGGCCCGGGTGGCCGTCAGGCGGGTACCCGCGCGGGCGACGAGGATGTCGGCGAAGGAATAGGTCCGGTGCATCTGCGCCGCCAGCATGCGGACGAGATCGAACTCCTCGTCGAGCCAGGTCACCAGTTCGACCGGACGGCTCCGCGCCAGGCCATGCCAGCCGGACGTGTCGAACCGGTCGCGCAGCACATTCTTCAGCTTCTCCTGCGACAGCCCGATCGCCAGACCCAGGACCGGGACATCGCCGGGATTCTCCCGGACCCACGCGGCGAGGCCGGCGATATCGGTGTCGAGGAGTTCGCCGAGACCGGCCGTGGCCGCCGCGATGTGCTCGGCCTCCGGCGTCGACGCCGTCGGATCCACGTGAGACGTCAAGCGTCCCAACGTCTTCAGGTACTCGTCGAAATCCGGTGCGCCGGCCATCGGGGTCAGTCGCGTCCGATGAAGAGGTACTCGTTGACGTCGCGGCGGGTGGCGGCGGCGTGCGTGCCGAAACTGTACTTGTGGTCGATCGCGATCACCTCCACCGACGGTTTCACCTTGCCCAGCAGGTCGGTGATGCGATCGGCGTCCGGCAGGGCGTTCGACGAATAGGACAGCACGATCGCACCGGCGTCCTGGAAATGCTCGAACGTCCGCACCAGGGCGTCCTCGATGGTCCGCTTGTAGGCGAACGGGGTGAACCGCTTCGGCAATTTCTTGGTCTTGGTGTTCTCCATGATGGTCATGCCCTGCCAGTACGCCGACAGACCCTCGAGGAAGTGATACCGCTTGATGTAGTCGTTGTCGTCGGTGGGCGGGGCGTACGGCGGATCGAGATACACCAGATCCGGGGCGCCCCCGAGGGCCGCGGTGGCGTCGAAGTCGAAGACATCGCCGCAGGAACTGTGATGGCGCAGACCGTTGCTGAACACCGTCGCGTTGTATTCGGCGGCCGATCGGAGACGGAAATGATCCCGCAACGACATCCGCAGATCGCGTCGGCCGTCGGCGTAGCGAGTGGAATCGGTGAAGGTGAACACGCCGCGTGGCTGTTTGCGGGCCGCCGAGAGCACCAGCGCCGCGATGGCCAGGTCGCGTCGATATCCGCGCAGCCGATCGATGTGCGACCACGCCGAATCCAGGAAGGCGCGGTCGTCGGCGTCGAAGTAGAGGCCGTCGAACGTCGAGGAGATGAAGTCGCGGTCGTCGGCGGGGGGACCGCAGATCTCCTCGATCAGATCGGGTTCGAGCCGCACCGAGGAGTTGGCGACCGTCGCGCGGGTGATGATGTGCGGAAAGTTCAGGAAATCGTTGCTGGCCACGGCAAAGCCCTGCGCCTTGAGCAGGTACGAGACGACTCCGGAGCCGGAGAACGCATCGACCGCCGTCGCGCCGCCGATCTCGGCGAAGGCGCGTTCGAGATGGGGGAGCAGCCGGTACTTCGAGCCCATGTAACGCAGCCGCGGGAAGCGCTGCGCCGCATCGACGATGTCGACGGAAGCGGCGGGCGCGCCACGGGCGGGATCGAAGGCTCGGCGACTCACAGCACACAGGATGTCACGGACCTCCGACAACAAAAAGATCAACACGTCGGTGAACTCCGGTCGTCGTGGTGAGACGAACGCCCCAAACATCGGCCCCAACACCACTGTCGGTGGGGTGTCCGGCCCTAGACTGTGGGGCATGTCGTCGGTATTCACGAAGATCATCAACGGAGAACTGCCCGGTCGATTCGTCTGGCGTGACGGTCAGGCCGTCGCCTTCCTGACCATCGAGCCCGTCACCCCCGGCCACGTGCTGGTGGTGCCGCGCAAGGAGGTCGATCACTGGGAGCAGATGGACACCGCGTCCTTCACCCACCTCGCCGACGTCGCGCAGAAGGTCGGCCGTGCCGTTCGGGAGGCCTTCGACGCACCACGCATGGGTCTGCTGATCGCCGGCCTCGAGGTACCGCACGTGCACATCCACGTGTTTCCGGCGTTGAGCATGGACACCTTCGATCTCGGCAACGCCCGCAAGGACATCACCCCGGAACAGCTCGACGCCGACGCCGACAAGATCCGGGCGGCCCTGCGCGCCACCGGCTATACCGAATACGTCGACGACTGAGGCGGTCACCCGCGCCACGTTGACAGCGCTCTGTTGGTCACTGACAGCGCTCGGTGATCTCGCTGCGTGGCGCTGTCAGCACCGTCGAGAGCGCTGTCAACGCTGAGGCGAGCGCTGTCAACGCTGAGGCGAGCGCTGTCAGTGAGGTGGCGAGCGCTGTCAGTGAGGTGGCGAGCGCTGCCAGCGGTGCGCTATACGGTCCGGTGAATCAGCAACGGCAACACCGCCGTTGCGCCGGACTCCCGGAGCAGCGCGGCCGCCAGGGTGATCGCCCAACCGGAGCGGGACTCGTCGACGACGAGCAACACCGAACGGCCGGCCACCTCGGCGGGCGCCGGCCCGAGATGGTCATGCCAGTACCCCGCCTCGACGGTGCCGGGGGCATCGCGCGGTGGCGGGTCGCCCAGGCGAACCGGCAACGCCGTGCCGTCGCGCTTCCCGACGCGGCACAGGTACGCCGCGACGTCCTCGGCCAGGGAGGTGCCGCCCAGGCGCAGTGAGCAGATGACCTCCGGGCGCAGACCCGATTCGCGACCCCACGCCGCCAGCGTGGCGACCGCCGCATCGCCCAGATCGGCCACCGCCTGCTCGTCATGATCGCGGGCCGCGGCCAACAGATCCGTCCATTCGGGCGCGTCGGCGTGCGCCAGTACCCGCCCGGGCTCGGCCGCGACAGCCGCCGCGATCCGTCCGCGCCGACCGAAGTCGTTCTTGGCCGGCCACATCTTGCGTGGCTCGAGCACCTGGGCCGCCCGCCGCAGCGAGGCGGTGATCGACCGGATCACGGTGTCGTCGACATCCGCGGCAAGCGGGTCGGTGAGATGACCCAGGCACACCGAGCACCGGCCACACGGCTCGGCCGCCGGATCGTCGAGTGACTCGGTGAGCAACTGCATGAGGCAGCGCCGGCCCGCCACGTAGTCCCGCATGATGTCGGCCTCGCGGCGGCGGACGGCCAGCACACCGTCATAGTGCGCGGCGTCGAAGGTCCACTCCCGCCCCGTCGCCGACCACCCGTCCGGGCCACGTTCGGTTGCGCCGTCGACCGCGAGTTGCTTGAGCATCAACTCGATCCGGCCACGACGCTGACCGGTCTGCGCTTCCAACGCCACCACGCTCATCGGTTCGGGCGACGAGTTCAACGCGTCCAACACCGCCGCCATCCGCGTCGGCTCCGGAATCGTCGAGGTGGCGAAGTGCTCCCAGATCCGCGCGTCGGTGGCCGAGGCGAGCAGCATCACCACTGCGTCGTCGAGCGCACGCCCGGCACGACCCACCTGCTGGTAGTACGACACCGGCGACGGCGGCGATCCCACATGGACGACGAACCCCAGA
The DNA here is from genome assembly GCF_040044975.1 of Gordonia oleivorans. Classification (NCBI taxonomy): domain Bacteria; kingdom Bacillati; phylum Actinomycetota; class Actinomycetes; order Mycobacteriales; family Gordoniaceae; genus Gordonia; species Gordonia oleivorans. The sequence goes on from NZ_JBDZDI010000005.1 coordinate 40,998, forward strand.
TCGGGTTTGTCATACCCCATCCCCAACGCCGAGGTGGCCACCAGCGCCTTGATCTCGTTGCGCAACAACGCATCTTCGAGACGATGACGGGTATCGCCCTCGAGTTGCCCGGTGTAGGCCGCGACCGGGTAATCGTCACCGTGCACCGCGCGGATGGCGCCGACGAGGCGATCGGCGTCGGCGACGGTGAGCACGTACACGATGCCCGACCCCGGCAACTCCGGCAGATACTGCGCCACCCAGCCGTACCGCTGAATCGGTGACAGTCCGTCGATCACGTTCAGGTGCAACGACTTCCGCGCGAGGGAACCGCGCAGCACCAACGTCTGCCCGCCGAGCTGCGCGGCCACATCCGCGGTGACCCGCTCGTTGGCGGTGGCCGTGGTGGCCAGCACCGGCGTCACCGGATTCAGCGACTGCAGCACATCCGACACACGCCGATAGTCGGGCCGGAAATCGTGCCCCCAATCGGAGATGGCATGAGCCTCGTCGATCACCAGCAACCCCAGGCGCCCGGCCATCGCGTCGAGCACCCGCCGCCCGAAACCGGGATTGGCCAGCCGCTCCGGCGACACCAGCAACACGTCGATCTCACCCGCCCGCAACGACGCCTCGATCTCATCCCACTCGTCGATATTCGACGAGTTCAGCGTCGCCGCCGTCAACCCTGCCCGCCCCGCCGCCGCCACCTGATCACGCATCAACGACAACAGCGGCGAAACGATGAGAGTCGGCCCGCTCGCTGCGCTCTCGGCGCCGGGCAGAGTCGGCCCGCCCGCCGAATCCCGCCGCAGAATCGCGGTCGCCACCCAGTACACCGCCGACTTCCCCCACCCGGTCGCCTGCACCACCAGCACCCGGGCCGCCGGCCGGGTGGTCAGCGCGGTGATCGCCTCGAGTTGGTCGTCCCGCAAGCGCGCGCCCGGACCGGCGAGGCTGGTGATCACGGCATCCGCGATGGCAGCGGCGGTATCAGACAGTGCGGTTCCCGACATGCGCCTAATCTATCGTCATGCTCCGACATCGCCCTGACCTGCGTGGATCGGGCATCTCGGGCGCCGTTCGAAGCTGGTGGCGGCTCACAGGAGACTGGCAGCTTCGGCGCAGAATGGCCCCAGCGGGCCAGACCAAGCTTGTAGCCATGACCACAGAAGCGCTTCCGCAGGCCGCCGCCCCGATCACGGTGGTCGCCGACAGCTCCGCACCCGCTCCGGTCCTCGACATCGTCGTCCCCGTGTACAACGAGGAAGCCGACATCGCCGAGTGCCTGCATCGTCTGCACGAGCATCTCCGCGTCAACATGCCGTTCGCCGCGCGGATCACCGTCGCCGACAACGCGAGCACCGACTCGACCGTCGCGATCGCATCCCATATCGCCGACGAACTCGACGGCATCCGCGTCGCGCACCTCGACGAGAAGGGCCGCGGCCGGGCACTCAAGGCCGTGTGGAGCCGCAGCGACGCACAGATCGTCGCTTACTGCGACGTCGACCTGTCCACCGACCTCAACGCGTTGATGCCGCTGATCGCGCCGCTGATCTCCGGACACTCCGACGTCGCCATCGGCACCCGGCTGTCGAGGGACTCCCGCGTCGTCCGCGGCCCCAAGCGGGAATTCATCTCCCGCTCCTACAACCTCATCCTGCGGACCACCATGCGGGCGAAGTTCTCCGACGCCCAGTGCGGATTCAAGGCCATGCGCACCGACATCGGCCGGCAGGTGCTGCCCTACGTCGAGGACACCGGCTGGTTCTTCGACACCGAGTTGCTCGTACTCGCCGAACGGATCGGACTGCGCATCGCGGAGGTTCCCGTCGACTGGGTCGACGACCCGAACAGCACCGTCGACATCGTCTCCACCGCAGTCGAGGATCTCAAGGGATGCGCGCGTGTCGGCTATGCGCTGAGCACCGGTCGGCTGCCGATCGCCGAACTGCGCGCCACCATCGGTCGCGAACGTGCCCCCGGCCCCGCCCTCGACGGGGTCCCGCACGGCATGGTCGGTCAGCTCGCCCGGTTCTGCGTCGTCGGTGTCGCCTCCACCGTCGCCTACGCCGTCCTCTACCTGCTCCTGCATTCATTTCTGGGCGCACAGGTGTCGAACTTCGTCGCACTCGCGGTGACGGCCATCGCCAACACCGCGGCCAACCGCCGGTTCAGCTTCGGCGTCCGTGGACGCGAGGATGCGGTCAAGCACCAGTTCTTCGGCTTCGGCGTCTTCCTGTTCGGATGGGCGGTCACGTCGCTCTCGCTCGTCGCATTGCACTACTTCGCGCCCGACGCCGGCAAACACATCGAACTGCTCGTCCTGGTGATCGCGAATCTCGTTGCCACCGCCACCCGTTTCGTCGGGCTACGGTGGGTCTTCCGATCACACATGCACCGCCACACGCCGCAACCGGCCCAGTGAGAGAGATGATGAGTCACCCCGATTCACCCGAAGAGCCCGACAATTCCACCGACACAATCGAATCGGCAGACGTCACCGAAGATGCCGCGGCCCCGGAGAATTCCTCCCGGGGCCGTGGCCCTGTTTCGGTGCCGGCCGATCCGCCCGCCCTGTGGAAGTGGTTGTCACTGGGCGCATTGATCGTCGGCACCGCGCTGATCAATCTCTGGAACCTGTCGATCAACGGCTGGGCCAACTCGTTCTACGCCGCCGCCATCCAGGCCGGCTCGCAGTCGTGGAAGGCCTGGTTCTTCGGCTCGTCGGACATGGCGAACTCCATCACCGTCGACAAACCGCCTGCGTCGCTGTGGATTCCGGGTATCTCCGTACGGATCTTCGGCCTCAACAGCTGGGCGATGCTGGTGCCCAACGCCCTGATGGGTGTGGCGGCGGTCGCGTTGCTCTACTGGATGACCCGACGCTATCTCGGGCACTGGGCGGGCATCCTCGCCGGTGTCGTACTGGCGTTGACGCCGGTGGCGGCGATGATGTTCCGCTTCAACAATCCCGAGGCCCTGCTGGTCCTGCTGATGGTGGCGGCGGTCTGGGCATGCCTGCGGGCCTGTGAGGACGGCCGCCTGCGCTGGATGATCCTGACCGGCGTCTTCGTCGGATTCGGTTTTCTCACAAAGCAATTGCAGGTGATGCTGATCGTGCCGCCGCTGGCGCTGACGTATCTGGCATTCGGGCCGGGCGGCTGGCTCAAGCGGGTGTGGCATCTGTTGGCCGCCCTCGCCGCGATGATCGTGTCCGCCGGCTGGTGGATTCTCACGGTCGAGTTGTGGCCGGCATCGTCGCGCCCGTGGATCGGTGGCTCGCAGAACAACTCGATCCTGGAACTCACGTTGGGATACAACGGTTTCGGCCGGCTCAACGGAAACGAACGCGGCAGTGTCATGCCCGGTGGCGGTAACCGCGGGTACGGTGCCTACGCCGACGGAATGGGCGGAATGGGCGGTCCCGGTGGGTATTTCCCCGGTGGTCCGGGTGGCCGGGGCGGTCCGGGCGGCGGAATGTGGGGCGAGACAGGCATTCTGCGGATGTTCGAACCGGCCCAGGGCGGACAGATCGCCTGGCTGATCCCGAGTGCGTTGATACTCGGCATCGGGGCATTGGTGATCATCGGTCGCGCCGCGCGTACCGACATGCGCCGCGCCTACCTGTCGGTCTGGGGCCTGTGGCTGATCGTGACGATGGCCGTCTTCAGCTTCATGGCCGGTATCTTCCACAGCTACTACACCGCGGCACTGGCGCCGGCGGTCGCCGCCGTGCTCGCCGGTGGCGGTGCCGTGGCCTGGCGCGCCCGCGACACCCTCTGGGTGCGAATTCTGCTCGCGGCGGCGGTCTGGTTCGCCGCCATCTGGGGATTCGTCCTGCTCGACCGCTCGTCGGACTTCGTTCCGTGGCTGCGGTGGATCGTGCTGTTCCTCGGTCTCGTCGGCGGTGCGGTCATGCTCATCGCGCATCGCGCCTACCTCGGTGCGGTCGCGGTGTCGCTGTCACTCATCGCCGCGCTCGCCGGACCGCTGGCCTACACCGTCGACACCATCACCACCGCCAAACAAGGGTCGATCATCTCGGCCGGGCCGACCGTCCAAGGCGGCGGCCCGGGCGGCTTCGGCGGCCCCGGACGTGGCGGTAACCGGCAGAACGGGGGCCAACAGAACGGTGGTCAACAGAACGGGGGTCAGATGCCCGGCACGCCCGGTGGTCAGGGTGGCCAGGGCGGCCAGGGTCAGACACCCGGCGGGCTCGGCCAGGGTCAGATGCCCGGCGGCCAGATGCCCGGCGGTCAGATGCCCGGTGCAACGGGCCAGGGCGGCGGCTACACCGGTATGGGCGGCATGAACGGCCCGGCCGGCGGCCTCCTGATGGGCTCGAAGCCCAGCGCCGAGATGGTCGCGACCTTGCAGCGCAACGCCGACCAGTTCACCTGGGTGGCCGCTGCGGTCGGGTCCAACACCGCGTCCGGCTACCAACTCGAGACCGGGTACTCCGTCATGCCGATCGGCGGCTTCAACGGGACCGATCCGTCGCCGACGCTCGCCCAGTTCCAGAAACTGGTGGAGGAGAAGAAGATCCACTACTTCATCGCCAGCGGTCGGGGCATGATGGGCGGCGGATCCGAGGGCACCTCGTCGCAGATCACCGAATGGGTGGAGCAGAACTTCACCTCGTTGAGCATCGACAACGTGACGCTGTACGACCTGACCGCCCCGAAGTGATTGGCTAAAGTGCCGATGTGGCACTTCGAATCGGGCATCGTCTCACCCGCATGACCGGTCGCGACCCGCTCCAGGAGGAGCGGGCCGCGACCGGTCTGGAACTGTTCTACGACCTCGTCTTCGTGGTCATCTTCTCCCTCGCGGGCACCCAGATGGCCCACTACCTCGCCGAAGGGCACTACCGCACCGCGGTTTTCGGCTACGTGCTGTGTACCTTCGCGGGCATTTGGGCGTGGATCAACTTCAGTTGGTTCGCCTCGGCCTTCGACACCGACGACTGGTTCTTCCGGTGCGTCGTGCTCATCCAGATGGTGGGCGTGGCGATCCTGGCACTGGGCGTCGCCCCCGTGTTCAGCTCGATCGATCACAACGAGCACGTCGACATCAGGGTGCTGGTCATCGGCTACGTGGTGATGCGCGTCGGACTGCTCACCCAGTGGATACGTGCCGGCCTGCAGAGTCCCGAGTATCGGAAGACCTGCTTCACCTACGCCACCGCGGTGCTCGCCGCACAGATCGCCTGGGTGATCGTCGCGATCATCCCTCTCGCACTGTGGCCGACCATCGTGGCGATCCTGGTCTGTGCACTCATCGAACTGATGGGCCCGGTGATCGCCGAGACCCGCGTCAAGCCAACCCCGTGGCATCCGCATCACATTGCCGAGCGCTACTCCCTGCTGACGATCATCACCCTCGGTGAGGGGATCGTCGCGACCGTCGCGGTGTTGCAGGCAGTCGTCGAGGAACAGGGGTGGTCGGTCGAGGCGGCGGTGTTCGGACTCGCGGCGATGGTCGTGACCTTCGGCATGTGGTGGATCTACTTCACCGTTCCGATCGGCGACGCCCTCCATGCCCATCGGGACAAGAGCTTCGGCTTCGGCTACGGCCACCTGATCATCTTCATGTCGGCGGCGGCCACCGGAGCCGGATTGGAGGTGGCCGCACTGTGGAGCGAGCACGAGGCCAGCATCTCCCCGGGTGCGGTGGTCGCCTGCGTGGCGGTGCCGCTGGGCATCTACTGCCTCGGCATGCTGACCCTGTACAACTACCTGCTGCCCTTCGAGCCGGTCACCGTTGTCGGTGGGGTCAGCGTCCTGGTCCTTCTCGTCGCCGGGGTGTGGATGGCCGCGGCCGGCGTCTCGCTGATCGCCGCGGTGGTGGTGATCGCGCTCGCACCGGTGTCGATCGCGGTGATCGACGAGATCGCCGGGGTGCCGCGTCGGGCCCGCACCTTGCGTGCCATCGGCGTCGACGTCGAATGACGCCGGCCGCTAGAGTCATGGACGTGCGCGTACTCGTGATCGGCTCGGGCGGCCGCGAACATGCCCTGCTCCTGCGACTCGCCGACGACCCGTCGGTCACCGATCTGCATGTCGCGCCGGGTAACGCCGGTACGGCGACGGTGGCCACCAACCACACCGTCGATGTCACCTCGTCCGACGATGTGGTGGCATTGGCCACCTCGATCGCCGCCGACCTGGTGGTCATCGGCCCCGAGGTTCCGCTGGTGCTCGGCGTCGCGGACGCGTTGCGGGAGAACGGATTCGCTACATTCGGTCCGTCCCGGGAGGCGGCCCGGATCGAGGGCTCCAAGGCCTTCGCGAAAGACGTCATGGCCGCTGCCGGGGTGCGCACGGCGCACGCCGAGACCGTCGACAACCCGGCCCACCTCGACGCCGCCCTCGACCGCTTCGGACCGACCTGGGTGGTCAAGGACGACGGCCTCGCAGCCGGGAAGGGCGTGGTGGTCACCGCCGACCGCGCCGCCGCCCGCGATCATGCCGCCGAATGTCTCGAGAGTGGGCACCCGGTGCTGCTGGAGAGTTTCCTCGACGGTCCCGAGGTCTCCCTGTTCTGTCTCGTCGACGGGGAGACCGTGGTCCCGCTGATCCCCGCGCAGGACCACAAGCGGGTCGGCGACGGTGACACCGGACCCAACACCGGTGGCATGGGCGCCTATACGCCGCTGCCGTGGCTGCCCGACGAGGTCACCCGGCAGATCGTCACCGACGTCGTCGAGCCGGTCGCCGCCGAGATGGTGCGACGAGGCTGTCCGTTCAGCGGGCTGCTCTATGCCGGCCTGGCGATCGGCGCCGACGGCCCGGCCGTGGTCGAATTCAACTGTCGTTTCGGCGATCCGGAAACCCAGGCGGTCCTGGCATTGCTGAAATCCCCGCTGGGACAGGCGCTCAAGGCGACCGCCTCCGGAACGCTTGCCGACCTGCCGCCGCTGGAATGGGCCGACGGGTCCGCGGTGGTCGTGGTGATCGCGGCCGAGAACTACCCGTCGACGCCGCGCACCGGCGACGTGATCACCGGTGCCGACGGCGAGGGAGTTTTGCACGCCGGTACCAAACGAGACGCCGACGGAGAGGTCGTCTCCGCCGGCGGTCGTGTGCTCGGGGTGGTCGGGGTGGGCGCCGATCTGGCCGCGGCGCGGGCGCAGGCCTACGATCGGGTCGCCGGGATCAAGCTCCCCGGTTCCCATTTCCGGACCGACATCGGCCTGGCCGCGCTGGAGGGCCGGATCTCGCTGTAGTCGTCCGACCGGGCACCGTCGGCGTCGACCTGCTCACACGGCGGAGACTGTCGGGACCTCGAGCGCGCCGATGCGCGAGTTCGAGGTCGAGCCACCGTCGACCCCGAAGCGGGGACGGTGATTCCGCAACGATCGTCGATGACAGTGGGTCGATGGTGATCGTGGGGCCGAGTTCGGGCGTGAAGCCGAAGATCTTGCCAAAAGCGTTGCGGAACAGCGGAATATGGTTGCCCCGATGACTTTCGGGTACTTCGATTCCGCTCAGCCAGGTGTCGACGACTCCGGCGAAGCCGATCTCCCGCCACCTGTCGAGCATGAGTTGCGGCAGACGGTCACCGAATTCGTCGTGGTACCGCCGGGGAACCGGACGTGGATCGATCGGATCTCCCCAACGGGACAAGAGCTCAGCAACTCCGAAGGCACTGGCTGTCTTCCTTCCCGCCGGGTTGACGTCGTGCAGACCCCGGACGCCGTCGACGGCCGGGGATGGATTCCCCGGCCGTCGACGAACATCGTTGACCGCGTGGTTATCCGCCGATTCCGGCGGATTGATGCCGGCCGTCGCACCACTGCTCCGGTGGGACCGTCGCGCGGACGTCGTCGACATGTGCGCCGCAGCCGTCCCAGGTGATCTTGCCGCAAACCGCACATCGCACCGGGTAGCACATGTCAGGCGCTCCCTTCGGCCACCGGAACCCCGGCGTCGAGGGTTGCGATCGCCGCACGCAGCTTGGTCGCGGCGTCGGCGGCCACCTCGGGCAGTCCGGGTGCGTCCCGCAACTGCACCATCAGATCCGGGTTCATCGCCTCGACGATGACCGATCCCGGGTTGGTGGTGTCGTCGCGGACGACGACGTTGCAGGGCAGCAGCAACCCGATCTGCCGGTCGGCGCCCAGGGCGCGATGGGCCAGCGGCGGATTGCACGCACCGAGAATCAGGTAATTCTCGATGTCCTCGTCGAGTTTGTTCTTCATCGTTGCGGTCACGTCGATCTCGGTGAGGACACCGAAACCCTGTTGTGCCAACGCTTCCCGGGTGCGGGCGACGGCCTCGGCGAAGCCGGTGTCGGGCAGGGTGGTGGCGATCGCGATATCCATCGGAACTCCTACTCTCTGGATGGGCTCGCCTCAGGCGAGGGCGAGGAACAGTTTCTCAAGCTGTTCTTGGGTCATGGGCTCACCGGTGGCGTCGTCACCGGTGAGGCACTCGCGCAGGCCGGTGGCGACGATCTTGAAACCGGCGCGGTCGAGTGCCTTGGAGACCGCGGCGAGCTGGGTGACCACGTCCTTGCAGTCCCGCCCGTCTTCGATCATCGAGATCACACCGGCGAGTTGCCCATGTGCCCGGCGCAGTCGGTTGAGAACCACTGCGATTGCTTCGTCGTCGCCTACCATTGGCTGACCTTTCTGTCGTGCTGACTTGCATCCATCATACCCCTTGGGGTATGACTACCGGTCGCTCTGCATCAGTGGCTGAACGAGATGTTGGGCAGGATGCGGTTGAGCCAGCGCGGGGTCCACCAGGCGCCATGTCCGGTGATCCGGAGCAGCACCGGCAGCAGTACCAGGCGGATCAGCGTGGCGTCGAGCAACACCGCCACACCCAGGATGATGCCCATCTCCTTCGGTGGGAGCGGATCGGCCAACGCGAAGGTGAAGAACACCGCCACCATGACCGCCGCCGCGGCGAAGATGATGCGTCCGGAGTAGGCCAGACCGTCGATCTGGGCGGACCGCGGATCACCCGACTTCTCGTAGTGCTCCTTGGCCGTGGCCAGCAGGAAGACGGTGTAGTCCATGGCGATGGCGAAGATCATCGCGAAGAAGAACACCGGACCCCAGCCGTCCAGGAAGCCCTGGGGCTCGAAACCGAGCAGTCCCGCGCCGTGGCCGTCCTGGAAGATCAGCTTCGCGACGCCGAAGGCCGCGGCCGTCGACAGCAGGCTGACCAGGGTGCCCAGCAGGGCGATGACGGGCGCGCGCAGTGCGATCAGCAGCAACAGGAAGCCCAGGGTCAGGATCACCGCGACGATCACCGGGAACCAGTCGTTCAGCGCTGTCTGCAGATCGATGTTCTCCGCGGGGGCACCGCCGACCAGGGCATCGGCCGGCACGTTCTCGCGTAGCCGGGACAGGATGTCGTTCATCGAAGCATCCGACGGATCGACCGACGGAATGGCCTGCATCATCGCGTATCCGGAACCGTCGGTAGCGTTCTGGGGCGGGGTGACCATGGCGATGCCCTTGGTTTGCGCGGCCGCGGCGGCCGTCGCCGCGGCATCGGCCTGCGGCACGACGATCTGCAGGGCGCCGGGTGCTCCCGGACCCATGTTCTCGGCGACGATCGCATAGCCCTGGCGCACCGGGGCGTCCTCGGGGACGACGTTGATCGACGGCATCGCGACCTTGAGACCCAGAACCGGCAGCGCCAGCAGGATCAGGATGGCCAGCGAGACGACGGCGAACGGCCACGGATGACGATGCAGCAGTTCACCCCACTTGCCGAACAGGTGCGAGCGATGCTGTTGCTTGCGGGCCCACGGCAGTGATCCAGCGTTGACCTTCGGGCCCAGGGCCGCCATCACGGCGGGCAGCAGGGTCATCGTCGCGGCCAGGACGAAGATCACCGCCAGCATGATGCCGACCGCCATCGTGCGCACCGCGGGTGCGGGAACCAGTAGCACCGTCGACAGGCTGACCAGGACCGTCAGGCCCGACAGCAGAACCGCCTTACCCGCGGTGTCCATCGTCTCGGCGGTCGCGTGCTTCGGGGTGTCGTGATAGACCATCGCCGCACGGAACCGCGACACCATGAACAGCGCGTAGTCGATTCCCAGGGCGAGGGCGAACATCATGGCAAAGTTCATGGCCCACACCGAGATCGGTGTGACGGTGTTCAACAGGACCAGACCGCCGGCCGAGGCGACCAGCCCGGCGATGGTGAGCAGCAACGGAAGTCCGGCTGCGACCAGGGAACCGAATGCGACGACCATGATCGCCAGGGTGATCGGCCAGGAGAACATCTCCGCCTTGATCATTGCCTCGTGGTTGGCCTTGTTGAAGTCACTCCACAGCGCCGACGCCCCGGTGGGGTAGACGTCGATTCCGTTGCCGGACAACGCCGTCAGTGCTTCCTTGTGGTCGTCGACCGCCTTGACCATGGCGTCGGTGTCGGCGTTCGCGCCGATGATGACCACTCCGGTGTGCTCGTCTTGGCTGATCGTCATGCCCGGCTGCGGCGCGACGACCGCGGCGAAGCGCGAATCACTGTGTGCGACCTCGGTGATCTCGGCGATGACCTGCTGCACCGCGGGGCTCGAGATCTGCTGGTCGTCGGAGTGGATCACCACCTGGACCGCGGCCGAGGAGTTCCCGCCGAAGTGCTCCTGGGCGAGATCGCGCACCGCGACCGATTCCGACCCGTTGGCCTGCCATCCGGCGCCGGCCAGCGAGCTGAACACACTCGGTGCGGCCGCACCGAGTCCGATCACCAGGATCGCCCACACCGCGAACACCCAGCCGCGGTGGGTGGCGGTCCAGAGACCGAGCCGGGCCATCGGGCCGGGTGATGATGTCGTCGGGGTCGACGTCCCCGACGGCTCGGGTGCCGTCGGCGGTGGTGATTCGTCGAGCTCTTTGCTGGTGGCCACGTTCTCTCCTCACGAGCATACCCATGGGGGTATCGGATGGGTGTGGCCAACATACCCCTAGGGGTATCAAAACGGCAAGCCCAAGCCCGTACCTCGGACATGCGAGGGGAGAACGCGGCGGAGCGGGAAGCTCTGGGCCGATCAGGCGGACAGTTCTGCGGCTTCGGTCAACCCGCGACCGGCGCGATCGAACCACAGCGGGGTCACCGCGCGACCGTCGGAGACCAGGCACATCGACGCGCCCGGTTCGGTGACGTCGAAACGGTGGGTGGCCTCGGCCGGTCCCGGCGTCTGCCACCGGATGTGCCATCCCCGACGTGCGGCGAGTCCGTGGACCGCGACCCGGTGATCGCCGACCTCGACGTCGGCGAGGAGATCCGGCAGGGCCGCGACGAAGTCGGCGAAGGTGGGTTCGGGTAGAGCGACGTCGGTCAGCAGGACCACGTCGCGGCCGCCGTCGGGACGGACGACGCACATGTCGGGACCACGTCCGAGGAGCTGCACGGCCACCGCGCCGAGCGTCGTGCCGAGGGTGTCGAGGACGTTGCCGGTTGGGTGCTGCGGCGGCCCGATGGGCATCTCCGGAACCGACATCGCGGTGAGCCCGAGTCGTTCTGCGGCCCGGCGCAACTCCGCGGTGGACAGGTCGGTCGGACCCGCGTCGACGGCCCAGCCCCAGCGGGCCCTCGATGCGTCGGAGGCCAGCGTCGCCACCAGCGAGGCGTGCGTCTCGACGAGGCGCCGCGGGTCGTCGACGGAGGTGAAGACGACCCGCGTGCCGGTGAATGTCGCGGTGCACTCGCTCAGTTCGCGTGCCAGGAAGGCGTCGAACATGTCGCGTCGAAGCCGCGCGTACCAGGCGCCGCAATCGGCCACCGCGCGCAAACCGTCCAGATGCATGCCGCTCACGCTAATGCGCGTGGACCCGCCGCGGACCGGCTGTCGGGTGATCAACCGACCGGCGTCCGGGACGTTGCGCGGGCCGCGGATCGAGGCGCGGATCCACGAAAAGGGCGCAGTGGCGCAGATCACCCTGGCAGCATGGTCGCCATGACATCGGCAGCCACACCGAAGGGGACGAGGCGACGGTCTCAACTCATCGAGGCTGCCGGTTCCCTGCTGCTCGAGGGCGGTTTCGACGCCGTCCGGCACCGTGCCGTGGCCGATCGTGCCCAGATGCCGCTGGCATCGACCACCTACTATTTCGCCTCTCTCGAGGAGTTGATGGCCGAGGCCGCTCGTCAGGTGACGCGGGACGCCGACGAGGCGATCGCCGCCCGGGGTGCGGCGGTGACCCGTCGCCGACGCGGCGTCGGCGCCACCGCGGAGGTGCTGTCGGAGGTGTTCGTCGGCGTCGACACCCCGATCGAGGAACTCGCGGCCCGCTACGAGTTGATCACCCTTGCCGCGCGCTACCCACGACTGCGTGAGGTCGTCGAGGAGCGTCGGCAACACGTGTCGGCGTTGCACGGCGAGGTGCTCGAGAAGTCCGGGCGGCGATCGGAGCCGGAGCAGGTGCGATGGCTCATCGCGGTGGAGGATGGTGCGGTCGTCGGGACGTTGGGCTCCGGTGCCGAATCGCCGTTCGCGGCCGCACGCGCGGCACTCGGCGGTGTCGTCGATATCCTGGCACCTCGAAGATGAAGAGCAGCAACGATTGTCGTCGGGCACGGTGGCCGGGTCAGGGGAGGACATGGGAGAAGGTATGACGTATCGGATGCGACGGTGGGCCGTGACGGCGATGGCGGCGGCGTCGGTGGCCGCGGCCGGTTTGATCGGCGCCGGATCGGCGGCGGCGGCCCCGTCCGGGCAGGTGGATGCGGGTGTCCCGTTCTCCTCGGCCGTCTACGGCACCGGCTGCACCTATCAACTCGTCGTCCCGGTGAACGCGTCCGGAATGGTCTACTTCTGGGAGCAGGGCCAGGGACAGAAGCCGCTGTTCATCGGCAAGGCACAGGCCCACCAGCTCGTGGCCACCGTCGACTGGATTCCTCGGCACCAGGGCAAGCGCACGCTCTATGCGGTGCAGAACGGCGTCAAGGGTCCCGTCGTGAGCGCACCCGTGCATCAGGGCTACGGCTCGGGCTGGGCGTGCTTCGCCCTTTAGTACCGCCGTGCTTCGCCCTTTAGTACCGCCGTGCTTCGCCCTTTAGTACCGCCGTGCTTCGCCCTTTAGCACCGCCGTGCTCGCCCTGTAGTGCAGCACTGCGCTCGCGGTTTCCGCTGATCGCGGCGTCGACACCAGAAACCACATACCAAACACCAGACACTAGACTGTTGACGTGCCGAAACCCGTCATCAGCAATGTCCTCGCGAGCCGCTACGCATCCGCCGATCTCGTCGAGATCTGGTCGGCGACCAACAAGATCGCGGCCGAACGCCGCCTCTGGATCGCCGTGCTGCGGGCCCAGCGCGACCTCGGCATCGACGTACCCGAGACGGCCATCGCCGATTACGAGCGGGTCGTCGACGACATCGACCTCGCATCGATCGCCGACCGCGAACGCGTCACCCGCCACGATGTGAAGGCGCGCATCGAGGAGTTCAACGCCCTGGCCGGGCATGAGCAGATCCACAAGGGGATGACCAGCCGCGACCTCACCGAGAACGTCGAGCAGCTGCAGATCCTGCAGTCCCTGCGGTACGTGCACGCCCACGGTGTCGCGGTGCTCGCACGCCTCGTCGAGCGGGCCGCGGAGTACTCGACGGTGGTGATGGCCGGACGCAGCCACAACGTCGCCGCGCAGGCCACCACCCTGGGCAAGCGATTCGCGTCGGCCGCCGACGAACTGATGATCGCGCTCACCCGGCTCTCCGAGCTGATCGACCGCTATCCGTTGCGCGGCATCAAGGGGCCGATGGGCACCAGCCAGGACATGCTCGACCTGCTCGACGGTGACGCAGGCAAACTCGCCGACCTCGAATCGCGGGTGGCCGGGCACCTCGGATTTGCGCGGTCGTTGACCTCGGTCGGCCAGATCTACCCGCGGTCACTCGACCACGACGTGGTCTCCGCGTTGGTGCAGGTGGCCGCCGGGCCGTCGTCGTTCGCCCACACCATCCGCCTGATGGCCGGCCACGAGCTGGTCACCGAGGGTTTCCAGCCGGGGCAGGTGGGGTCGTCGGCGATGCCGCACAAGATGAACACCCGCTCCTGCGAACGCGTGAACGGACTGCAGGTGGTGCTGCGCGGCTACGCCTCGATGGCCGCCGAACTCGCCGGCGCCCAGTGGAACGAGGGGGACGTCTTCTGCTCGGTGGTGCGCCGCGTCGCACTGCCTGACGCCTTCTTCGCCATCGACGGCCTGATGGAGACCTTCCTGACCGTCCTCGCCGAGTTCGGTGCCTATCCGGCCGTGATCGCCAACGAGCTCGACCGTTACCTGCCGTTCCTGGCCACCACCAAGGTGCTGATGGCGTCGGTGCGCGCCGGGGTCGGCCGCGAGGCCGCCCACGAGGCGATCAAGGAGAACGCCGTCGCCGTGGCCCTGGCGATGCGTGAGGAGGGTCGCGAACCCGACCTGCTCGATCGCCTCGCCGCCGACGACCGCATCCCGCTCGACCGCGCGCAGCTCGACGCCCTGCTCGAGGACAAGGAAGCCTTCGTCGGAGCGGCCGGCCGGCAGGTGGCCGACGTGATCGCCGCCGCGGAGAAGATCATCGGAGAGTATCCGGAGGCTGCGGCTTATAGCCCGGCGCCGATTCTGTAGGGCGAGTGGCGCTGCTCGACGGTGCCGCCGCGGTCACTGCTTCGTCACGCGGCACCTGTTCCTTCGCGCGGTCATTGCACCGGGAGCGTGAGTGCGCAGGCACCGCGTCGAGGAGCGCTGCGTCGGATGTCAGGCCTCCGGTGCGGAACTGCTCCCCTCCGAATGCCCCAACCGCCAGTCCGGCAGGGCGGCGTCCCGCAGCCGGCGTTTGAGTTCGGCGGCGTCGGGGAATCCGCCGTCGGTTTTCCGTTCCCAGAGCTGTGTGCCGTCGACGTCGATGACGAAGATGCCGCCGGTTCCGGGTACCAGGGTCACCGAGCCGAGGTCGGCACCGAAGGTGTTCAGCAGTTCACTCGCCATCCAGCTCGCGCGCAGCAGCCAGTTGCATTGAGTGCAGTAGGTGATGGTGACGTGCGGCCCGGCCATGCGGGTCAGCCTGTCATACCTCTAAGGTGAGAAGCCATGCGGCCGGCACTCGACTCGTACACCCACATCGCCTCGGGCAAGGTGCGCGAGATCTACCAGATCGACGACGACACCCTGCTCATGGTGGCCAGCGACCGGATCTCGGCGTACGACCACATCCTGACCCCGACCATCCCCGACAAGGGACGCATCCTCACCGCGATGAGTTTCTTCTGGTTCGACGCCCTCGGGGTGCCCAACCACCTCGCCGGCGGACCCACCGACGAACGCATCCCGGAGGGTGCGGTGGGCCGCTCCATGGTGGTGCGCAAACTTCCGATGGTCCCGGTGGAATGCGTGGCCCGCGGGTACCTCACCGGCTCCGGACTCATCGACTACCGGGCCACCGGCTCGGTGTGCGGGGTCGAGCTGCCCGAGGGGCTCGACGAGGCCCACCGGCTGCCCGAACCGATCTTCACCCCGGCCACCAAGGCCGAGCAGGGCGATCACGACGAGAACATCAGCTTCGAGGCGGTGGCGGCGACGGTCGGGGACGACCTCGCCACCGCGCTTCGCACGGCCACCCTCGACATCTACTCGCGGGGTGCCGCGATCGCCACCGACCGCGGAATCATCCTCGCCGATACCAAGTTCGAGTTCGGCCAGGACGCCGACGGCACCCTCGTCCTCGCCGACGAGGTGCTCACCCCCGATTCGTCGCGGTACTGGGAGGCGGCCGGCTACACCCCCGGCCAGGTCCAGCCGAGCTTCGACAAGCAGATCGTCCGCAACTGGCTGACCTCACCGGAATCCGGCTGGGACCGCGCCTCCGACACCACCCCACCCGCACTGCCCGACGACGTGGTGGCACGCACCCGGGCACGCTACATCGAGGCCTACGAATGGATTTCGCAGAAGTCCTTCGCCGACTGGCCGCAAGGATAGGAGTTCAGTGAGCGACGCAGCATCGTCGACCGGCACCGGCCGCAACGGCGCTCCGGCGGCGAAGAAGGTTCCCCAGGAACGCACGCACCACGGCGACACCGTGATCGACAACTACGAGTGGTTGCGCGACAAGGACGATCTCGAGGTGATCGCCTTCTTGGCGGCGCAGAACGAGTTCACCGAGAAACACACCGCACAACTGGCCGGACTGCGAGCCGACATCTTCGGTGAGATCCGTTCCCGCACCAAGGAAACCGACATGTCGGTACCGTCGCGACGCGGCGGATACTGGTACTACGGGCGCACCCACGAGGGCAAACAATATGCGACGCATTGCCGTTGCCCGATCGTCGACGCCGACGACTGGACACCCCCGGAGGTGTCCGACGACGCGCCCCTGCCCGGCGAAGAGGTACTGCTCGACGCGAACGCCGAAGCCGAGGGATACGACTTTTTCTCGTTGGGCGCCCTGACCGTCAGCCACGACGGCAACTGGCTCGCCTACAGCACCGACGTCGTCGGCGACGAGCGATACACCCTGCGGTTCAAGGATCTTCGCACCGGTGAGTTGCTGCCCGACACCATCGCCGACACCGCCGGCGGCGCGGTCTGGTCGGCCGACACCCGCCACGTCTTCTATCAGACCGTCGACGACGCGTGGCGTCCGGACACGGTGTGGCGCCACGACATCGGGACCTCCACCCCCGACGTCAAGGTGTTCTACGAACCCGACGAACGCTACTGGGTCGGCATGGGTACCACCCGCAGTGACAAGTACCTGATGATCGCCGTCGGGTCCAAGATCACCTCCGAGTGCTTCGTCCTCGCCGCCGACGATCCGACCGGCGAATTCCGCAGCGTCGCACCACGAGTCGACGGTGTCGAGTACAACGTCGAACACGCCGAGATCGGTGGTAAGGACTACTTCCTCATCGTGCACAACGATGAACGGGGCGGTGAGAAGAGCGAGGACTTCGCCATCGACATCGCGCCGGTCGACGATCCGTCGGTGCGCACCGAGTTCATCGGGCACCGACGCGGCATCCGGATCGAGGACATCGACGCCTTCCGCGACTACCTGGTGCTGAGTTACCGCGCGGATGCACTGCCCCGGGTGTCGATCGCCGACCTCCGTCGCATCGACGGCATTCCGGTGGCCGAGGACTTCATCGAGGTCGCCGTCGCCCAGGAACTGTTCTCCCTGGGCCTGGCCGGTAACCGTGAATGGGCTACGCCGCGGCTGCGTTTCGGCTACGGCAGCTTCATCGAACCGTCGGAGTTGTTCGAACTCGACGTCACCACCGGCGAGCGCGTGCTGCTCAAACGGCAGCCGGTGCTCGGTGATTTCGACGTCGATGACTATGTGCAGTCCCGGGAATGGGCCACGGCCGCCGACGGAACCCGGATCCCGCTGTCGATCGTGCGACGCAAGGATGTCGCCGCGCCCGGCGAGGACGGGGCCTCTCCGGCTCCGCTCCTGCTGTACGGATACGGTTCGTACGAGGCGAGTTTCGATCCGGGTTTCTCGGTGTCTCGATTGTCGATGCTCGACCGTGGCGTCGTCTTCGTCCTGGCCCATATCCGTGGTGGCGGCGAGATGGGTCGCCACTGGTATGAGACCGGCAAGACCCTCACCAAGAAGAACACCTTCACCGACTTCGTGGACTCCGGGCGGCATCTGGTCGAACGTGGCTGGACGACCCCGAAACAGATGGTGGCCGAAGGTGGTTCGGCCGGCGGGCTGCTGATGGGGGCAGTCGCCAATCTGGCGCCGGAACTGTTCAACGGCATCCTCGCATCGGTGCCGTTCGTCGACGCGCTGAACTCGATCCTCGATCCGTCGCTGCCGTTGACGGTCATCGAATGGGATGAGTGGGGGGACCCGCTGCACGACCCGGTGGTCTACGAGTACATGAAGTCGTACTCGCCGTATGAGAACGTCACCGCCCTGCCCTATCCGCCGATTCTCGCGCAGACCTCGCTCAACGACACCCGTGTGCTGTTCACCGAGGCAGCGAAATGGGTTGCCCGGCTGCAGGATCTGAGTACATCGGACAATCTCATCCTGCTCAAGACGGAGATGTCGGCCGGCCACGGCGGCGTGTCCGGCCGGTACAAGCAGTGGGAGGAAGTCGCCTTCGAGATCGCCTGGATCCTGCAGCAGACCGGTGCGGTCTCGGTCTGAGTGGGAGAGGACCTCATATAACCGGGATGGCTCAGGGGACTCACGACAATTATTGACGTGAGTCCCGCTATTCGTCCCATCTGTATGTGCGTCCGGCGGTGTTCGGGTGTCAGTCGGCGGCATCTGATCACCGCCCTGTCCTATCCGCCGATTCTCGCGCAGACCTCGCTCAACGACACCCGTGTGCTGTTCACCGAGGCGGCCAAATGGGTTGCCCGGCTACAGGATCTGAGCACCTCGGACAATCTCATCCTGCTCAAGACGGAGATGTCGGCCGGTCACGGCGGCGTGTCCGGCCGGTACAAGCAGTGGGAGGAAGTGGCCTTCGAGATCGCGTGGATCCTGCAGCAGACCGGTGCGGTCACACGGTCTGAGTGGGAGAGGACCTCATATAACCGGGATGGCTCAGGGGACTCGCGACAATTATTGACGTGAGTCCCGCTATTCATCCCATCTGTATGTGCGTCCGGCGGTGTTCGGGTGTCAGTCGGCGGCATCTGACACCGGAACCATGGTGTGCGCCACGATTCCGCCACGGAACACGGCCGTGGTGACGCGCTCGAGGCGCACTGATTGCTCCAGATCGGAGAAGAGGGCCCGACCGGCCCCGAGCGGTAGATCTACCACGACTTTTACCGAAACTCATCGCGACAAGCGGGCGATGCCCCGCACCCGAGAACGGGTGCGGGGCATCGTGCGACGCAGAGCGTCAGTGCAACCCGACGCGGAGCGTCAGTGCAACCCGACGCGGAGCGTCAGTGCAACATCGTCGGTGCCGGACGATCCATGTCCTCTTCGACCAGCGGGGAGGCGATCTTCTTGCGGGGCAGGAAGAACGCCGGGATGAGGGTCACCGCGACCAGGACGGTGGCGATGATGAAGGTGGTGCCGAACGCATTCGCGGCCCACTCGAACCACTGCTGCGGCGGTTCCGGGGGCAACTGCCCGGCCTGCACACCCGCCTCGTACTTGTCCGGGGCGGCGTTGCTGCTGATCGCGATGAGCGACTCCGGATGTGCCTTGAACAGGGTGGCCAAGACCACCGAGATCACCGCGGTACCGATCGACGACGCCGACTGCTGAACGACGTTCATCAGGGTCGAACCGTCCGGGACCTGCTTGTTGTTCAGGGTGGCCAGCGCGGCGGACATGATCGGCATCATCGTCATACCCATGCCCAGACCCTGCACGAACAGCGCGATGCACAGTGCCCAGTACGGGGTGTCGGGGCCGAGGAAGACGAAATAGCCCATGCCGCAGAAGATCAGCACGATACCGGCGAGGACGAACTTGCCGGGGCCCATCTTGTCGGTGAGGCGACCGGCGATCGGCATCGTGATCATCGCGCCGAGTCCCTGCGGTGCCAGCAGCAGTCCGGCCATCAGGGTGGACTCGCCGCGCACACCGATGAAGTACTGCGGATAGAGCAGTGCCGCACCGAAGAAGGCGATCATGAACGTCGTCATCGTGATGACGGCGATGGCCAGGGTCTTGTTCTTGAACAGACGCAGGTCCAGCAGCGGATTCTTGGAGCGCAGGGCGTGGAACACGAACCCGATGATCAGCAGTAAACCGATGATGGTGATCGTGAGGACCTTGGCGTCGATGAACGTGCCGGCCTCGGTGGACGAGGAGATGCCGTAGAGGAACAGTGCCAGACCCGGTGAGAGCAACAGCAATCCGACGATGTCGATACTCGGGCGGGAGGTCTCCTCGTCATCACGCAGCACCAGCCACGCATAGACGAGGGCAACCAGACCGATCGGGACGTTGATCAGGAACACCCAGTGCCAGCTGGCCTTCTCGATGAGCAGGCCACCGAGGATGGGGCCACCGATGGGGCCGAGCAGCATCGGGATACCGAGGACGGCCATCACCGAACCGACCCGCTCGGGACCGGCGGCCTTGGTGAGGATCATCATGCCGATCGGCATCAGCAGACCACCGCCGAGACCCTGGACCACGCGGAAGGCGACCAGCGATCCGATGTTCCAGGCGACCGCGCACAGGGCGGAGCCGAGCAGGAACAGCAGCAGCGACGTCAGATACACCTTCTTGGTGCCGAAACGTGCTGCGGCCCAGCTCGACAGCGGGATCACCGCGGCCAGCGCCAGGGTGTAGCCGGTCATCGTCCAGGCGGCGCCGGCGGCGTCGGTGTCGAAGGTTTCCTGGAAGGTGTTCTGCGCCACCGACACCACGGTGACGTCGAGGATCGACATGATGGCGCCGAGCACGACGACGCCGGCGATCTTCAGCACATGCTTGTCGAGCCCGGTGTCCGGCGGTCCGGAATGGAGATGACCTCCGGTGGAGGATGTCGTCATGAGGTGACTTTCTGCTTGCGAGTGGAAGAGTCGATGGGGGAGAGGTCGAAGTAGTCGACGTCGGCGTCGACGATCGGTCGGAGTGCCGCGATCAGGGCGGCCTGGTGTTCGGAGGGCAAGCCGGCGACGAAGGTGCGGAGCACGCCCTGCTGGACGGTCAACTGCTTGTCGATCAGTGCGCGGCCCTCGGCGGTGAGGCTGACCCGTTTGACCCGACGGTCGTCGGGATCTTCGCGGCGGTCGACGAATCCCGACTTGACCAGCCGGTCGACGGTGCGGCCGGTGGCGGCCACCGACAAACCGATCGCATCGGCGATCTCGTGCACCGACATCGGTTCCTCGGCGTCACCGGTCACGAACAGCGTTCGGATCTGGCTGAGGGTGAGGTCGGTGGTGGCGAGATCATCCATGGCGGCCGTCTTGCCGAGACAGGTCAATCGATCCAGGAAGTCGCGGAGCGCGCCACACGCGGAATCGACTGAGGAAGACACCGGGAAATAGTAACGGGGACGCAACTATCGCACCAACGCAAATAATGGTGAGCTCGGTCATAGTGCGACTACGCTCGGATGGCATGAGCAACGTCAAGAACATCCCGGTCACCGCCCTCGACGGATCGGCGCTGTCGCTGTCGGACTTCGACGGCCCGCTGCTGGTGGTCAACGTCGCCAGCAAATGCGGTCTCACCCCGCAGTACACGGGTCTCGAAGAGATCGCCGAGAAGTACGCCGATCGCGGGCTCACCGTCGTCGGTGTGCCCTGCAACCAGTTCATGGGACAGGAGCCGGGCAGCCCGGAGGAGATCGCCACCTTCT
Source organism: Gordonia oleivorans (assembly GCF_040044975.1). Lineage (NCBI taxonomy): Bacteria > Bacillati > Actinomycetota > Actinomycetes > Mycobacteriales > Gordoniaceae > Gordonia > Gordonia oleivorans. The sequence goes on from NZ_JBDZDI010000005.1 coordinate 62,245, forward strand.
GCTCCACGAACTACGGCGTGACCTTTCCGCTGTTGGCAAAGACCGACGTCAACGGAGACGACCGCCATCCGCTCTACGCCGAACTGACCCAGGCCACCGACGCCGAGGGCGAGGCCGGCGACATCCAGTGGAACTTCGAGAAGTTCGTCGTCGGCGCCGACGGTGAGGTCACCGCACGGTTCCGCCCGCGCACCGAACCGACCGCCCCCGAGGTGATCGAGGCCATCGAAGCGGCGCTGTAGACCGACGCCGGTCGGGGCGAGCGGGCGCCCGTGATGCCGGTAAGGTAGCCCGTGATCAGCCAAAGTCCATTTTCCGACGCGACACATGGACATACCGAATGGGAGCAATTGCCGATGGCACGAGTGGTGGTCGACGTGATGCCCAAGGCCGAGATCCTCGATCCGCAGGGTCAGGCGATCGTCGGTGCACTGGGGCGCCTGGGATTCAGCGGGATCGGTGACGTCCGGCAGGGCAAGCGATTCGAACTCGAGGTCGACGACAGCGTCGACGACGTGACCCTGGAGCGGATCGCCGAGGAACTGCTGACCAACACGGTCATCGAGAACTTCAGCGTCTCCCGGGTCTCGGAGTAGGTCGGGAGCAGATGAGCGCACGTATTGGGGTCATCACCTTCCCGGGCACCCTCGATGACGTCGACGCGGCCCGCGCGGTCCGCCTCGCCGGCGCCGAGGCCGTCGACCTGTGGCACGGCGACGCCGACCTGAAGGGGGTCGACGCGGTCATCGTGCCGGGCGGCTTCTCCTACGGCGACTACCTGCGCGCCGGCGCCATCGCGAAGTTCGCGCCCGTCATGGGTTCGGTCATCGAGGCCGCGGGCAAGGGCATGCCGGTGCTCGGCATCTGCAACGGATTCCAGGTGCTGTGCGAGGCCGGTCTGCTGCCCGGCGCCCTGACCCGCAATGAGGGCTTGCACTTCATCTGCCGCGATCAGTGGCTGCGGGTGGAATCGACCACCACCGCCTGGAGTTCGCGGTTCGAGCGGGGCGCGGAGATCCTCATCCCACTGAAGTCCGGTGAGGGCCGCTACGTCGCCCCGCAACGCAAACTCGAGGAACTCGAGGGGGAGGGCCTCATCGTCTTCACCTACGCGGGCGGCAATCCCAACGGTTCCGCGCTCGACATCGCCGGGATCAGCAGCCCCGACGGCCGCATCGTCGGGCTGATGCCGCACCCCGAGCACGCCACCGAGGCCCTGACCGGCCCGAGCGACGACGGTCTGGGGATGTTCTACTCGGCCATCGACGCGGTGCTCTCGGCCGCATGAGTCGCCGCGCATGAGTCTGTCCACCTCGGCCACCGCCGGCGGGCTCGGCGAGTTCATCGACGCCTCGCCGTCACCCTTCCACGTCTGTGCCACCGTCGCGAAGACGTTGGAGGAGGCGGGTTTTCGGCGGTTGTTCGAGGAACACGAGTGGCTCACCGAGCAGGACGCGTCGATCCCGTCACCGGATCGGAAGTTCTACGTCATCCGCGGTGGCTCGATCATCGCGTGGGATCTCGGTGACGGCAACGACTTCCGCATCGTCGGCGGCCACACCGACAGCCCCAACCTGCGACTCAAGCAGCACCCGGATCGGATGAGTGCGGGCGTCGCGATGATCGCGCTCGAACCGTACGGCGGGGCGTGGCTGAACTCGTGGCTGGACCGTGACCTCGGGCTGTCCGGGCGGCTGGCGTACCGATCGGGAAACACCGTGGCGCACACGCTGGTTCACGTGACCGAACCGGTGGTGCGGGTGCCGCAGTTGGCGATCCACCTCTCCGCCGACCGCAAGGGTGTCACACCGGATCCGCAGCGTCACGTCGACGGCATCTGGGGGATCGGCGACGACGTGCCGAGTGTGCTGAAGTGGGTGGCCGAATACGCCGGTATCGAACCGGAGTCGTTGCTCGGCTGGGAACTGATGACCCACGACATCGCGCCGTCGGGACTGATCGGTGCCGATCGCGACTTGCTCAGCGCGCCCCGCCTGGACAATCAGGGGACCTGTTACGCCGGGCTGCGCGCGTTGCTCGACGGTGCGCCGTCGATCCACACCCGGGTGCTGGCGTTGTTCGATCACGAAGAGGTCGGCAGCGGGTCCGAACGGGGCGCCGCGTCGGACTTCCTGGCGACGACCCTCGAACGAATCGTGTTGACGCGCGGCGGAACCCGTGCCGACTACCTGCAGGCGATGGCCTCGAGTGTCTGCGTGTCCGGGGACATGGCGCATGCCACCCACCCCAATCATCCGGAGCGGCACGAACCGTCACACCGCATCGCGATCAACGGCGGTCCGGTGCTCAAGGTGAATCAGAATCTGCGCTACGCCTCGGATGCGGTGGGGGAGGCCATCTTCGCCCTCGCCTGCGACACCGCCGGGGTGCCGATGCAGCGCTACATCCATCGCGCCGACCTGCCCTGTGGTTCGACGATCGGCCCCATCACCGCCACCCGCACCGGTCTGATGACCATCGACGTCGGTGCGCCCCAGTTGGCGATGCACAGTGCCCGGGAGATGATGGGCGCCGCCGACGTACCGATGTATTCGGCTGCCCTGCAAGCATTTCTGAGCGCCGACTAGCAACCCCGACCGGCAGCCCGTCGCCCGGTGACGGCGCTCTCCCTCACGCTGACAGCGCCCTCCCGAGTGCGGTGAGCATTCGAGAGGGCGCTGTCAACGTTATTCAGGGCGCTGTCAACGTCATTCAGATCGGACGGAAACCGGCTCCGTAGCGTCCGTAGTAGTTCATGTCGCCGATGATGGCGGTCATCTTGGTGGCGACCATCGGTGTGTAGACCGGGACGGCGGGATGGATGCAGCCGATGGCACCTCGCAGCGGCGTGCCGGGGATACCGACGATCAGTCCCCCGTTGAGCATGCCGACGACGCGGTTGCCCGACAGCACCGGGCCACCGGAGTCGCCGTGGTTGGCGCAGACGTAGCTGAGGCTGTCGGTGCTGGAGGTCTGCAGGACCGGGCCGCAGCTGAAACCGGTGGTGCGTCCGGTCTTACAGACCGACGCGCCGGCAGGCGGGAACGCTCCGACGGAACGGATGGTGGCTCCGCCGGCGGTCCGGGTGCCGAACACGCGGTTGGTGTCGAGCTGGATCACCGCGTAGTCACCTGGCTTGCTCTTCTGGACGATGCGGCCGATGACCCCGGCTCGGGGGTTGTTCTCCAACGAGATTCGCGATCCGACATCGCCGCAGTGGCCGGCGGTGAGGCCGATGAGTCGTCCGGCGCGATCGTGTCCCACAGTCGTCATCGTGCAGCCGTACCGCGAGTCGATGACGATGCCGCTACCACCACCGACGGGTGCGAGCGGTGCGGCGTGTGCCGTGAATGCGGGTGTCAGGGCCAAGAGCAGACCGACAACCACGGTGACGATGCGCAGGATGCGCCTCATGAACTCTCCGTTCGCAAATGAGGACGGGGAGTTCACGATGTCGAATTCCCCGATGGGTAACGTCACTCTATCCAGTGGGTCGGGGAAGTCAACTGTGGTGGGTCCCATCGTGTTGCCGGTCCCGCGTCATCACACACCGTGCCCGCGTCAGTACCCGCGCGCGAACCCCAGGACGTCGGAGACGTAGGTCATCGAATTGTTGTAGCGCAGCACCGCGGTCGTCTGGGCCGCGGCATTGCGCAGATCGAGGCCACCGTCGCAGAGATAGCGGGCGGTCGTGAGGGCCGCGTCGAAGATGTTCTGCGGGTCGGCCACGCCGTCGCCGTTGCCGTCGGCCGCGTACTTCTGCCACGTCGCCGGGATGAACTGCATCGGCCCGACCGCCCGGTCGTGGACGGCATCTCCGTCGAGGCGTCCTCCGTCGGTGTCGGTGATCACCTGATTGCCGGCCAACGAGCCGTCGAGGGTGGGGCCGAAGATCGGCGTGCGCAGGCGGCCGGACGCGTCGGCGTCGCCGTTGTTGGCGTGGTGCGACTCGACCTTGCCGATGCCGGCGATCAGCTTCCAGTCGATGCCACACACCGGCTCGGTGCGGGCGATCGTGTCGGCGGCCTTGCGGTAGGCCTCGAAGTTGATCGTCGGAACCGCTCCGTCGGTCACGCTGGCGGGCAACGGTGCCGCGGCCGGGGTGGCGACGGCGGGTGTCGCGGTGATTGCGGTGTGCGCCGCGGGCACGGGTGCGCCGACCGCCTCCGGGGAGGCCGACGACGCGGCGTGTGACGCGGAGGGCGTCGACGTCGCGGCGGGTTGGGCGACGGCCTGCCCGCCGTCGTCGGTGGCTGCGGCGGCCGCGGCGGCAAAGGCGCCGACGACCGGGATCAAGGCGGTGGCCATCAACGGTTTACGCGCTCGCGGAAGGAGCGGCGAGCGTGGCTTGGAGTGCTTTCCCAACGGTCGGACCTCAGAACATCTCGGGTACATCGAGGCCCGCGAGCATCTGTTCGGTCGCGGACCGCCGACGACGCTACACGTCAGCGTGTCCAATCCGTTATCTGGTCGTTATCAAATCCTGGGAGTCGGCTGAGCGTCACCCACGCCGATGCAGGTCATCCCGGACGCGAGTGAAGCGATGTGATACCCGCCACAACGCATCGCTCAACTGGGCTGGAAGACCCGCAGCGTGCTTCCCTCATGCGCCACGATGAAACCGTCGACGCTGTCGACGGCCCCGTTCACGTCGACCGACCACGCGGTCGACTCGGTGGCCGGATCGACCGCGGAGATCCGCGCGCCGTTGGCGAAGACCAAGAGGCCTCCGCTGGATCCGACGCACCGCAGATTGTCGAGGTTGCCGTTGGGGTCCTCGAACGACGGCGCCGGCAGCGAACCGACCGCCGAACCGTCGGACAGTGCATGAATCGACCGCGAACGATCCTTCAGCGCGAACGCGACGTAGCGGCCGCAGGGGCGGGTGTTGGCCTTGGAGAGTTCGGGATCGGTCACCTGCCAGAGTGCGCCGGATCGGGCCGGGTCGACGATCACATAGAGCCCGTCGGTCGCCTGCATCTGCGCGAGCCCGGTCAGGGCCAGCACCGGAAGGGTCGACGGCCCCGGTATGACGTGCCAGCCGTCCTTGTGCGCGGTGGGGGTCGGATCGATCCGACCGTCGTCGACGGCATAGGAATCGAAGGTGCGGGTGTCGGCGTCGGTGTGGTCGACGGTGATGCCGGTGGGATAGACGTTGATCGTGCAGCCCGAGCACGTCAGCAGGTCGGCGCCGGTGCCACGGTCGACGATGAATCGCGCACCGCCGGAGGTGGTGATCATCAGGAGGCCGTTGGCGGTGACCTCCGGCGTGGCGCTGTCGGAGAACGAGCGCGACCACAGCGTGCGGCCCGACGGCGTGCGCATCGTGATCTGATATCCGGTCGCGTCGATGTGCGCGAAGTTGTGGCCGACGGCGACGACCTTCGCCGAATCGTCGTCCCCCGGCACCGCGGTGGGTGTGCCGTCGTCCTCGACGAGATAGAAGCCCTCGGCGAGGTCGCTGCTCGCGTTGACGGCACATCCCACCACACCGTCGTCGGTGATGTCGCAACTCCCGGTGCCCGCCCGCACTGGCGACGGCCACAGCGCGTGGCCGTCGCCGCGGTCGACGAGCAGGTAACTGCGCCCGATGCCCGACGGGTAGCTGAGCAGCCACTCGTCGCCATGGGTGGCCGCGACCTCGATCCGTCCGACGGCGGCGGTGTAGCCGGGCAGGCGCCGGTCGGTGATCGTCCACGCCACGGCCGGTGTGTGCGGATACGACCGCAACTGTCCGTAGTCGTGCGCCGTGTCGGCGTCGTCGGGAGTGCCCATCGCCAGGACCGCGCCGACCGAGGCCACCATCGCGGCCGCCAGGATCGCGACGACGGTCCCGATCCCGAACGGGAGGCGGTGGGCCAGACGGCGCAGGTCGGCGCGAAGTGACATGGCGAACAGTCAATCACGTCGACCGGCCGGCGTCGGGAGGCCAGGCGGCGGGCAGGCGGAGCTCAGGCGGTGGCGCTGACCAGCCCGGCACGCAGGACGTCGACCAGCGGTGTGGTGGGCCGCCCGAGCAGATCGTGCAACGCGGTCGAGTCGGAATCGAGGTCGCCGCGCGCCACGCCCGCATCCGAGTCCGCGAGGATCGCCGCGAACTGTGCCGGGATGCCGGCCTGCTCGAGTCCGGCGGCGTAGTCGGCCTCGGGGAGGTCCTGATAGGCGACCGGCCGGCCGCTGACCTGTGCGAGTGCCGCGGCGATCTCCGGGTAGGTGAGGTGCTCGTCGCCGGTGAGTTCATAGATCTCCGCGCCCGCCGCGTCGACGAGGGCGGCGGCGGCCGCACCGGCGAAGTCGGCACGAGCCGCCCCGCCGACGGTGCCCGTCCCGGCCGCGCCGTACAGCACGCCCGATTCGATCGCGGCCGGCGCCGACTGCAGGTAGTTCTCCCAGTACCAGCCGTTGCGCAGCAGGACATACCCGACGCCGGATTCGACGAGGATCTTCTCCGTCGCGGCATGCTCCTGTGCCAGGGTCAACGGCGAGGTGTCGGCCCGCACGACGCTCGTGTAGGCGACGAGGGTCACGCCGGTCTCGGCGGCGGCTTCGATCACGTTGCGGTGCTGGGGGACTCGTGATCCGATTTCCGATCCCGACACGAGGAGCAGTCGGTCGACGCCGGTGAGCGCGGCGCGCAGGGCGGCCGGGTCGGAGTAGTCGGCGACGCGCACGTCCACGCCGAGATCACGCAGCGCGGCCGCCTTGTCGGGGTCGCGCACGACGGCGTGGATGTCGGCGGGTGCGACGCCCCGGTCGATGAGTGCGGACACGGCGAGGCCACCCAGGGCTCCGGTGGCCCCGGTCACGGCGTAGCTGGTCATGACGATGCTCCTTCGATTGACGATTCCCGATCATCATGCACTTACTATTCGTGCAGTGCAAACACTGGAGTTAGCACAGGCGTCGATCAGGGCATACGATGACTGTCATGTCCGCCGAGCCTGCCGCCACCGACCCCGGGATCGACTCGGTCGGCGATGGGCTGGGCCCGGACCCGGTTCTGATGGCCGATGTTTTCGCCCGCGACTGCGCCTCGCGCGACATCCTGCAGAACGTCACCAGTCGCTGGGGGCTGCTCGCGCTGGTCGCACTCGGCGAGGGGGATCTGCGGTTCAGTGCCCTGCGTCGCCGCGTCGACGGGGTGAGCGAGCGGATGCTGTCCCAGACGCTGCAGCACCTCGAGCGCGACGGATTCGTGAATCGAACGGTGCTGCAGTCGATTCCGCCGAAGGTGGAGTATTCGCTGACCGAACTCGGTGCCGACGTGGCGGCACGACTGTTGGGGTTGATCGAACTCGTCGAGGGCAGCGTCGGAAGCGTCGCGCGGTCACGCGAGGCGTTCGACGAGTCGCGTCAGAAGAGCTGACCGAGGTAGAACCGCGCGCCCTGGTCGTCGACGCAGTGCGCGGTGATCCCGTAGGCCTGACGATCGGGTTCGCGCAGCACTCGGCCGCCGGCATCGCGCACCCGTGCGACCGCGGCGTCGATGTCGGAGACACTCCACATCGGTTCGGCGACAGACGAATCCGCGCCACCGGCGACGCCGATCTGCGGATGGGCGCCATCCACCTCCCAGCCGTCGTCGATGCGCCCGGGTGTGAACGACCAGCCCAGCACGGAGCCGTAGAACGACCGCAGCCGAGCGCTGTCGGGGGTATGCACCGTGAGATACGACATCTCGCCATGACCGGACGGATGCTGGTGCATGCGTTGGTCATTCGCCTGAGGGATGTACGCCGAGAAGGCGACGCCCTGGTCGTCGACGGCGTCGAGGACCTGCACGCCGTCGCCGGCCGTCGACACCTCGCCGGCGCGACCACCGGCGGCGACGATCGCCGCGTGCGCGGCGTCGAAGTCGTCGACGGCGTACACGCAGAACAGGGTGTTCACCCCGTAGTCGCTCGCGGCCGAAATGCCCAGCCGGTGACCGAGATTGGTGACCTGACGATGTGCCGGATCGTATTCCCAGCCCAATACCGCACCGTAGAAGCGCGCGGCCTTCTCGACGTCGGGGGTCTGTAGCGACAGGTAGGCGATATCGCCGGGCCGGAGCGGCTCGGGTGCAACGGTGGTCGCGAGCACCGGGCCGGTGAGCATCCACCGATGACCGAAGGGATCGATGATGGTGGCCGATCGGGTGCCGTGTGCCTCGTACGGTTCCCGGGTCACGATCGCGCCCCCGCCGCGGGCGTTCTGCAGGGCCGCGTCGGCGCTGGGCACCGGGAGCATCAGGCTCACCGACACGTGGCCGGGACCCGGTGCCCGCAAACCCATGTCGGGGAACTCCTCGGCGAGATAGAGCACGCCGTCGCCGATCTCGAGTTCGGCGTGCCCGATGGTGTTGTCGTCCATCAGGATCGGCTCACCGCGAAGCCGTGCCCCGAGGTGTTCGACGTACCAGCCGATGGCCGCGCGGGCATCGCGCACGGTGAGGTAGGGGAGGGCGCCGGGCCGTTCGACGACCGGTGCGGTGGAGTCGGTGGGCGCGGTGAGGTCATCGACGGTGGTGGTGGACATGAGAACTCCTGTCGGTAGGGTGGCGCCGCGCTCGAGGAGATCACGAAGGCGCGCGGCGAAGTCGGGGTCGGGTGCGATCGGATCGGTCCATTCCGGTCCGGTCGGCGCGCGCAGTGCGACGAAAGGATCTGTCGTCGACCCGAATTCGGTCCCGTCGGTGCTCATGCGCGTCCTCCTTTCCGGGATGGCCGGGTCTGCTCGGGGTGGGTCGTCTCCTCGGGGTAGGCCGCGCGAAACGCTCGCTTGGCCCGGGTGAGCAGTGCCTCGGTGGCGCCGACCGTGCGGTCGAGCAGCGCGGCACATTCGGCGACCGGGAGGTCGTCGACGTAGCGCAGGGTCAGCGCCGCGCGGTGGATCGGGGAGAGCTGGGCGAGTGTGTGATGGGCGATCATCCGATCGAGATGCGCGTCCCAGTCGTCGGCGGCGGTCTCCGGGATCCCATCGACCGGCTCGGGAGTGCGTTGGGCGCGGCGCCAGTGATCGGCCAGCTTGTGGCGTGCCACCCCGATCAGCCAGGCCACGGTGGGCATCAGGTCGGTGTCGCGGCGCACGGTGTCCATCGCGGCCAGGAAGGTCTCCGACGTCACGTCCTCGGCGACGCCCCGGTCCGAGCAGCGGCGCAGCACGTACCCGTAGACCGCCGGCAGTGCCTCGTCGTAGCACTCCAGCAGTGCTTGGGCACCGCCGCGTTGACCGCTCACATCTCTATCGTCGTCGGCGGAGGCGGAAATCCGACGGTCTCGGGGAAAGTATTTCTGATCAGTGCGCGCCGACGGCGTCGGCGACCGCGGCGAGATAGCGACGCGTCGTCGCGGCCTGCACCGCTCTCACCAGCGGTCCGCCCAGTCGGGTGTACCAGCGTCCCGGGCGGGAAAAGGCCCGGATCACCGCAACGACGGAGTCGTCGGCGCGGTGCTCGACGCTGAACAATTCCTCGCCGCTCTCGGGATGCCCCGCGAGGGTGCCGTAGGCGAAACCGGCCCGATCGGGCTCGTCGAGGACGTAGACCACCCGGCACGGAATCCGGATGCGCCCGAACGCCGGCGCCGACATCACCATGATCGTGCCGACGGCGGCGGCCGGGGTGCTCGCGTGCACGCGCAGTCCGGCGCCGCGCTGCATGCCGTAGGCGAGGATGAATTCCGCGGAGGTGGCGAAATCGGTGCGGCCCGCCCCGACGACGCGTTCGACGACGATCGCATGTGCATCGGCGGGCGGGGTGGACGCCGTCGCCCCGACCTCGGGATAGGTGAACGGCGCCCCGGCCCAGGCGTGGGGATCGATCATGTGCGGAACCTACCCGATCTCGTGGCGCCGGACGCATGCACTAACTGGGCGGGAACGTCCCGATCCGGAACACCTGGCCGGCGACTTGGAAGGCGGTGACGTAGGTCGGTCCACCGCTCGCGCAGCAGAAGGCGTCCTGGGGAAGCAGCCAGCGGTAGCGGACGGTGACGTGATAGGGCGAGTAACCGGAGATGCTGGTGTAACCGAAGGGCTTCGGATCGACGGTCCCCAGGAATCGTCCGCCGGCGAACAGCAGTACCCGCGACTGGTAGGTGGCATCGCCGATCCCGTTGCCGTTCACCAGCATCCAGTCGAGGTTGCAGCCGCGGGAGATCGGATTGTTGCTGGCCCGATAGGGGACGAAGGTTCCGCCGTTGACGTCGCGGCCGACCTTGGCGGCCGAGGTGCGGGCCAGGGCGGAGTTGATGTCGAAGCACATACCGTGTCCGCTGCCGTTGGGTGCGGCCGCGGCGTCGCCGGCGCCGATCGACGTGGCGCCGAGGGTGCCGGCGACGATGCCGGTCACCGACAGGCACGCGATCATCAGGCGCCGCAGAGTGCGTGGGCGACGACGTGTGGATGCGCGGGAGGTTTGTGATGGATCGATCATGATGCGGCCTTCCTCGATGTGGTGGCGTTCGTTCCCGACCGTGATCCCGACCCCGGAAGTTGATTCCGTACTGGTCACATCGACGTCACCCGAGGATTGTTAGCGGAGTTCAGGAATTGTCATTCGGTCGTGATACCCACCTTCCGGCTGATCGCGATGATCGCCTCGGCGAGTGCCTCCGGTTGATCCATCGCCACGAACGTGCGGGAGTTTGCGACCTCGATGAACTCGGCCTGCTCGAACACCGCTGCCAACCGTCGGCCGAGGGCAGGACGAAATGCCTTGTCGGACAGGCCCCACACCACCGACACGGGACATGTCACCCGGGATAGTCGAGGCGTCAACTCGGCGAGTTCTCGTCGATCGATGGCGCGCAGGAACGTGACGAAGTCATCGCGGATGGCCGGATCGGTCCGCAGCGGATCGAAGACCGAGCGTGTGTACGCGGGGTCGGGGTCGGTGATCAGAAGTCCCACGCCGAGAGCGCTATGACGCAGTGCTCGGATCTGCAATGGCCCGGCGATGAGCGGTCGCAGCAGTGGTCGCTGCGTGAGAAGGCCGAAGATGATGCGGAACGGCTGTGGTGGAAATTGTTCGAAGGCATCGCAATTGGTGAAGACCACCCGTCGGACGAAGCCGGGATCGGCGTCGAGCGCGAACTGGCAGATTGCGCCGCCGGTGTCGCAGCCGACCAGGATGGCCTCGGACAGGCCGAGTTCGGCGACGAATTCACGAACCAACGTTGCCGCGCCACGCGGAGAACGATCGGCGTCCGCCCCCCAGGGAATGCGGTGGGCGCCCAGCGGGAGCGTGGGCATATAGCAGTGGAACCCTGCCGCGCCGAGACGTGCGGCCACCGACTCCCACATCCGGCCGTCGACGACCACTCCGTGCACGAAGACGACGGGCGGCAGGGTGGTGGCGTGACCCGTGGGCGCCGCCTCACGGTACTCGAGGACTCCCGACGGGAGTTCGAGCGTATGGACCGATGGCATCGGGACCTCCCGGTAGTGTTGCCGAACAAGTTACGAACACTGCGTATGGAAGTTACGTACACACAGTATGAATGTCAATGGTCGTAGAACACAGGCGGAGCGCACTGCAGCCACCCGTGCGGCGCTGGTCGGTGCCGGACGGGAGCTTTTCGGACGTGACGGATACGCGGGCGTCGGAACCCAGGCGATCGTCGAGCGCGCCGGGGTGACTCGCGGAGCGCTCTATCACCAGTTCGACGACAAGAGGGGACTCTTCACGGCCGTCTTCGATGAGCTGGAGCAGGACGTGGCCCGCTTCTGCGCCGATGCGGCGGCCGAACTCGTGGACGCCGATCCGGTGGCCGCCCTCAAAGCGGGCATTCGTGCATTTCTGGAGTACTTTCACGATCCGGCCGCCCAGACGATCGGCCTTGTCGATGCGCCGGCGGTACTCGGTTGGGCGGCGTGGCGGGCGCGCGGAGAGGAGTTCGGCTTCGCCCTCGTCGAATCCCTGCTCGCCGCGGCAATGGAGGCCGGACAGATCATCCCAGGGCCCACCCGGCCGATGGCGCATGTAGCACTCGGCGCGCTCGACGAGTCGGCGTTGTTCGTGGCCGCAGCCGAGGACTCGGCCACCGCGACCGCGCAGGTGACCGCGATCCTCGATCGGATCGTCGACTCCTTCACGACCGAAAAGGGTTGATCGCCCCGCGTTCGCTCTCGGCGTAGCGAGGCCGGAACACCCTGCCATGCAGGGCGGTTGTACAGCTCGAACCCCCGTCGTCACCCGTTTCGACATCACTTCAGGCGGGCGTTAACTGCAGGTGCACACCACACGACCTCTAGAGTGGAAGCAGGCTGGTCGTCGTGTACCCCGACACCATCGCAGTTGTCGCCTATCTCGATCACCGAACGCTCGGTGATCATCGGGACAACACGACGGCCGGGGCGAAAGCGAAATGAGGGAGAACAATGTTCGAACGGTTCACCGACCGCGCTCGGCGGGTTGTCGTGCTCGCCCAAGAAGAGGCGCGGATGCTCAACCACAACTACATCGGCACCGAGCACATCCTGCTCGGCCTGATCCACGAGGGTGAGGGAGTCGCCGCCAAGGCACTCGAGTCCCTCGGCATCTCCCTCGAGGGTGTGCGCAGTCAGGTCGAGGAGATCATCGGTCAGGGCCAGCAGGCGCCGTCGGGGCACATCCCGTTCACGCCGCGTGCCAAGAAGGTCCTCGAGTTGTCGCTGCGTGAGGCGCTGCAACTCGGCCACAACTACATCGGCACCGAGCACATCCTGCTCGGCCTCATCCGCGAGGGTGAGGGCGTGGCGGCGCAGGTGCTGGTCAAGCTCGGCGCCGACCTCAACCGGGTGCGTCAGCAGGTCATCCAGCTGCTCTCCGGCTACCAGGGCAAGGAGCCGCAGGAGGCCGGTACCGGTGGTCGCTCCACCGAGCAGGGTGGCACCCCGTCGACCTCGCTGGTCCTCGACCAGTTCGGTCGAAACCTGACCGCGGCCGCGTCGGAGGGCAAACTCGACCCCGTCATCGGGCGCGAGAAGGAAATCGAGCGCGTGATGCAGGTGCTGAGCCGCCGCACCAAGAACAACCCGGTGCTCATCGGTGAGCCCGGCGTCGGCAAGACCGCCGTCGTCGAGGGTCTCGCCCAGGCCATCGTCAACGGTCAGGTGCCCGAGACGCTCAAGGACAAGCAGCTCTACACCCTCGACCTCGGGTCGCTGGTCGCGGGCAGCCGCTACCGCGGTGACTTCGAGGAACGCCTCAAGAAGGTGCTCAAGGAGATCAACACCCGCGGCGACATCATCCTGTTCATCGACGAGCTGCACACGCTCGTCGGCGCGGGTGCCGCCGAGGGCGCGATCGACGCCGCGTCGATCCTGAAGCCGAAGCTGGCCCGCGGAGAGCTGCAGACCATCGGTGCCACCACCCTCGACGAGTACCGCAAGTACATCGAGAAGGATGCCGCGCTTGAGCGCCGCTTCCAGCCGGTGCAGGTGGGCGAGCCGTCGGTGGAGCACACCATCGAGATCCTCAAGGGTCTGCGCGATCGCTACGAGAGCCACCACCGGGTGTCCATCACCGACGGTGCGCTCGTCGCCGCGGCCACCCTGGCCGACCGCTACATCAACGACCGCTTCCTGCCGGACAAGGCGATCGACCTGATCGACGAGGCCGGAGCCCGGATGCGCATCCGCCGGATGACCGCACCGCCGGACCTGCGTGAGTTCGATGAGCGGATCGCGGACGCCCGCAAGGAGAAGGAAAGCGCGATCGACGCGCAGGACTTCGAGAAGGCCGCCGGCCTGCGGGACAAGGAGAAGCAGCTCGTCGCCGAGCGTGCCGAGCGTGAAAAGCAGTGGCGCAGTGGTGATCTGGACGTCGTGGCCGAGGTCGACGACGAGCAGATCGCCGAGGTGCTGGGCAACTGGACCGGTATCCCGGTGTTCAAGCTCACCGAGGAGGAGACCACCCGTCTACTCCGCATGGAGGAGGAACTGCACAAGCGGATCATCGGCCAGGAGGATGCGGTCAAGGCCGTCTCCAAGGCGATCCGCCGCACCCGCGCAGGCCTGAAGGACCCGAAGCGCCCGTCCGGTTCGTTCATCTTCGCCGGCCCGTCCGGCGTCGGTAAGACCGAGCTGTCCAAGGCGCTGGCCAACTTCCTGTTCGGCGACGACGACGCGCTCATCCAGATCGACATGGGTGAGTTCCACGACCGGTTCACCGCGTCGCGTCTGTTCGGCGCGCCTCCCGGCTACGTCGGCTACGAAGAGGGCGGCCAGCTCACCGAGAAGGTGCGCCGCAAGCCGTTCTCGGTGGTGCTGTTCGACGAGATCGAGAAGGCCCACTCGGAGATCTACAACACCTTGTTGCAGGTCCTTGAGGACGGCCGCCTCACCGACGGTCAGGGTCGCACGGTCGACTTCAAGAACACCGTGCTGATCTTCACCTCGAACCTCGGAACCTCCGACATCTCCAAGGCCGTCGGTCTGGGCTTCAGCAAGGGCGACGACTCCAAGTCGAACTACGAGCGCATGAAGATGAAGGTCAACGACGAGCTGAAGAAGCACTTCCGCCCGGAGTTCCTCAACCGTATCGACGACATCGTCGTCTTCCACCAGTTGACGCAGGAAGAGATCATCCAGATGGTCGATCTCATGCTCAACCGGGTGGAGACCGCGCTGCGCAACAAGGACATGGCCATCGAGGTCACCGACAAGGCCAAGTCCTTGCTGGCCAAGCGCGGCTTCGATCCGGTGCTCGGTGCCCGTCCGTTGCGTCGGACCATCCAGCGCGAGATCGAGGATCAGCTGTCGGAGAAGATCCTGTTCGGTGACATCACGCCGGGCCAGATCGTCCTCATCGACGTGGAAGGCTGGGACGGCGAAGGCGACGGCGAGGACGCCAAGTTCACCTTCACCGGCTCGGAGAAGCCCCGCGAATTGCCGGACGCCCCGGTCGAATTGACCAAGGCAGGCGAGGGCAGCAGCGAGAGCTGATCGCGCCCAATCGAATACCACGACGCCCGCCGTGCTCCCCGAAGGGGACGCGGCGGGCATCGTCGTTTCCCGACCCGGTCCACCACCCGGAGCCATTCACTACTCTGGCTACCGGCAACCGATCGAGGAGACTGCGCACCGTGACCACCGAATCCGACCATCGCGACCCGACGTCCGGCGAAACCGGCGCCGAGGCGCCGATCATCGTGACCCGCGACGACGAGATCACGATCATCACCCTCAACCGGCCGGATCGGCTCAACGCCTTCACCTCCCAGATGGGTGATCAGCTGATGGCCACCCTCGATGACACCGATGCCGACGATTCCGTGCGTGCCGTGGTCATCACCGGCGCGGGCCGGGCGTTCTGCGCCGGAGCCGATCTCGGAGCCGGCGCATCGACATTCGAGCTCACCGAGGAGGCCGCCGGAGAGGTGCCCCGCGACTACGGGGGCCGCGTCTCACTACGCATCTTCGAATCGCTCAAGCCGGTCGTGATGGCCGTCAACGGGCCGTCGGCCGGCGTGGGTGTGACGATGACGCTGCCCGCCGACGCGCGGATCGCGTCGGAGAACGCCCGATTCGGATTCGTCTTCGCCAAGCGCGGGCTCGTCCCCGAGGCCTGTTCGACGTGGTTCCTGCCGCGTCTCGTGGGCCTTCCCACCGCGCTGCAATGGACGCTCGGGGCGCAGATGGTCAGTGCCGCCGAGGCGCTCGACGCCGGGCTGGTGCAGCAGGTCGTCGCACCCGAGGAGGTCGTCGACACCGCGATCGCGGTGGCTCGGTCGATGACGGCCGGGTCCGCACCGGTGTCGGTGGCGCTGACCCGTCAACTGCTGTGGCGGATGGCCGGTGCGCCGAGTCCGTGGGACGCGCATCGTGCCGATTCGACGGCGATCTACGCGCGCGGCCGCATGGCCGACGTCCACGAGGGCGTGATGTCGTTCCTCGAGAAGCGAGATCCGGTGTTCACCGACTCGGTCGCGACGGACCTACCCGACATCTTCGACACACCCACCGGGTGGTGAGTCGGCGGTTCGCCAGAAGTTCTTGTCGGCGTGGTCAACCCAACACGGGTCGCGTCGTGGGTTCGGGCGCCGCGTGTGTGAGACTTGGACGGTTATGTCTCGAGCCTTGATCGGTCGTATCGCGACGGCCTGCGGAGCCCTGGTGGCCGCGGGCGTCGTCGTGCTGTCCGGGAGTTCGGGGCTGGCGTCGCACACCGAGGCGGCGCCATCGGTGCGTACCGCGGCGCAGCACGAGACCGAGACGCCGGTGAACGTCAGTGCGCCCGCCCCGCAGAAGTATGTGGCACTGGGCAGTTCGTACGCCGCCGGACCCGGAGGCATCGAATCGTTGAGCAATCGGTGCCTGCGTTCACCCGACAACTATCCGAATCAGGTCGCCACCGCCCTCGGGATGAGCCTGGTGGACGCGACATGTTCGGGATCGACGTCGGACAACATCCTCGACCGTCCGCAGCGGTTCACCCCGAATCCGCAGATCGACGCGGTGACCCCGGAGACCTCGCTGGTCACCATCACCACCGGCGGCAACGACGTCGGCTACATCCAACGGCTGATCGCGATGAGTTGCCGCAACGTCGCGCCGGAGGTTGCCAAAGAGGTCGCGGCGCGCACATGCAATCTCGGCCATCCGATCCCGGCCGAACCCGGGCCGGAACGGTACGCCGCCGTCGAGCAGAAGATGATCGCCACGGTCTTCGCGGTGCGCCAGCGCGCACCGCAGGCCCGCATCCTGCTGGTCGACTACCCGCCGGCCGTCGTGCTCGGCGGACCCACCTGCGCCAAGCTGCCCCTGTCGCCGAGCGAGATCGAGGCCACGATCCGCGTCTTCGACGGCCTGGCGATGGTCACCGCCGCCGCGGCCCAGATCTCGGGCGCCGAACTCATCACGGCGTCTTCCGCCGGCGCCGACCACACGGTCTGCTCAACGGACCCGTGGCTGCGGGGATTCGAGACGCCCGTGCCCTACCACCCGAATTCCGCAGGTAAGGCCGCCGTCGCCGCGATGATCGTCAACGCAGTTCGCTGAGCTCTCCCGTTCCCCGTCGAGTGGGCGCTGTTTCGCGTCGAGTGGGCGCTCTTTCCCGTCGAGTGGGCGCTGTTTCGGGTTGAGTGGGCGCTGTTTCGTGTCGAGTGGGCGCTGTTTCGCGTCGAGTGGGTGCCCCCGAACCGTTGACAGCGCTCTCGAGGACGTTGACAGCGCTCTCGTGGTCGTTGACAGCGCTCTCGTGGTCGTTGACAGCGCTCTCGTGGTCGTTGACAGCGCTCTCGTGGTCGTTGACAGCGCTCAAGTGAGCGCTGTCAGTGGTGGGGAGAGCGCTGTCAGTGGGGGGAGAGCGCTGTCAACAGCTCTCAGCCCCGAGCCTTCGGCCCCGCAGGTCTCAGACCGCTTGCTCGACGAACTCGTGATCGCGGTGGCGGACCTGACGCCAGTACACCAGGCCCATCGAGAAGATCAGGAAGGCGCCGGTGAGGGCGACGAGGTTGCCCGCCCACATGTCGAAGCCGAATCGCAGGATGAGTCCCAGCACGATCGCGGCCGCACCGACGAGAACGGACCGCGTCGCGTTCTGGGAGCGCCAGTCGATGCGGTTGCGGCCGGTGGTGATCAGGCTGATCGGGCTGCGACGCAGGGTCTCGACCATGAAGACGGTCAGCGCCACGGTCGCGACGTATGCGATGAGCACTCGGGGCACAGCCGGCATGTCGGGGTCGGCGATCTGTGGCATCAGTGCGTAGATCGCGAGCGCATGGGCGAGGTAGATGCCGAAGGACCGGTCCGAGGCGGTCTTCATCAGCTTGTCGGGGATGGAACCGGGGTGGCGCCGTTCCTGCCAGATGGTGCCGAGACTGTAGAGGATCACGATGATCGCGATGAACGCCCACAGGTTGTGCAGCATGAACACGTTGGTCGCGCGGAACAGATTCTCGCCCTGGTCGACCGTGTACAGGTAGTACAGCCAGGTCCCGAAGATCACGACGGCACCGATCACCATCATGTGGATGCGCCAGCGCTTCACGAACGCCTGCACGGCCTCGTAGTGCATGGCGGCCACGCAGCCGGCGAAGATGAAGAACTGATACGGGAAGATCAGCACCTCGAGGTGACGCCAGATGACTCCCTGGAGCCCCCAGGTGAGGAACGACAGCGGCGGCCGGACCATCAGGTACATCATCGTCATCTGGATGACGAAGCTCAGGCCCAAGAGGTATCGGTGATAACCCCAGGTCCGCTTGAGGACCCAGAGGACCGCCGGGAACACCAGATAGATCTGCATGCTCACCGACAGGAAGTACAGGTGGTAGGCGGCGTGGCCGGTGAGGAGGTCGTAGCCGATGCTCTTCACCGATTGTTTGACGGCGTCGACGCTGTTCCAGGCGTCGACGATCGATTGCACACCGTGGAAGTGATATCGCACGTAGAACCAGTAGAAGAGACTCCACGTCAGGAAGGGCAGGCCGATGAGTTTGAAGCGGCGTCGCCAGAACGGGATCGTCTGCAGTTCACGCTTGCGGTACTGATAGGTCAGCACGAAGCCGGTGAGAGTGAAGAATCCGTAGCGGGTGTAGCGCAGGAAGAGTTCGACGGCGCCCGCCGCGACGCTCGTCGGTGCGGTGACGGTGAGCATGACGTGATCGAGGATCACGCCGCCGAAGGTCACCAGACGAACGAGGTCGATCTGGTAGAGGTGCTTGTCGCGCTTGGTGGCGGGAGTTGCCGCAGCCTCGGTCTCCGGAGCACCGGTCGTTGCAGGCTTGGTCACCGATACCGACGGTGTGGCCGCGTCAGAGGATGCAGCATTGGATGACGTGGTGTCCGACGAGGCAGGTGGGGTGCCGGTCGATGGCTGTTCGGTGACGATCGGGGACCCTCCATCCAAGTCTTCGCACGACCACAATTCTTCGCACGGCGCAGTGGGTGAGGCTACTCCGTGTTGCTGGGAGAACCGAAGTCGGTCGGCCGTCGGGGCACTCCACAACCGTCGCTGTGGGGGGACGTCGCGGCGCTGTCCCTGTCGATCGCCCGATCAGCAGTCTCCCTGCCATCCTGACATCAAATATGCAGGAAGGCGGGGACGCGGCGCCCGACCGACTCGCCGCGATTCCGGCCTGCCGCACGTCGCGCGACGACCCTGCCGTGATGTGACGCATCCCACTGCGACGGCTCGTCCCTCCCGTCACTCGTGACCCGGGGCGAGTTCGGCCGGCGACTGGCGCTCACGACGTCGTCCGCACCATCCTGGGCGTCGGGGTCTCCGTTCGACGTTGGGCGACGACGCCGATCACCGCGGCCACGAAGCAGGCCGCGGCGCCGACCGCGAGGCCGGTACGCGGGTCGGCGACCTCGCTGATCCACCCGATGATCGGCCCACCGATGGGCGTCGATCCCATGAAGGCGACCGACCACAGCGCCATCACCCGACCGCGCATATGCGGTTCCGAGTTGAGCTGCAACGTGGCATTGCCGGTCGACATGAACGAGACACTGAGCCAGCCGACGAAGAAGAGCGCGACGATCGCCATCCACAGGTGCGGGACGGCGGCGGTGACGGCGATGGTGACCCCGAAGCCTGCCGCGGCGATGGTCAACGTGCGCAATCCGGTGGTTCCCCGCGCGGCCACGAGCAGGCCGCCGACGACCGCGCCGACACCCATCGCGGCGGTCATGAATCCGAAGGCCTGCGGTCCGCCGCCGAACGAGTCGCGTGCGGCCGCGGGCAACGACACCTGGAACTCGTAGGCCAGCGTGCCGACGAGGGCCATCATCGCCAGTGGCACCCACAGCAGCGGCTTTCCGGATACGTACCGAAGTCCCTCGCGCAGTTGACCTTTACCGCGCTTGATGGGTTTCTCATGGGCGATGTCGGCGGTGCGCATCGCGATCAGCGACACCACGACGGCGACGAAGCTGGCCGCGTTCACCGCGAAGCACCAACCGGCACCGACCGCGGCGAGCATGACGCCGGCGACCGCCGGGCCCACCGCGCGGGCGGCGTTGACCATCACCGAGTTGAGGGTGACGGCATTGCGGATGAGGGATTCGCCGACGATCTGGTGGATGAAGGCCTGGCGGGCCGGATTCTCGAAGGCGTTGTTGAGCCCCAACAGCACCGCCAGCACTCCGACGTGCCACACCTGCACCCAGCCGCCGAGGGTGAGGACCGCGAGGACGGCCGCCAGCAGACCCATCACCGACTGGAGCGCGATCATCAGCTTCCGTCGATCCACCCGGTCGGCGACCACCCCCGCATACGGTCCGAGCACCAGGATCGGAACGGCCTGCAGGGCGACGATGACGCCGAGGACCGCCGACGACCCGCTGAGCGTGAGGACCAACCAGGCCTGGGCGGTGGCCTGCATCCAGGTGCCGACCAACGACAGGGCCTGCCCGCCGAAATAGAGGCGGTAGTTGTGGATTCGCAGGGAGGAGAACACTCCCGAGTCCGATGCCTGCGGGGAAACCCCGGCGGTGGTCTCGGGTGCGCGGCGCTCAGACATCGGCTCCACTGTAGGCACGGTCGACGGCGGGGAACCTCGGACGAGCCTGTGTATAGTCTATAGACTATGCCCGATCAGGGGCCGACGGGCCGATCATCCTCCGCGGCGGTATCGCCACGCCGTCGTCGCCCCCGACTATCCGACGAGGTCTCGGAATATGTGCGTGAACTCATCGTGTCGGGGCAATTGCAACCCGGCGAGTTCATCCGGCCGGAGAACGTCGCCGAGGAACTCGGGGTGTCGGCGACCCCGGCGCGGGAGGGTCTGCTCTCGCTGCAGACGGAGGGGATGCTGCGGGTCGAGCCGCGGCGCGGATTCGTCGTCGCGCCCCTGAGTAGCGCCGACATCGAGGATGTGTTCGCCGGTCAGGCGTTGTTGGCCGGCGAACTCGCCGCCCGGGCCTCCGCGAACATCGACGACGCCGGGCTCACCGCCCTCGAGGCGATCCAGTCCGATCTGGAATCGGCGGCCGACCGCGGCGACAACGACGAGGTGGAGCGTCTCAACCACGAGTTCCATCGTCGGATCTACCGCACCGCCGACTCTCCCAAGCTGTCGTGGATGATCAAGTCGTCTCTCAGCTACGCACCTCGACGATTCTTCGCCTCGGTCGAGGGATGGCCGCAGGCGTCGGCCGATGATCACCGCGCCATCCTCGACGGATTGCGCCGCGGGGACGCCGGGGCGGTACGCGAGTCCATGGCCGAACACGTCCGCAAGGCCGGTCGGCTGCTCGCCGACAATCGCCGCGAGGAGTAGCGGCCGGTTCTTCCGCCGGCCGAGTCGTCCTTCCGTTGGTCGGGCCGTTGTCCCGCCGATCGAGCCGTGACCCTGCCGGTGGAGCCGTGACCCCGCGGGTGGAGCCACTACCCCGCCGGTCGAGCCTCCTTCTCCCGCCGGTGAGGAGCGCAAGCCGCCGCGTTGAGCTCCGTCGAAACGACGAGCCGTGTCGAGGCCTCCGCAGGCTGCAGCTGGTACGCAATGACATTGGCGCACTGGGCAAGTGATCGACAGTCGTCGTTCCTCCTCCCGCCGGTCGAGCCGTAACCCGTTGGTCGAACCGGTGAGAAGCGTGAGCGAGCGCTGATGAAGTCAGCGACTCACCGAAGCCAGGATCCGTTCTGCGCGTGCCACGACGGGCGGATCCACCATGTGGCCGTCCACTGCGACCGCTGCGGAGCCGAGCCCGGCCGCCTCGAGAATAGAACGTGCCCAGGCGATCTGGTCGTCGGTAGGCGCAAGGCAGTCGTGCACCGCCGCCACCTGGGCGGGGTGGATGCACAGCTTGCCGGGCATGCCTATGCGCGCGGCGTACCGCACGTCGTCGACGAGGACGTCGGGTTCGCGCAGGGCCGTGGTCACACCGTCGATCGGTGCGGCGATACCCGCTGCGGCACTGGCTAGCACGAGTCCGGAGCGCGCGAACAACAGCGCCTCACGGTCATTGGGGTCGACGCCGATGTCGACGGCGAAATCGATCGCGCCGAAGCCGAGTCGGACCACCGCGTCGAGCTCGGCGAGGGCGCCCGCGTTGCCGATTCCGCGCGCGGTCTCGATCAGGGCGATCACCGATGCGGATGTGGCCGCTCCGACCGCGGCCACCGCGTCGACGTCGGTCGCCTTGGCGAGGACGACGGACGCCTGAAGCTGTTGTGCGAGAGCGACATCGTCGTCGTGCCAGGGTGTCTGTGCGGCATTGATGCGAATCAATGCCGAATTCCCGGCGCCGAACCAGTCGGCGATGTGCTCGCGGGCCGCCGGTTTGTCGGCGGGGGATACCGCGTCCTCGAGGTCGACGATCACGACGTCGGCGCCGGCCGCGGCGGCCTTGTCGAATCGTTCCGGACGATCGCCCGGAACGAAGAGGAATGTCCGTGCGGTGCGGATCTTTTCGGCGATGCTGACCTGGTTGCTCATCAGAACGATCCTCGTCCGGACACATGCACCGTGTCGCCTCCGGTGACGACGCGCAGTGCGATGTCACCGCCGGTGTCGGTGGCCTCCACCCGGAACCGGTCACCGATGAAGAGCGGGCGTTGAAGCCGGAACTCGAAGTCGCGCAGGGACTCTCCACCTCGGCGGCTGCGTACCAGTTCGGCCATGTAGGTGGCCAGCAGCGGACCATGCACCACCAGGTCGGGGTAACCCTCGACCTCCGTCACATACGGGCGGTCATAGTGGATGCGGTGGGCGTTGGAGGTCAGCGCGGAGTAGCGGAACAGCGTGGGGGTGGTCGGGGTCGGTTCCGTCGACCACTGTGCGGTGGACGCGCCCAACTCCGACGACGGGCGCTCGAACGGGCGCGAATGCCCGGAGTCGCTGCGGTACACCAGGTTCTGTTCTTCGACGAGGCGCGGTTCGTCGTCGCCGTCCTGGCGGTACTCCGATCGCACGGTCACAAACAGCATGTCGCCCGTGCGTCCGGTCTTCTCGGTGATCGCGGCGATCGAGGATCGCTTCTCGGTCGAGACGCCGAGACGCAGCGGCCCGGTGGAGGTGATCCGCGACCCGGCGAACATGCGGCGCCGGTCGGGGATCGGCGGGAGGAAGTGGCCATCCGCGGGGTGTCCGTCGGCTCCGAGGTCCGCCGTCGGCGGCCACTCCGAGAAGTACACCCAATGCCACGGGATGGGGAGTGCGTCTTCCGGCCCGAAGGTCTCGCCGGTGTCCAGGGTGGCGGCGAGTCGGCTCGCCTGGGCCGGATCGAGGATGTCGGTCTCGACGATCGGTGCGGGGTGCCAACCGGCGACGTGGTCGCGAAGCGTTCGCTGCACGGTGTCCGACATGGTGATGCCTCCTGGTCTCGCTGACGACTGTAAAAAATAGTCTATAGAACAGGCGGCGCTCAGTCGACCTCGACGCCCAGATGGGCGGCGAACAGTCCTGCGAATCCGATGAGCTGTTCGCCGTCGATGGTGGTCCCGGACAGTCCGTCCAGGTGCCGCAGCGTGCCCACCCGCGCCCCGCGCAGGTCGAGATCGGTGAGCTTCGCGCGGTGCACATCGATGGCCCCGACGGTGCAGTCCTCGAACGCCAGGCGGGAGAGGGCGGCGTCGCCGAGGTCGATCTCGCCGACGGTGCAGTCCCGGAAGAGCACATCCCGGACGTCGGCGCCGCGCAGGTTCAGCAGGTCGACCTTGCAACCCTCGACGACCATTCCGCGGACCCTTGCGTCGAACATGTCGAGCGCGCCGAACCGGCAACGCGACATGTGCAGATTGCGGAGAGTGCTGCGCGGCAACGACAATCGCCCCACCTGGAGCTGGGTGAGCACGGAGTCGGCGATGCGCGATGCACTCAGGTCGGCGCCGTCGAAGATCACCGATCGCACCTCACAATCGGTGAGGGCCACACCCATCAGGTCCCGATCGGTGAGGTCCAGATCGCGGAACGACGTCATCTCGACGGACGCGTCGGGGGAGAGGGCGGCATCGTCACCTGTCTCGTAGGTGGTCGTCCGCGGGTGGTCCTCGACGCGTGGAGGTCGTGTCGTCATCGTTCGAGCATGGCCCATCGAACCGACACGACCGCGCCGACCCACCCACCTCTCCCGGCGGCCCGATGGTGTCTCATCGAGCGACCCCTCTTCGGGGGGTGTCGGGACCGGCGTGTGACGTGGATCATGTCGTCCATGACGAGTAACACCGACCTCTACCGCGCCGGGCGCGACCAGATGATCAGTCTCATCTCCGACTACGACAAGGCCGTCGCCGAGTTCCGGTGGCCGGAACTGTCCGGTCGCTTCAACTGGGCGACGGACTGGTTCGACGTCATCGCCCGCGACAACGACTCCGTCGCCCTGTGGATCACCGAGCAGGACGGGTCGGAGGTGACGGTCACCTTCGCCGAGATGGCGCAGCGTTCCGATCGCGTCGCCACCTGGCTGCGGGGCCTGGGCATCGGCAAGGGGGATCGCGTCATCCTGATGCTCGGCAATCAGGTCGAGTTGTGGGAGGCGATGCTGGCCGTGCTGAAACTCGGTGCGATCGTCATGCCGACGACTGCGGCGCTCGGCCCGGAGGATCTGCGCGACCGCATCGACCGCGGGCAGGCGCGTGCGGTGATCGCCAACGCCGCCGACACACCGAAGTTCGACGACCTCGACGGCGACTATCTCCGGATCGTCGTCGGATCGCCGGCACCGGGCTGGGTCGGGTACGCCGACGCCGGAGAATCGGAGTCGGCCGGTCCGTTCGAGGCGGTCACCGACGTCGACGATCCGATGCTGATCTACTTCACCTCGGGTACCACCAGCCGGCCGAAGCTGGTCGAGCACTCCCAAACCAGTTACGCCGTCGGGCATTTCACCACCATGGCGTGGATCGGGTTGCGCCCCGGTGACGTTCACCTCGCGATCAGTTCACCGGGGTGGGCCAAGCATGCGTGGAGCTGTTTCTTCGCACCGTGGATCGCGGAATCCACCATCTTCGTCTACAACTACGGCCGGTTCGACGCGGCGGCCCTGATGGATCAACTCCGCCGCGCGAAGGTGAGTACCTTCTGCGCACCACCCACGGTGTGGCGCATGCTGATCCAGGCCGACCTCGGCGAACGTCCGGACGCGTTGCGCGAACTGCTCGGCGCGGGTGAACCGTTGAACCCCGACGTGATCCGTCAGGTCGAAGACTCGTGGGGACTGACGATCCGGGACGGCTTCGGGCAGACGGAGACGACGCTGCAGGTCGGCAACACGCCGGGGCAGCCGGTGAAGTCGGGATCGATGGGCCGCCCGATGCCGGGAGTGCCGGTGGTGCTGGTGGATCCGCTGACCGGCGAACTCGCCGACGAGGGCGAGATCTGCCTGGACCTGTCGCAGCATCCGAAGAATCTGATGACCGGATACCTCGGCGATCCGGAGCGCAACGAGGCCGTGATGGCCGGCGGTTACTACCACACCGGTGATGTGGCGCAACGGGATTCCGATGGCTACATCACATACGTCGGCCGCACCGACGATGTGTTCAAGTCCTCGGACTACAAGGTGTCACCCTTCGAACTCGAAAGCGTGCTCATCGAACATCCGGCCGTGGTCGAGGCCGCCGTCGTACCCCAACCCGACGACACCCGGCTCGCGATCCCGAAAGCCTATGTGACTCTGGCGCAGGGCTGGGAGCCCACCGCCGAGACCGCGCGCGCGATCCTCGAGTACTCCCGCGATCACCTCGCCCCGTACCTGAAGGTGCGGCGGGTGGAGTTCTTCGAACTCCCCAAGACGATCTCGGGCAAGATCCGCCGCGTCGAACTCCAGCAGCGGGAGAGTGTCGCACACCGGGATTCGGTGCAGATCGCCACCGAGTACCGCTATGAGGATCTCGTGGACTGATCCTCATCGGAACTGGCTGCGGAAACGTGACGGCGGTACCCCGAACTGCGCGGTGAAATTCTGGCGGAGCGTCACCTCGCTGCCGAAGCCGCAGGTGTGGGCGATCATTCGCAGATCGAGGTCGGTGGTCTCGAGGAGTTGCCGGGCGCGGTCAAGCCGTTGCCGGGTCACCCATCGTGCCGGCGTGGTGCCGGTCTCGCTCCGGAAATGGCGGATGAGGCTTCGCCGGCTCATGCCGGCGTGGTCGGCCAGCACCGCGACAGAGAGGTTGTGGTTGAGCCGCCCGACCGCCCACTGCATGACCGTGCTCATGGATGCCTCGGAATCGACTGCGGTGACCGGGTTCTCGATGTACTGCGCCTGACCGCCGTCGCGATGCGGTGCCACCACCATGCGACGGGTCACCCGGTTGGCCAGGTCCACTCCGCTGCGGCGGCGCAGCAGATGCAGGCAGGCGTCGACCGCCGAGACGGTACCGGCCGAGGTGATCACGTCGCCGTGGTCGATGTAAAGCACGGAGTCGTCGACCGAGCCGCAACGGCCGCGGCCGAGCAGGGTGTCGGTGCCCAGCCAATGTGTCACGGCCGCACGGCCTTCCAGCAAGCCGGCGTCGGCGACCGCGATGGCGCCCAGGCACAGCCCGGCGACCACCGCGCCGCGTGCATGCGCGCGCACGAGGATCTCACGCAGATCCTCGCCGATCTCGGGTGTGGACTCCGGCCACGACGGAATGATCACGACGTCGGCGTCGTCGGCGGTGGTGGGCCCGGCGATGCCGGACAGCCGTGTTCCGCCGGCCACCTCGACGCTCCCGGTGCCGGTCGAGAACAACGTGACCGACCACGCCGCCGGGTCGTCGGCGATTACGGCGGCCTCGCCGAACACCATCTGCGGGGCGGCGACGTGGAACAGACTCACACCGTCGAAGACGAAGATCGCGACGTGCATCCGTCGGCTCCTTTCGGCGCTGCGCGCGTCGCGCCCACGGGTGGCGCGTTTCCATCGCACTGTGGCATTCGTGCCACTTCTGCGCCCGACGATACCGCAGCAGACTGCAGTGCACGGTGAGGAAATCCGTTCTCGCCGAACACCGGAAGAGGATGTCCCATGACCGCACCGAAGCGCGCCCTTGTCATCGTCGATGTGCAGAACGACTACTTCGACGGACCGATGCAGATCCAGTACCCGCCGCGGGACGAGTCGCTGGCCAACATCGCGCGGGCGATCGACGCGGCCGTTGCGGCGGGGCTGCCGGTGGTGGCGCTGCAGCACACGTTGCCCGCCGACTTCCCGGTCTATGCCGAGGGATCGGAGGGATGGAAGCTTCATCCCGAGGTGGCGCGGCGCGTCGGCGACGACTGGTTGGTCGCCACCAAACAGTTCGGGACCGTCTTCGGTGGCACCGAGGTGGCGCAGTGGCTCGCCGACCGTGACGTCGACACCATCACCATCGTCGGCTATATGACGAACAACTGTGACCTCGCCACCGCCGCCGAGGCCGAGGTGCGCGGATTGAGCGCGGAGATCCTGTCCGATGCCACCGGTGCGGTGCACCTGGCCAACGGTGCCGGATCGGTCTCTGCCGAACAGTTGCACACGACGCTGATGGTGTTGTTCCACTCCAACTTTGCCGCCGTCGCGTCGACCGACGAGTGGCTTACCGCGCTCGGTGATGGACGCGCCCTGGACAAGGGCAATCTGGTGGAATCGGCGATCGCGGGTGCGCAGAGCAACGAACCGGCACGCGCCTGATGGGCGTCACCCGCCGCGCATCTCAGATGCCCGACCGACCTACCGCCGCGCGATCCAGGTCGTCTTGAGTCCGGTGAACTTGTCGATGGCGTGCACGGAGAGGTCGGACCCGAATCCCGATCCCTTGAAGCCGCCGAACGGGGTCCCCGGAGACAGGGCGTCGACGGTGTTGACCGACACCGTTCCGGCGTGCAGGGCATCCGAAACACGCAAGGCCCGATCGAGATCGGCGGTCCACACCGATGCTGCGAGACCGTAGTCGGTGTCATTGGCCATGGCGATGGCCTGCTCCTCGGTGTCGAACGGGATGATCGCGAGCAGCGGGCCGAAGATCTCCTCGGTGATGACCGTCGAGTCCGCCGGCAGGTCGGTGGCGACGGTGGGCTCCATGAAGAACCCGGCGTCTCCGATTCGGTTGCCGCCGAGAATGATCCGACCTTCCGATCGTGCCCGTTCGACATAGCGGAGGACAAGGTCGAGCTGCTTGCGCGACACCATCGCGCCGGTGGTCGAGGACGGATCCAGCGGATCGCCGGGCCGATACGCCGCGGCCTTCGCCACGAGGGTCGCGGCGAACTCGTCGGCGATCTCCCGCTGCACGAGGAGTCGACTGTTGGCCGAACACACCTCACCCTGGTTGCCGAAGATCCCGAAACACGCCATCTCCGCAGCGGATTCGAGGTCGCCGCAGTCGGCGAAGACGATGTTGGGGCTCTTGCCGCCGCACTCGAGCCACACCTGCTTCATGTTGGATTCGGCGCTGTAGGCCAAGAACTTCTTGCCGACCTCGGCCGACCCGGTGAACGTCAGGCAATCGACGTCGGGGTGCAGGCCCAGGGCACGTCCGGCAGTGGCCCCGAGACCGGGTACGACGTTGAGGACGCCGCTCGGGATGCCCGCCTCGAGGGCGATCTCGGCCATCCGCAGCGCCGACAGCGGTGACTCCTCGGCGGGTTTGAGGACGACCGAATTACCGGCTGCCAGCGCCGGCGCGAGCTTCCACGCGGCGATGTCGAGGGGGAAGTTCCACGGAACCACCGCACCCACCACGCCCAGGGGTACGCGTCGGACCATGGCCACACTGCCGTCGGCGGTGGGTGGGAGCTCACCGGGGATCTTGTCGATGACCTCGCCGTAGTAGCGGAACACCGCGGCCGCGCCGGGCACCTCGACGTCGATCGAGTCGCGGATGGCCTTGCCCATCTCCAGGGTCACCAGGAGCGCGAGTTCGTCGGCGTGCTCGACGAGCAGATCCGCGAAGCGGATGAGGATCGCGCCACGGTCGGCGGCGGAGCGACGCGACCAGCGGCCGTCGTCGAAGGCCCGCCGTGCGGCGTCCACCGCGGCGTCGATGTCGGCCTCCGCACCGGCGGCGACAGCGACGAGGACATCCCCGGTGGCCGGGTTGATGACATCGAAGGTGTCTTCCGAGACCGCGGGAACCGGACGACCGTCGATGACGGCGTCGGTCGGCAGTTTGAGGCCGGCCGCGCGGGCGTGCCAATCGATCGTGAGTGCAGACATGCACCCATGGTGACCGACTCGGCCATGAAGCAACAGATCCTGTCGAGCCGAATTATCTGATGATCTACATCGGTGCAGCCGATGACAGTTGCATCTGATTTGCTGATCCAGAAGGTCGGAAGATTCTGTTTTCCCTGGGATGCGCGCTGTCGAATACTGGCCTGAACGCCCCGACGACGTGGCGCACATCCCACAGACCACGACGGCAACGAGGAGTCGCATTCATGACGACCACACCCGAGTCCGCGCCGGGAGGTGCCGCGCCGGCACTCGAGCGCCGCACCATCGACCACATCCCGCACGACGAGCGACACGGCCGCGCCCGCGACATCTTCACCGTCTGGTTCGGCTCCAACATCATGCTGCTGACCATCATCACCGGCGCACTCGCGACCACGGTGTTCGGTCTGCCCTTCTGGGCCGGCGCGCTGGCCGTCGTCCTCGGCAACCTCGTCGGTGGCGTCGTCATGGCACTGCACGCGGCGCAGGGACCGCAGATGGGCGTGCCGCAGATGCTGCAGACCCGCGCGCAGTTCGGGTCGCTGGGCAGCCTCCTCGTCGTCGTACTCGTCGTCTTCATGTACCTGGGATTCTTCGCCTCCAACGCGGTCCTCGGCGGCCAGGCCTTCGCCGAGGTCACCGGACTGCCGACGAACTGGGCGATCCTGATCATCGGCGGCATCAGCGTCGCGGTGACCGTCATCGGCTACAAACTGATCCACTCCATGGCCGCCGTCCTCTCGGTGGTGGCCGGCCTTGCACTGCTGGTGGCATTCGTCTGGATGGTCGGCGTCAACGGCCTGCCCGAGGGTACTTGGCACAGCGGTGATTTCGGTTGGGCCGGTTTCATGGCGACGTTCTCCGCCGCGGCCCTGTGGCAGATCGCCTATGCGCCTTACGTCTCCGACTACACCCGCTACCTCCCCAAGGACACCGGCGTCACCACCGCGTTCTGGGCCACCTACGCGGGATGCGTCCTCGGCTCCGTGTTGCCGATGCTGCTCGGCGTCCTGGTCGGCGCGGCGCTACCCGCCGCCGACACCCTCGACGGCATGTCCACGCTCACCCACGGGATCTCGACGGGACTGTTCGCGGTCTTCGCGGTCGGTATCAGCCTGACCAACGGGATGAACCTGTATTGCGGTGCGCTGTCGACGATCACCGTCGGACAGAACATCCTGCCACGATGGCGGCCACAGGCCGCCAGTCGCGCGGTGATCGCCGTGGTGCTCTTCGCCATCGCGATGGTGCCCGCCCTCGTCAGCGCCGACGACTTCCTCGCCAACTACGCCAACTTCCTGTCCCTGCTGCTGTGCGTGTTGATCCCGTGGACCGCGGTCAACCTGGTCGACTACTACTTCCTGCGGCACGGCGTCTACGACATTCCCTCGCTGTTCGCCCGCGACGGCGGCGTGTACGGCCGCTTCAACTGGACGGCGATCGCCTGCTACGTGCTCGGCATCGCCCTGCAGATCCCGTTCCTCTCGACCACGCTGTGGGTCGGTCCGATCGCGGAATCGCTCGGTGGCGTAGACATCTCGTGGCTGGTGGGGCTCGCGGTGATCTGCCCGCTCTACTACGGCCTGATGCGGCTGCGGCAGTCCGCCGCGGTCGCCTCCCCGACCGTACTGATGACGGAACCCGCTGCATGAGAAGCGATTACGTCGTGGTCGGCGGCGGCACCGCGGGATGCATCGTCGCCGCCCGGCTCAGCGAGGACCCCGACGTCACCGTAACGGTCATCGAAGCGGGGCCCAGCGACGAGCACGAACCGCGGGCGCGGTCGATCCGCCGCTGGGCCGAGATGATCGGCAGCGAGTACGACATGGATTACCGCAGCGTGCCGCAAGAACGCGGGAACTCCGGAATTCGTCAGTCGCGCATGCACATCCTGGGTGGATGCTCGACGGCGAACACGATGAT
Organism: Gordonia oleivorans; assembly: GCF_040044975.1. NCBI lineage: Bacteria > Bacillati > Actinomycetota > Actinomycetes > Mycobacteriales > Gordoniaceae > Gordonia > Gordonia oleivorans. The sequence continues at coordinate 93,199 of NZ_JBDZDI010000005.1, forward strand.
CACCTGGCGGCCACTCGCCGCCGATGTCGACGAATGGGCCGACTACGGGGTCGCCGGGTGGGATGTGGAGACGCTCGGCCGGTGTTTCGACCGGCTCGTCACACCCATCACCAAGGTGGCGCCGGCGGACCGGAATCCGTATGTCGCCGACGTGGTGGCCGCGGCGCGGGAGGCGCTGGATCTGCCGGCCCGGACGGCCTGGAACAGCGACATCGACTTCGCGAAAACCGGTGAGGGCGCGGGATTCTTCGAGATCGGCTACACGCCGGAGAGTAATCTCCGGTCGTCGACGTCGGTGCACTATCTGCATGACGTGATTGCGCAAAGTCCCAATCTGACTGTGGTGCAGAACCATTCGGTCACGACGATGCTCTTCGCCGGCCACCGCGCGACCGGTGTCCGTACCGTCGACGCCGGGGGCGAATCCGCCGACATCCATGCCGACCGCGAGGTCATCGTCTGCGCGGGCGCCATCGGGTCGCCCGCACTCCTGCAGCGCTCGGGCATCGGCCCCGCCGAGGTTCTCGCGGCGGCGGGTGTGCCGATCCGGGTCGATCTGCCCGGGGTGGGGGAGAACCTGATGGATCACGCCGAAGGGCTGATCGTGTGGGAGACCGATCGCGATGTGCCGACGACCTGCGCCACCGGCTGGGATGCGGGCGCCGCGCTCCGCCTGTCCGACGACAGCCCGGCACGGCCGGATATGTTGATGCACTTCCCGGTTGAGGCCGTCGCCGACCATGCCGTCACCTACGGCACCGAACTGCCGGAGAAGATCATCTCCATCACCCCCAACGTGGCCAAACCCCACAGTCGTGGGCGCGTGTGGATCACCGACACCGATCCGGCGACACCGCCGGCCATCGACTACCGCTACTTCACCGACCCCGATGGGGCCGACGAGGCCGCACTGCTGGCCGGAGTTCGCGCCGCGCGACGTATCGCGGCCACCGCTCCGATGTCGGATTGGGTTGTGCGGGAGGTCTTTCCCGGACCCGATGTCGACGATGACGAGGCACTGTCGGAGGCCCTGCGCGCGACCCATCAGACCGTCTATCACGTGTCGGGCACCTGCCGGATGGGAGCCGACGACGATCCACTCGCGGTTCTCGACAGCCGACTGAACGTGCGGGGCGTCAACGGTTTACGCGTCGTCGATGCCTCGGTGATGCCGACGCTGACGTCGGTCAATCCGGTCGGCACCATCATGAGTATCGCGGAGCGGGCAGCGGAACTCATCGCCGCTGATCGTCGTAGCGGGCACTGAGCTGTAACGAGCCTGGGCTGTATCGAGCGCAGAGCTATGTCCCGAACAGGTCGCGGCAGAGTTCGGCGACCACCCCGGCCCGCCTGGTCGGCCGCGCGGCGATCGCGTTGAGCAGCACCATGGTCAGGGCTGGGGCGTCGTCGGCGATGGGGATCGACGCGACCGCGTGTCCGTCGAGCGCCATGGGGACCGCCGACTGCAGGTTGAGCACGGTGTAGGCCAGTCCTCGTCCCACCAGTGCGCGGCAGGTCTCGACGGTGGTGGATCGATACCGGACGTTGGGTTCGACCCCGCATTCCCGGAAGACCCGGCCGAAATAGTCGCGACTGTGCGGTAGGTCGAGTAGGGCCATGGGTTCGTCCGCGAGTTCGTGCAGCCGTACCGATTTCCGCTTCGCGAGCCTGTGTGAACCGGACACGAGGACGTAGGGTGGCACGGTCCGCAGTGGCCACCGCTTCAGCCGGGGATCGTCGACGAGGTCGTAACCGATCCCGAGTTCGAAGGTGCCATCGGCGACGCCCTCGGCGAGATCCGCGAGGTCGACCTCGGTGGTCTGCAACTGCAGCCGCGGCAGCTTTTCCGCTGCGGTACTGAGTAATTCGGGCAGCAGATAGGGCGCCATCACCTCGAAGCAGCCGATCGACAAGGACCCGGTCAGGGAGCCGCCCATGCCGTGGGCGATCGACCGCAGGTCGGCGGCCGACGCCAGCAGTTGCCTGCTCGCGACCAGCAACTCGCGGCCCGACGGTGTCAGCGTGATGCCTTTCGCGTGGTGGCGTACCAACAACTGGACTCCCAGGGAGCCCTCCAGGTCGGTGAGTGCCGTCGACATCGCCGATTGCGAAAGGTGTACGGCGGTGGCCGCTTTCGTGATGCTGCCGGCTTCGGCGACCGCCACGAAGTACTCGAGTTGCCGCAGCGTGTAGTCCGCCATGTCTCACCTCGTTGATTCGACTCTTCCGATACTAAACCACGGAAACAAAGACTGTACAGATGAAACCTCGGCATTCAGGCTGGTAGCACACGTCTTCATTCCCCTCGTCGAGCAGGAGTTGACTCATGGGAACTCATCCAGTGGCCCAGGACGGGCCGGATCTGCATCTGCGGCATTCGCTGCGCCGTCTCGACGTTCCGATCATGATCCTGTCGGCACTCATCAGCCTGGACATGGTCGGTGAGATCTCGTCCTTCGGTGGGGAGACCTTCACCTGGCTGCTCGTGCTGGCCGTGTTGTGGATGGTTCCCTACGGCCTGGTGACCGCCGAACTGGGCAGTGCCTTCCCCGACGAGGGTGGCCTCTACGAGTGGGTCAAACGTGCCTTCGGCCGACTGCCCGGCTCGATCGCCACCATCATGTACTGGTCGATCAACCCGCTGTGGATCGGCGGTTCGCTCGCGTTCATCAGTACCGAGGCGTGGAGCAGCTTCATTCGCCCGGTGGGCGAGGGCACCGTCGGCGACTATGCGTTCAAGGTCGTGTTCGTCTGCGCCTCGGTGGGTGTCACACTGCTGTCGATGCGGCGGGCCCGGGTGGTCTTCCGGATCGGTACCTACCTGAAACTCGGTCTCGCCGCGGTCTTCCTGATCACCACCGTCATCTTCGGTCTCCAGCACGGGTTCCACGGCATCGGCGCGGTGAGCTGGTCGCCCACGATGACCGGTTTCCTGGGACTTGTTCCGCTGCTGCTGTTCTCGTTGGTCGGTTTCGAGGTGCCGAGTCAGGCCGGCGGTGAGATGACCAACCCGCAGCGTGACGTTCCCCGCGGCATTGCGGTCAGCGGCTTCGTCGGAATCCTGGTCTACGCGTTGCCGGTGCTGGCCCTGCTCCTGGTGCTCCCGGCAGACGAGATCACCGGCATCGGCGGATTCATGGCCGCCGTCGACACCGTCTTCGGCGTCTACGGCCCGGCTGCGGGCCGGCTGCGGGCCTTCTGGTGAAGCTCGCGGTGCTGGCCTTCATCGTCGGCCTCGGCGTCACCGGTGCCACCTGGGCGCTGGCCGCGAACCGTGCGCTGGCCGTCGCGGCGGCCGACGGTGGCTTCTTCCCCTACTTCGCGAAGTTCGACGAGAAGCGGGATTCTCCGGTGCGCGTCAACGTGTTCACCGGTGTCATCGCGCTGGTGTTCATGGTCGCCGGTGTGCTGTTCTCCCGCGGCGACAGTGCCGCGACGTTCGCCGTCGTGCTCACGATCACCATCTCCACCTCCCTCGTCGCATACCTTTTCGTGTTCCCGGCGGCGCTTCGCCTGCGGTTCACCCATCCTGCGCGAGGCCGCTCCTACTCGATTCCCGGTGGGCGCGTGGGCATCACCGTGGCCGTCGCCGTGACGACGTTCTGGGCCGCGCTGGGCGTGTGGGTGGCGGTCTTCCCCGGAACGCTGGAGAACCTCGTCGGCATCGACTACGACTTCCTCGAGACGTGGGGAGTCGGCCGCATGAGGTTCGAGGTGTTCACCCTCGGCACCCTGGCGCTGCTCGCCCTGATCGCGGTCGCCGGCTATCTCCGCGGACGGGGGAGTGTTTCTGCCGCAGCAGAACCGGTGGTGACCGACGAGCCGCGGATCACCGAAACTGTCGGCTGAGACGCGATCACGACGGTGGCCCGGCTTCTCCGCTGGAGGGGCCGGGCCACCGTCGTATCTCTGGGAGTCGCCTCGTCGACGACGTCGATCGGATCGGGGGGATTGGCGCGGGTGGTTCTGCTCGACGCGGTGCCTGCGTGCTGGCGCGCTCAGTGCAACGAGGGCGTGGACGTGGGGGTGTCGCGTGAGCTGACTGGGCCCGCGCGAGTCGCCGAAGCAATGGACCGTGGGTAGGCTCCGCACGTGCCCGAGACCGGCATGATCAGCCCTGAGCGAGTCATACTCACTGAGTGACTAAACGTCTACAGGTCGTGATGGACGACGACGAGTATGCCGAGATCGAGGCGTTCGCTCAGCGGCAGGGCGAGACTGTGTCGCAGTGGGTGCGCGCTGCCCTGCGAGAAGCGCGTGCACAACAACCACGTCAGACGCAGGCACGAAAGCTGGCAGCGCTGAGGAAGGCACTCACCCATGAGTTCCCGACCGGGGATATCGAACAGTTGCTTGACGAGACCGAACGCGGCTACCTGGCGTGAGTGTCTTTCTGGATGCCAACATCCCGACGTATCTCGTCGGCGCCGATCACCCACATCGGGATCGGGCCCGCGACATTCTCGATCAGTTGATTCTCGACGAGACCAGGCTTGTCACTGACGCCGAGGTCTATCAAGAACTGCTGCGCCGATACGCCGCGATTGAGCGACTCGACGCAATCGAACCGGCATGCAACGCGCTCGACGAACTTGTCGATGATGTCTTCTCGATCCGCCGTGAGGACATCGACGCCGCCATACCGCTTGTCCTCGGCGGAGCTGGTGCTCCGACGCTCTACACGTTGCCGCGATGCGCGCCAACGGGATAACTCGCATCCTGACCTTTGATTGGGGATTCGACCGTTTCGCTGACCTCGAACGGCTGCACTGACGTGCCGATAATCGCGGGACACAAACCTCAGGCGTCGTGCACCACCGCACCGCCGACCATCGTCATCCGCACCGTCATCTCACCGATGTCACGCGCCTCACGGATGTCACCGTCGAGGACGACGAGGTCGGCATCCTTGCCGACCTCGATGGACCCGGTCGCGTCGTCGGCATGCATCGCGCGTGCCGCGCCGATCGTGTAGGCGTCGACGGCCGCCCGCAGCCCGATGGCTTCCTCGGCGACGAGTGGGACGGTTCGGGCGTCGTCGCCGATGGCGTGCGGGTCGGCCAGCGAACCCGTCCGATGGGCCGCGGTATGGATGGCCCACAAGGGATTCGGATCGGTGACCGGCCAGTCGCTGCCCATCGCCAACGCGCCGCCCGCTGCGAGGATCGATCCGAACGGAAAATGCCACCGCTGCCGGTCGGGGCCCAGCAAGGGGAGTTTGCGTTCGACGATCTCGGTGTCCCGCCGTGCCCAGAGCGCCTGGATGTTGGCGATGACGCCGAGCTGGGCGAAGCGTGGGATGTCTGCGGGGTCGACGACGTCGAGATGGGCGATCTGGTGGCGGGCGGGGAACCCCGGGCGGGAAAGAACGGCGATGCCCAGCGCATCGAGACATTCCCGCACCGCACGATCGCCGACCGCATGCATGTGGATGTGGAAGTCGTTGCGCGCGAGCAGTGCACACACCTCGTCGAGCTCCGCCGGATCGATGAACGACAGACCCTCCGGCGCGGCCCCGGCAGGCAGGTGGGTGTACGGTGCGAGCATCGCGGCGGTGCAGTTCTCGCAGATCCCGTCCTGCATCACCTTGACGGTGTCGACGTGAAAGCGAGTGCCGTGCGCCTGTTCTCGTCGCTGGAGCAGCGTGTCGAGCTGCCCGAGACCCTTCTCCGCGGCCCACCACAGTGCGCCGCACACCCGCGCGGTCAACTCTCCGGCGGCATCGGCGGCGATATAGGTGGCGAGCGTGTCCGACAGTCCGAATGCCGGGATGTCCACGCCCGCATCCTGCCAGCCGGTGACGCCCACCGCATGCAGCCGGCACTGCGCGGTCAGCAACGCACGACGGAGGAACTCGTCGTCGTAGGCCGGAATGAGGGCGTTCGCGGGGTCGCCGGCCCGCTCGAACAGCACCCCGGTCGGCCGGCCGGTCGGGTCGCGTTCGATGCGCCCGCCGCTGGGATCGGGGGTCGAGGCGTCGATGCGTGTGCGCCGCAACGTCTCCGAGTTGACCCACACGCCGTGACCGTCATGACTCGACAACACCACCGGCCGGTCGGCGACGACCTCGTCGAGATCGCCGCGGGTGGGCAGTCCACCGGGGAAAGCGTCACCATACCAACCGCTTCCGCTGATGACCGGTTCATCCGGATGGCTGCGGGCATAGGCCCCGATGGCGTCGAGGTAACGCCGACGATCATGCGGCAACTCCGACAGGTCACAGCGCAGCGCGGCCAGCCCCCCGGCCACCGGATGCACGTGGGCGTCGATGAAGCCGGGCAGCAGGCTCGCACCCGCCAGGTCGTGCACCTGCGTCCGAGGGCCGACGAGAGCGCGATCCACGCCGCCGCCGACGGAGATGATCGCCCCGTCGGCCACGGCGACGGTGTCGGCGCCGGATGCGCCATCGCCGGTCTGCCAGACGGCTGCATTGGTGAAGATGTGCTGGGCGTACATGGCGACTCCGGAGTATTCGGCTGCGGCGGTGTAATTGTGGTGGTGTGGGTTGCGGCGGTGGGGTTATGGCGCGCGGGTCAGGACACCGAAACCGGGGTGCGGAACACCGGCTCGATCGACAACTGGGTCACCTCGCGTCGGAACGGGACCGGCGCACCGGACGGGGGCGTGTCGAGTTCCTCGGCGTAGCGGTGTCCCGACCAGACGGCCGCGGCGATCGTCGAGGGTGCCCATGCGTCACCGGCCCCACGCACACTGCGGATGCCGGCGTCGGCCCACTCGTCCTCGCGCGCATGCAAACCCGTGTAGAGCTCGTCGTGCGGCAGGCGCGCGGTGACCAGGACGACGGAGTCGGCCTCGATCTGCCCGGCGCGGCCGGTGAACCGGCACGCCGTGTCGACGCCACCGTCGCGGATGGCGGTGACGGCGGTGTCGGTGCGCACGGCCACACCGGCCTCGATGATGCGTGCCCGGATGCGGTGGGATTCCATGGTGTTGGTGGTCCACTGCGACACCTGCGGTACCGGCGTCACCAGGGTGACGTCGTATCCTTCCTTGGCGAGCATCTCGGCGATGACCGCACCGAGGTAGTAGTGATCGTCGTCGAAGAGGACCACCCGGTTGCCCTGTGGGCGCAGCCCGGAAGTGATGTCGTCGGGCGTGAGAACATCTGTGCCGGCCTCGATCTCGATGCCGTGCGTGTGCCAGCGGCCGACACCGTCCCGACGCCAGGAGGCGCCGGTCGCCACGAGCACGTGGTCGAAGCCGTACTCGAGGATGTCCTGTTCCGTCATCGGCGATTCGCGGTAGATGTCGACGGTGTCGAGTTTCTCGATCTGTTGTAGCCGGTAGTCGATCACCCGGATCCATGCGGAGAGCCCGGGCAGCTTCGACTCCCGTGCGAGGCGCCCGCCGAGGACTCGACCGGCCTCGGTCAGGGTGACCGAGTATCCCCGGTTGCCCAGGGCGCGAGCGGCTTCCAGGCCGGCGGGTCCGGCACCCACGACGAGCACCGACGAGTCGGAGGCCTTCGGCGCGATGTGTTCGGGATGCCAGCCGCGGCGGAACTCCTCGCCCATCGTCGGGTTCTGGGTGCAGCGGATGGGGGACATGGTGAAGTCGCCGGAGACGCAGATGTTGCATCCGATGCATTCGCGGATGTCCTCGAGGTCTCCGCGTTCGATCTTGTTGGGCATGAACGGGTCGGCGATCGATGGGCGCGCGGCACCGATGAGGTCGAGGACGCCGGCCTTGACCTGGCGCACCATGGTGTCGGGGGAGGTGAAGCGGCCGACACCGACCACCGGTTTGGTGGTGAGTTGTTTGAGGCCGGTGACGTACGGCTCCTGCTCGGCCTCGGGGCCGAAACGCGATGTCACCGAGTCATCTTCCCAACTGCCCAGCACCAGATCCCAGAGATCGGGGTGCTCGCCGATGATGCCGAAGACGTCCTCCATCTCGGCGCGGGTGATGCCCTCGTCGCCGAGGAGTTCGTCGACGGAGATGCGGCAGGCGACGGCGGCCTTGCCGTCGGCGATCTCGCGGGTGTCCTCGAGGATCTCGCGGATCAGCCGGATACGGTTTTCCAGGCTGCCGCCGTACTCGTCGGTGCGGTTGTTGTACCGCCGTGACAGGAAGTGGTGCAGGCCGCCGATGGCGTGGCCGGCGTAGACGTAGACGATGTCATATCCGGCGGCCAGCGAGCGATGAACCGAATCGGCATGCCACTTGCGCAGGTCGACGATGTCGGCCTTGGTCATCGCGCGGGCCTGGACCGGGTCGAGGTTCCACGACACGACGGGCAGATGCTGTGGGCCGAGCGGGGTTTCGCGGCTGATGAGGTTCGGGCTGTTGAGGCCGTTGTGCGCCAGTTCGATTCCGGCCAGCGCGCCACCCTCGTGGATCTGGTCGGCGATGCGCGCGATCGCCGGCATGTCCTGGTCGTCCCAGAGTCGCAGTTCGATGAACGGCCCGATGTCGGAGGTGGGATGGATCTCCACCTGCTCGGTGCAGACCACCGCCCACCCGCCTTCGGCCTTGACGCGGCGCATCGCGGCCTCCCCCGACGGGTCGCGGTATCCCATTCCGTTGCAGTGGGGGACCTGGAAGAAACGGTTGCGGGCGGTCACCGGCCCGATCTTGACCGGTTCGAAGAGGATGTCATAGCGGGGGTCACGCATGGGGAACGCTCCGTGGGCTGGGCTGTGCCGATCAGCGGGTCGCTGGGATGGGCATTCTTTGCGCTCAATCGCAAAGAATGATTCGACGGTATCGCGAGACCTGCCGGTTCGCCCACCTGTAACCGACATCTCGTCATCCGAAGATTCGATCCGCGACATCGGCGGAACCGATGCAAGTGCACGCTTGCATCGAGGTGCGGTGCAGGGCAGGATCGGCAGGCATGGCCCGTCCCCGCCGGCAAGATGCCCGTCGCGCTGAAATCATCACCGCGGCAACGGCTGCCATCGCCGAGCGCGGCCTGATCGGATTGCGGATCAAGGACATCGCCGCCGCCGCGCAGTTGTCGCCCGGATCGGTCGCCTACTACTACCCCGAACTCGACGACCTGTTGCTGGCGGTACACGAGACCGCCGTCGAGCGGTTCTATCGGGGGCGCCGAGACGTGATGGCGCAGCACGACGATCCGCTCGACCGACTCGGTGCGCTCGTGGATCTGGGGATCTGCGACCCTGACGACCCGATGTGGCCGGCGCTCTACGAACTGCATCTGCACAGTGCCCGGGTGACACGTCATGCGGAGCTCATGGCGCGCCTGTTCGAACTCGAGGCGTCGCTGTACCGCGACGTCATCGCCGACGGTGTGCGCACCGGGGATTTCGTGATCAACGGCGACGCCGCCGACATCGCGGCCACCGCCGTCGCACTCGAGGACGGAGTGGGCATCCACCTCGTCGGCCGCAACGAGAACCTCGACGCACCCCGGGCGCGCTCCCTGCTGCGTGGCTATCTTGTTGCGGCACTGTCGTGTCCGCGATTGGGCGCGACCCTCCCGTCGCCGGGGTGACCTTCTTCGTCCTGGCCCCCGTCGAGGGCTACTCGACCGGCGAGGGCGACTGTTGGCCGGTCCGACGCAGATGAACCGGGCTCAGAATCCGCTCGAGCACGGCCTCGTCGACGAGTGCCCCCCGCCGCACGAGATCGGGGATCGATGCGCCGGTCGACATCGCCTCGGCGACCAGGGCGGTGGCGGTCTCGTAGCCCAGAAGGGGGTTCAGTGCGGTGGCCAGGCTGGCGGAACCGTAGACGGCCTCACGCATCCGATCGACGTTCGGTGTGATCCCGGCGATGCACCGCGTGCCGAGCACGTCGACCGCAGCGGCCAGATGAGTCAGCGAGGAGAGCAGCGCGCGCACGATGATCGGCTCAAAGGCGTTGAGCTGCAACTGGCCGGCCTCGGCCGCGACGCTCACCGTGAGGTCATTGCCCATCACCTCGAACGCCACCTGGTTGACCACCTCCGGGATCACCGGGTTGACCTTGCCGGGCATGATGGACGATCCGGCTTGCACCGCCGGCAGGGTGATCTCACCTAACCCCGACCGTGGTCCGGAACTCAACAGCCGCAGGTCGTTACAGATCTTGGAGAGTTTCACCGCGGCGCGCTTGGTGACGCCGGACAGCTGCACGAAGGCCCCGACATCCGAGGTCGCCTCCACGAGGTCGTCGGCCGTGGACAACGGCAGGCCGGTGATCGCCGCAAGGCGTTCGCAGGCGCGTGCCGCGTAATCGGGGTCGGTGTTGAGGCCGGTGCCGATCGCGGTGCCACCGAGGTTGATCTCGGCGATGAGCAGAGTCGCCTCGCTCATCCGGTCGGCGTCCTCGGCGATGGTCACCGCGTACGCGCCGAACTCCTGACCGAGCGTCATCGGCACCGCGTCCTGCAGCTGGGTGCGACCCAGTTTGAGGACGTCGGCGAACTCGTCGGCCTTGGATCGGCATCGAGAAGCCAACTCGCGCAACGAGTGCTCCAGGGTGTGCGCCGCGCGGGCGAGGGCGACCTTCACCGCCGTCGGGTACACGTCGTTGGTGCTCTGTCCGAGATTCACGTGTTCGAGCGGATGGACGATGTCGTAGCGACCGCGCGAGTATCCGAGGATCTCCAGCGCCCGATTGGCGATCACCTCGTTGGCGTTCATGTTCGTCGACGTTCCCGCCCCGCCCTGAATCTGGTCGACGACGAACTGCTCATGCAGTGCGCCCTCGCGGATCTCGTTGCAGGCCGCGATGATCGCGTCGGCGATACCGGGGTCGAGCAATCCGAGGTCGCGATTGGTCTCGGCGGCAGCCTGTTTCACCGAGGCGAGCGCGATCACCAGATCGCCGTACCGCGCGATCGGCACGCCGCTGATGGGGAAGTTGTCGAGCGCTCGGCAGGTGTGCACGCCGTAGTAGACGTCGGCGGGGACGTCGTGGTCACCGAGCAGATCGTGCTCGATACGCACGGCACCACGGTCGGACGAGATCATCAGGGCTCCTGGTGAGTGAGTCGCTTCCGGATCGACGACACGGTCGCCGCGTCGATCACCGTGCCGGCCAGCGCGATGGCGCCCTGGACGATGGCGACTTCGGCCGCGGAAGTGAGTGTGGCGGAAGCGAATTCGATCTGATGGTTCACCGCAGGCATGGAATCGATGCCGATGTAGGGGTGAATCGCCGGCAGTACCTGCGACACGTTGCCCATGTCGGTGGACGCCCGCGCCATCATCGAATCCGCCCCCGACTCGAAGCGTCGTCCAAGAGCCAGTGCGCGCCGCTCGTAGCAGCCGAGAAGCTCGTCGTCGGTGCGGAATTCGGCATAGGGCTTGGATTCCGGGGTGACGGTCAGCTGTGCGCCGGAGGCGAGTGCGCCCGCCTCGAAGCACCGCATGACGCGGGGTTCCACCTCGGCCAGCTCGGCGAGCGTCTCGGCGCGCACATACCACCGGCCCTCGGTGCGTTCGGCGATGGCGTTGGGCGCCTCACCGCCACGGGTCATCATGCCGTGCACACGTACCGACGACGGTAACTGCTGACGGAGCAATCCGATGGCCACCTGGGCGATGGTGAAGGCGTCGGCGGCGTTGACGCCACGTTCGGGGTAGGCGGCGGCGTGGGCGGCCTTGCCGTGATACTCGATGTGGCTGTGCGACACCGCGAATGGTCGCGCGCGGGCGACGTCGACGGGACCGGGATGAACCATCGCCGCGGCGTGCTGGCCGTCGAATCCGCCGCGTTCGAGCATCTCGATCTTGCCGCCGCCGCCCTCCTCGGCCGGGGTGCCGATGACGCTGAGCGTGATGCCCAGGTCGTCGACGACCGGCGTCAGCGCACGTGCCGCGCCGACGGTGATCGCCGAGATCAGGTTGTGGCCGCAGGCGTGGCCGAGACCGGGCAGCGCATCGTATTCGGCGCACAGGGCGATATGTAGATCTCCGCTGCCGACGGTGGCGGCGAAGGCGGTGTCCAGGTCACAGAATCGTTCGGTGACCGAGAATCCGGCGTCGGCCAGCCGATCGGCCACCCGGCGCGCGGAACGCTCTTCCTCCCAGGCGATTTCGGGATCGTCGTAGAGGTCGCGGGACAGGGCGGTGAGGACGTCATGATCGGCGGTCACCTGAGCCGAGACGACGGTGTCGGGCGAGGTCACAGATCCCCCGCAACGCCATACGACGGGGCGCGGGTCGGGTCGACGCCGCGCACCCGGTAGTCGTCCTTCTGTGGCTGCCACAGGCGCCACAGTGCCTCGAGGTCGGCGTACGGGTCGTCGGCGAAGTCCACCCGCAGGTCGGTGACCGGCCACGCCACGTCGCCGGTGACGAGCAGACCCGCCGAGTGAACCGGGCCGGCCTCACCGCCGGCCTCGATTGCGGCGCCCAGACCGTCGAGGAGACGTCGTTCGAAGTCGGTGGAGCCGCTGTCGGTGTAGCCGGTCAGCAGGGCGTCGATCACCGACACGTCGGCGAGGAGATTGCCTGCGGCCACGGCCTGATCGCCGACGGGGTGATGGTGGACGCCGAGGCTGAGCGCACCCGAGTGGGCCCCGCCGACACCCCGCGCGTCGACCACGGTCACCTGCCGGTGATCGGGGAAGTCCTCCTGCGCCAGAGCGGCTTTCAGTGCGGTGCTGGCATCCGAACCGGCCGCCAGGCCGTCGAGTACCGCGGTACCCAACGCCGGATTGGTGATGTTCTGCGAGGCCACCACACCGACGCCTGGGCGTACGTGCGCACAACGAGCCGCGACCGCCGGACTCGAGGAGCAGATGACGATGCCGAAGGCTCCGGTCGCCGGGTCACGGGCGATCAGTGACAGGGTCATCGGGCGTCTCCCGAATCGCTCAGTACGGCGGTGGCATCGATCTCGACCAGCCACTCGGGGCGCGCGAGGGCCTCGACGACGAGACCGGTCGACACCGGGAACACGCCGGCCAGCCAGCGTCCCATCACCCGATACACGGTTTCGCGGTAGCGGATGTCGGTGAGGTAGACGGTCACCTTCACGATGTCGCGCAACGAGCTTCCGGCCTCGTCGAGGAGCATGGCGATGTTGCTCATGGCCTTCTCGGTCTGGGCTTCGACGTCGCCGATGCCCACCGATTCGCGGGTGTCGAGATCCTGACCGATCTGACCGCGCAGATACACGACGCCACCGGCGACGACGGCCTGGCACAGGTCGTTGTCGAGGTTCTGCTCGGGATAGGTGTCGCGGGTGTTGAACGGCCGGATGCGGGTGTGGGTGGGGGTCAGTGGGGTGGCGGTCATGGTGTGATGTCCTCTCGGTGTGGTGGGGTCGGTGGACTATCCGACCGGGGTCGGCTCGGCGACCGGCGCGCGGTAGGCGAGATAGCCACGCTGGATGGCGATCTGGTCGGCGAGATACTTGGCGTCGTGCCACACACCCCAGATGAAGCTGGACCCGCGGCGCGACAGCCACGGCAGTCCGAGGAAGTACACGCCGGGTTCGCTGGAGATGCCACGCTGATGGCGGGGGCGCCCGTTCTCGTCGAGCGCGTCCACCTGGAGCCAGCCGTAGTCATAGGCGAATCCCGTGGCCCACACGATCGACGTGATGCCCTGTGCGGCAAGGTCCAGTGACCGGATGGGATCGGTGACGCATGCCGGTTCCGGGCCGATCACCCGTGCTTCGGGTTCCTCCGGCAGGTCGAGGCCGTTGCGGGCGACGTACGCGTCGGCCTCGTCGAGCATCGACAGGTAGTTGGCGTCACCGGCCTCGATGTTGGTGCGCAGGTCGTCGGCGAAGGTCATCACGCCATCGGTCACCCCTTCGGCACGACCGAGCAAGGTGATGCCGTCGGCGGCGAGGCCACGGAAGTCGACGGTGTGTCCGCCGTGCGCGCCACTGACCGCGATCGTCACGTGTTCGGCTCCGGCCGGGGGAGCTGCGGCATCCCACTTGCCGAGAACACCCAGCCACCAACAGAAGTCGCGGCCACGATAACTGCGCGGGGGCCGGTCGTGCGGGCCGACGGCGAGGTACACCGAACGTCCCGACGCCCGCAGTTCGTCGGCGATCTGCACTCCCGACGAACCGGCTCCGACGACGAGGACGGCGCCGTCGGGCAGCTGCTGCGGATTGTGATACGAACTCGAATGAATCTGGTGCAGTCCGGAGTTCGCGGGAACCAACGGTGGGATGACCGGCTTCTGGAAGGCGCCGGTGGCCGAGACGACGTAGCGTGCGTCGATCGTCTCGTCGGTGGTGGTCACCCGGAATCCGGCAGCGTCGTCGAGCTTGCGTACCGAGGTCACCTCGACGCCGGTGCGGATCGGCGCGTCGATCATCGACGCGTAGGCGGCGAGATAATCGGCGACGCCCTCCTTGCCGACGAACGCATCGGGGTCACCGTCGAAGGTCATGCCCGGGAAGCGGTCATGCCAGGCGGGGCCGTTGGCGACGAGGGAGTCCCAGCGCCAGGAGCGCCACCGTTCGGCGACGCGATCCTTCTCGAGCACCAAGTGCTCGATTCCCTGTGCGCTCAGGTGCTCGCTCATCGCGATACCGGCCTGACCTGCGCCGACGATCAGCACCTCGACCTGTTCGTTTGTCACCGTAACCCTCCAAAAAAGTCCGCTGATCATCACGTGTGTTGTCGTCAATGATTCAGGGGGCGATTGGTTCTGTACAGCGCATTTAATTGAGCTAATGCATCGGTTAGGTCGATGTAAGGCGAGGTGCGGCGTCGCGCCCGCTCAGTCCCGCCGCGCCGGAATCGTCCGACTGTCACCGCGGAACTCCGCGACCACGTCACCATCGCAGGTGACGGTGACGTCATAGATGCCGTTGCGGCCGAAGCTCTGCACCTCGTGGGCCTCGGCCACGAGGACGTCACCCTCGCGAGTGGGCCGGAGAAATCGGATGTCGCAGCGTGCGGCCACTGCCGCATCGGCGCCGCTGTTGCACGCCAGGGCGAAGGTGGTGTCGGCGATGATGAAGGCGTAGCCACCGTGGGTGATGCCGTGGCCATTGACCATCTGCGCCCCGACCCGCATGGAGGTCCGGGCCCGCCCGGCATCGAGTTCGATCAACTCGATGCCGAGCGCGCGGGATGCGTTGTCCTCGGCCCACATCCGGCGGGCGATCGGGTGATCGTCAATCGAGGATGCGGGTGTCGCTGTCATGGACGGACCGAGGTTTCCTCATGCGTGAACATGGTGACGCCGCCGGTGGCGAAGTTGGGGACGTCGGCGGCGGCCGCTCCCATCTCCGGCGAGGTCAGCCCGGCCTTGAGTGACTCCGCGTCGGCGAAGTAGAGGCTCGCCACCGAGTAGTACGGTGCCGGCGAACCGTCCAGCGATGACGACTTGGCGTAGGTGTAGTCGGTCAGGCCCGGAATCGCATTGGCCAGCGGGATGTGCACCCGTTCGTAGTACTCGTCGAAGGCGGCGGGGTCGGTGGGCTCGCCGTAGCAGACGGCAACGCGAATGGTCATGGTGTGCTCCTCAATTCGGCTTTGAATCGGCTCAGTCCTGGCCCTTGGCGACCAGGGTGAGTACGTCATAGGTCGCCACCGGGGCGCCGTCGGCGTTGGTGACGACGGCATCCCAGCGCACCTCACCGTAATCGGCGCTCTGGCGTGGCGTGATCTGTTTGGCGGTCAAGGTGACGGTCAGGCTGTCGTCGGCCTTCACCGGCGTGAGAAACCGCAGACCGTCGACCCCGAAGTTCGCCAGGACTGGACCCGGAGCCGGGTCGACGAACAGTCCGGCCGCCAGAGATACCACCAGGTACCCGTGGGCGACGATCCCGCCGAACAGGGGATTGGCCGCGGCCGCAACCGGATCGGTGTGGGCGTAGAATGTGTCGCCGGTGAACTCGGCGAAGTGGTCGATGTCGGCGCGCGTGACGGTGCGTGGACCGCCGACGATGGTGTCGCCGATCTGCAACTGTGACAGGTCCTTCCGGAAAGGATGCACGTCACTTTCCCGGCGATCGGCACCGCTGACCCAGCGACGCCCCACGGCGGTCAGCACATTCGGCGTCCCCTGAACGGCGGTGCGCTGCATATGGTGGAGCACTCCGCGGATACCGCCGAGTTCCTCACCACCACCGGCACGCCCGGGACCACCATGAACGAGGACCGGCAACGGCGAACCGTGACCGGTGGATTCGGCGGCATCCTCGGAGTTGAGCACCAGCACGCGCCCGTGGAACGGGGCCAGTCCTCGGACCACCTCGCCGGCGAGGTCGGAATCCGTGGTGACCAGCGACGCCACCAGACTGCCCTGCCCGCGCGCCGCCAACGCCACGGCGTCGGGACAGTCGCGATACCCGATGACGGTGGCCACCGGCCCGAAGGCCTCGATGTCGTGTGGTTCGGGTGCAGTGGAATCGTTGGCCCGCAACAACAGTGGTGACAGGAAGGCGCCCTTGCCGGGATCTGCGTCGATCACGTCGACATGATCGGGATCGCCGAAGACGATGTCGGCGGATTTCGTCAGTCCGCGAACGGCCTTGAGTACCTCGTCGCGTTGTTCGATGCCCGCCAGCGCGCCCATCCGGACGTCGGGATTGCTCGGATTGCCGACGCGGACCTCAGTGAGGCGCGCAGATGCCGCCTCGATCACCGCGTCGACGAGTGCTTCGGGAACCAGGGCGCGGCGGATCGCGGTGCACTTCTGGCCGGCCTTCACGGTCATCTCGGTGACGAGTTGCTTGATGTAGAGCTCGAATTCGGGATCGTCGACACCGATGTCGGTGCCGAGAATCGAGGCGTTGAGCGAGTCGGCCTCGGCGGTGAAGTGCAGGCCCGACGAGACGACCGTCGGATGCGCGCGCAGCAGGGCCGCGGTGTCGGCGGACCCGGTGAATGCCACCGAATCCTGGCCGTCGAGATGATCGAGCAGATCGCGTGCGCTCCCGCAGAGCAACTGCACCGATCCCTCGGGAAGGATTCCGCTTTCGACGATCCGACGGAACACGAGTTCGGTGAGGTATGCGGTGGCGCTGGCCGGCTTGATGATCGACGGCACGCCGGCGATGAATGCGGGCGCCAGTTTCTCCAGGAATCCCCAGACCGGGAAGTTGAAGGCGTTGATCTGCACCGCAACTCCGCGCCGAGAGGTGTAAATATGCTGCCCGGCGAAGGTACCCTTCTTGCCCAGCGGTTCCACGGCTCCGTCGAGATACACGGTGTCGTTGGGGAGTTCGCGACGCGCCTTGCTCGCATAGCTGAGGACCGTGCCGAATCCGCCGTCGATGTCGACGGCCGAGTCGCGATCGGTGGCTCCGGTTCGCCGGGAGAGTTCGTAGAACTCGTCCTTCCCGGCCATCAGGGTCAGCGCGAGCTGCTTGAGCAGCGCGGCGCGTTCGTGAAAGGTCAGTGCCGCCAGCGCCGGCCCGCCGACGGTTCGTGCGTAGTCCACCATCCCGGCCAGATCCAGGCCGGTCGAGCTGATCCGCGCGACCTCCGATCCGTCAACCGCGTCGGGCAACGCGGTGCCCTCGTCTGGTGCGGTGTACCACCGTCCCTGTGCGTAGCTGTCCAACATCCGGCTCACAGTCAACTCCCTCTACCGTCCATTCGGTCGGTAATTACCATCGCTGGGACCAAGGTCCCATGTCAAGAGGGAGGTCGCGTCAGGTGCGGGGACGACGCAATCCGTCAAAGGTCATCGCGACGACGGCGTCGGCGAGATCGTCGGCACTGATGCCGACGCGGGGGCGGTACCACTCGATCAGAGAATTGACGGTGCCGAAGAGCAATCGCGCGACCAATGCCGGGTCGACCTCGGGGGAGACGTCGCCCTCCTCCGCGGCCGCGATCACCAGGTTGCCGACGAACTCGTCGAACTCCCGCCGACGGGCAAGTGCACGTCTCTCCACGGCACTGTTTCCGCGTACCCGCAGCAGCAGGGTCACGTAGGGAAGCTCCGCAGCCAGGATCTCCACACTCCGTCTGACCAGGTATTCGAGGCGCTCGATGGACCTTCCCTCGGTGGCGCCCGTCTCGGTGGTCGCCGCGAACAGGGCATTGAGAGCACGCCCGAGGGCCAGCTCGAGGAGTTCCTGCTTGCCCGACACGTGGTGATAGATCGAGGACTTGCTGATGCCCAGCCGGTCGGCGAGCACATCCATGCTGGTGCCGTCGTAACCCTTCTCATTGAAGACCTTGACCGCTACGGCGAGCAGCGAGTCGAGGTCGTAGCCGGGGCGGCCCGGGCGGCCGGTGCGTTTCGCGGGTTTCGCGGGCTTCACCGTGGTCACCTGTTCATCAGTCACATGCTCATCATGGCAAACGCCGATGCGAGAGTCGGTAGGTATTTCGACTCAGGGGTTGCCAGCCGACCAAACAGTCGGTTATTACTAGAAGAGTCCACAGTGTGAGGAGGCTCGGAGATGTCCAGTGGTGTTGCCGAGGGCACAGCGGTGCCGGAGCTCGACGACCTGGCGCACGTCCTGATCGTCGACGGCGGTGATCGCTATGTGGTGACGCTGAACCGCCCGGACCAGCGCAACGCCATCACCGGCGAGATGATCGCGGAACTGCACCGGGTGTGCGCCGCCGTCGAACAGGCACCGAAGCCGGTCATCCTCACCGGAGCGGGTGGCACCTTCGCCGGCGGCGCCGACATCGCCCAACTCGCGCGGCGCACCCGCGACGATGCCCTTGCCGGCATCAACCGGACCCTCTTCGACCGGGTGGCGGCCCTGCCGCTGCCGACGGTCGCCGCGGTGCGTGGCTATGCGCTCGGCGGGGGAGCGGAGCTCACCTACGCGTGTGACATCCGGATTGCAGCGCCGGACGCGGTGTTCGGCAACCCGGAACCCGCACTGGGCATTCTCGCCGCAGCCGGCGCGAGCTACCGGCTGCCGCAGCTGGTGGGTACCTCGGTCGCCAAGCAGGTTCTGCTCGGCGGAGCGCGACTCGATGCCGGCACGGCCCTGCGTCACGGCCTGGTGATGGACATCTCCAACGACCCGCTCGTCGCCGCCCACGCCGTCGTCGATCGTGTGGTCACGCAATCGGCGTTGGCGCTGCGGCTGTCGAAAAAGGTCATCGACGCCCCGGGACATCACCCGTGGGCCGACGACATCGTGCAGGCCGTGCTCTTCGAGAGCGCCGACAAGGCCCAGCGGATGAGTGCATTTCTGGAGAGGAAGTCATGAGCAGCAATCAGGTTCCGGCTCGCGTGGGCGTCGTCGGCGGTGGTCGCATGGGTGCCGGCATCGCGCAGGTCTTCGCCGAACGCGGGGCCACGGTCACCATCGCCGAGACCGTCGATCAACAGGCCGCGTATCAGCGTGTCGATACCGGACTTCGACGCGCCGCCGAACGCGGCAAGCTGGACGGCCAACAAGCCGACGCCGTGCTCGCGCAGGTGAGCACCGTCGGAGCACCGGACAAACTCCCCGCCGATCTCGACCTCGTCGTCGAGGCGGTGCCGGAGAACACCGCGCTCAAACTCGATGTTTTCACCCAACTTGCGAAGACGCTCGACGCCGACACGATCATCGCATCCAACACCAGCTCACTGTCGATCACCGAACTCGGTGCGGCACTGCCCGATCCGACCCGGTTCGTTGGCATGCACTTCTTCAACCCGGTGCCCGTCTCGGAACTGGTCGAGATCGTGCGCGCGCCGCAGACCGCCACCGCGACCGTCGACGCAGTCGTCGGGTGGGCGCAGGCGCTGCGCAAGACCGCGATCGTCGTCAACGACTCACCCGGCTTCGCCACCAGCCGTCTCGGCGTGCACCTGGGCCTGGAGGCCATCCGCATGCTGGAGGAGGGCGTCGCCGACGCCGAATCCATCGATCGGGCCATGGAACTGGGCTATCGACATCCGATGGGCCCGCTGCGCTCCACCGACCTGGTGGGTCTCGACGTACGCCTGGCCGTCGCCGAACACCTCACCGCGACTTTGGGTCCGCGTTTCGAACCGCCACAGTTGCTGCGCGACAAGGTTGCTCGCGGCGAACTCGGACGCAAGAGCGGCCGCGGATTCTACGACTGGAAAGGCTGAGAGAAGATGACCACCACCCTCGAGATCGCCGACGGGCTCGCCACCATCACCCTGGCCCGCGCGAAAGCCCACAATGCGCTCGACGTCGACACCAAGGTCGCACTGCTCCAGGCGATCGACAAGGTCGCCGGCGACCGCAGCGTCCGTGCGGTGCTGCTCACGGCCGACGGCAAGAACTTCTGCGTCGGACAGGATCTCGGCGATCACGTCGCCGAACTGAAGAAATCACCCGAACACGCGATGGACACCGTCGCCGAACACTACAACCCGGTGATTCGCGCGTTGGCGGCCATCGACGTCCCCGTCGTCGCGGCCATCCGCGGAGCGTGTGTCGGCGCCGGACTCGGCATAGCGCTGACCGCCGACATCCGGATCGCCTCGCAGAACGCGACCTTCGCGACCGCCTTCGCCGGCATCGGGCTGGCCAGCGACTCCGGGCTGTCGCATCACCTCGTGTCGATGCTCGGTGCGAGCCGGGCGATGGGACTGCTGATGCTCGGCGACCGCGTCGATGCCGTACAGGCCGCCGACTGGGGACTCGTGCACCGCGTCGTCGACGACGCCGAATTCGACACGGCAGTGGACAAACTGGCGTTGCGTCTCGCGACCGGACCCACCGAGGCGTACCGCCGGATCAAGACACTCGTCGGCGCCTCCGCCGACGGCCTCGATGCGGCACTGGACCGCGAACTCGACGCCCAACGACACCTCGGGGCCACCGCCGACCACGCGGCCGCCTTGCAGGCATTCCTGAACAAGAACAAGCCGCGCTTCGCCGGCCGCTAAGCGGTTTGAGACACGCACGGCGCACGGCGACACAGCCCCCGACGACAAGGCAAGTGAGATGAGCAGCCCCACCATCGACACCACCGACCTGCAGGAGTGGTTCGACGCGACGATCGCCGACGAGGCGCGCATCGAACCACGCGACTGGATGCCCGACGGCTACCGCAAGACGCTGATCCGCCAGATCGCCCAGCACGCACACTCCGAGATCATCGGCATGCAGCCCGAGGGTAACTGGTTGACCCGCGCACCCTCGTTGCGGCGCAAGGCGATTCTGATGGCCAAGGTGCAGGACGAGGCCGGTCACGGTCTCTACCTGTACTCCGCCGCGGAGACGCTCGGTGCCGATCGTGACGACCTCACGGAGAAGCTCATCTCCGGCAAGCAGAAGTACTCGTCGATCTTCAACTACCCCACGGTGACCTACGCCGACGTCGGCACCATCGGCTGGCTTGTCGACGGAGCCGCCATCTGCAACCAGGTTCCGCTGTGCCGCAGCTCCTTCGGGCCGTACGCCCGGGCGATGATCCGGGTATGCAAGGAGGAGTCGTTCCATCAGCGGCAGGGTTACGAACTGCTCACCACCATGATGTCGGGCACCGAGGACCAACGCGCCATGGTCCAGGAATCGGTCGACCGGTTCTGGTGGCCGGCGCTGATGATGTTCGGACCGCCCGACGACCAATCGCCCAACACCGAACAATCGATGGCCTGGGGCATCAAACGCAACACCAATGATGACCTGCGACAGAAGTTCGTGGACATGAGTGTGCCGCAGGCGCAAGCACTCGGCGTCACCTTCCCCGACCCCGACCTCGCATGGAATCCCGATCGCGGACACTACGACTTCGGCGAACCCGATTGGAGCGAGTTCGCCGAGGTCGTCAAGGGTAACGGCGCCACCAATTCCCAACGCATCGCGGTGCGCCGCAACGCCCACGAGGATGGAGCGTGGGTCCGCGACGCCGCCACCGCCTTCGCCGTGCGAGAACAGGAGAATCACCGATGAGCCAGATCAAGGCGCAATGGCCGCTGTACGAGGTGTTCGTGCGCGGCAAGCGCGGACTCAACCACGTCCACGTCGGCTCTCTGCACGCTGCCGACGACGAGATGGCCTTGCGGCATGCCCGGGACGTGTACACCCGTCGCAACGAGGGAGTCAGCATCTGGGTGGTGCGCTCGAGCGACATCGTTGCCACCAGCCCGTCGGAGAAGGACCCGTTCTTCGCCCCCAGCGGCGACAAGGTATACCGCCATCCCACGTTCTACGAGATCCCCGACAACGTCCCCCACATGTGAGTGACGGCGAGGAGACGGACAGAAACATGACAGACCACGACAACGCCTATCAGGGACTCGTCGACGAGGACTCGCACGGACAATGGGCCTTCGGCACCAGCTTCGACGACCCGCTCGCCGGTGTCGACACCACGGTCCCCGACGACGTCGACCGCCATGCGCTCGCGACCTACTGCCTGATGCTGGGCGACGATGCGCTGATCAGTGCGCACCGCCTCGCCCAATGGTGCACGCATGCACCCGAACTCGAAGAGGAAGTGGCGCTGGCCAACATCGGTCTCGATCTGCTCGGCGCCGCGCGGCTGCTGCTGGCCCGTGCGGCTGCCGCCAATCCCACGGTGGTGCCTCACATTTCGGACACCACACCGGTTCCGGACGAGGATGCTCTCGCGTTCTTCCGGGACGAGCAAGACTTCCGCAACGTACACCTCACCGAGGTCGACAACGGCGACTTCGCGGTCTCGATGGTCCGGCTCCTGGTCTTCGCCACCTGGCGGCTCGCCATTGTGGATCGGTTGCGGACCTCCCGTGACCCCGTCCTGGCCGCGGTGGCCGACAAGGGCGTCAAGGAACTGACCTACCATCGCGACTACGCGGCTCGTTGGATCGTCACACTCGGTTGTGGCACTAACGAATCCAAACGACGACTGGTCGGCGCCCTGGCCCAGATCAGGCCCTACGTCGACGAGCTCTTCGTCCCCACCGCCGAGGAGATCGCTCTCGCCGCGGCCGGTGTCGGCGTCGATCCCGCCACCGTGCGAGGTGAATTCGACGAGGTCATCGGACAGGTGTTGCGCGCCGCGGAGGTGCAGACACCCGAGGTGGGCCGAATCGGTCGGGTCGGCGGACGGGCCGGCCGCGACGGGCTGCACACCGAGCAGATGGGCTACATCCTCGCCGAGATGCAGAGCGTGGCACGGCGACATCCGGAAGGGGTGTGGTGAGATGACCGCCGTCGCAACACAATCACCGCGAGCGATCGTCGCCGACGTGCTCGATCCGGAGATGCCCATGGTCACCCTCGACGATCTCGGCATCATTCGTGACGTCGAGATCGACGCGACCGGTAGGGTCACGGTCACCATCACGCCCACGTACTCCGGCTGCCCCGCGATGGCCACCATCCGTGACGACATCACCTCTGCGTTGACGCGTCACGGATTCGGCGACGTCGACATCCGCACCAGTCTCACCCCGCCGTGGACCACCGACTGGATCTCGTCGGCGGGTCGAGAGAAGCTCGTCGCGGCCGGATACTCACCCCCGGCTGCGGCGCCGCGCCGGTCGGCGGGACCCATCCCGCTGACTTTGACCGCCCGTCCGCGCGCCGTCGCCTGCCCGCAATGCGGTTCCGCTCGCACACAGCTGATCTCGGAGTTCGGTGCCACCCTGTGCAAGGCGCACTACCAATGTCTGGCCTGCGCCGAGCCGTTCGACCACGTCAAGGAGATCTGACATGACGACCAGCACGACCACGGCCGTCCCGATGACCGTCCCCGCGCGCAGTAGGGGATTTCACGCCCTGACCGTCGCCGATATCGAGTCGCTGTGCGATGATGCCGTCGCCGTCCGCTTCGCCGTGCCGCCGGAACTGCACGACGAGTACGTGTTTCGTCCGGGTCAGTCGTTGACGTTGCGCCGCACCGTCGACGGTGTGGAGCACCGCCGAAGCTACTCGATCTGTGCCCCGGCGGGTACGGCGCCACGTGTCGGGGTGCGCGAGGTCAACGGTGGACTGTTCTCAAGCTGGTTGGTGAATGATGTTCGCCCCGGCGATCGCATCGAGGTCGCTCCGCCGACCGGTTCCTTTCATGCCGACCCGGATTCGGGTGGCAGACATCTGCTGATCGCGGCGGGCTCTGGTATCACTCCGATGCTGTCGATCGCGGCGTCCATGCTGGCCAACCCCGACGCCGAGGTCACCCTCATCTACGCCAACCGCAAGACACGGTCGGTGATGTTCGCCGAGGAGATCGCCGACCTGAAGGACGCTCACGGTCCGCGATTCGACATCATCCACGTGCTGTCCCGGGACCCCCGCGAGTCCGAGCTGCTCACCGGCAGGCTCGATCGCGGACGGCTCGAGGAGATCCTGACAACGGTGGTGCCCACCGCCGACATCGACCACTTCTGGCTGTGCGGCCCGCTGGGCATGGTGGAGACGGCAGAGGAGGTTCTCCGTTCGCAGGAGATCGCGAAAGACCGTATCCACCAAGAACTCTTCTACGTGGAGGCCACTCCACCACCGATGGATCGTCATCGTGAACGTGGCGCGTCAGGCCCGACCAGCGAGGTCACCCTGGTCCTTGACGGCAGGTCGGTGGCGGGCACTCTGCCGCGCGACGAGACGATCCTCGACGCCGGCGAGGACCTGCGTTCGGATCTGCCGTTCGCCTGCAAGGGCGGAGTGTGCGGGACGTGCCGTGCCAAGGTCACCTGCGGCGAGGTCGACATGCGGCGCAACTATGCACTCGACGAGTCCGAAGTGGCCGCCGGCTTCGTCCTGACCTGCCAGTCCTATCCGCTATCCGACGACGTCACCGTCGATTTCGACGCCTAGAACCCCAGCCCACCACAGAAGCATGGAGTCCACCATGACCAGCACCCTGAGCAGTCCCGCCGGCGGACCGGATACCCTCGACATCGAACACGCGAGCCGCGACCGGATCGCCGATCTGCAGTTGACCCGTTTGAAGTGGTCGTTGCAGCACGCCTACGACAACGTGCCGCACTATCGAAAGGCGTTCGACGAGAAGGGCGTTCACCCGTCTGACCTCAAGTCACTCGGCGATCTCGCCTTGTTCCCATTCACCGCGAAGACAGATCTTCGGGAGAACTATCCGTTCGGCATGTTCGCGGTGCCCCAGGATCAGGTGTCGCGGATTCACGCGTCGTCGGGAACCACCGGTCGACCCACCGTCGTCGGTTACACCACCAATGACCTCGACAACTGGGCAGATCTGGTGGCGCGCAGCCTCGCCGCAGCGGGTGTGCGGCCGTCGGACAAGGTGCACGTAGCCTACGGATACGGACTGTTCACCGGTGGCCTGGGCGCCCACTACGGCGCAGAGCGGCTGGGCTGCACCGTCATCCCCATGTCGGGTGGCATGACCGAGCGGCAAATCCAGCTGATCGAGGACTTCGCCCCGGACGCCATCATGGTCACCCCGTCGTACATGCTGACGATCGTCGACGCGATGATCGCCAAGGGTATCGATCCTGCGCAGACGTCGCTGCGCACCGGCGTGTTCGGTGCCGAACCCTGGACCGAGCAGATGCGCACCGAACGCGCAGCTGAACATGGATGCCGTCGATATCTACGGCCTGTCCGAGGTCATGGGCCCCGGGGTGGCGCAAGAGTGCGTGGAAACCAAAGACGGACTACACATCTGGGAAGATCACTTCTATCCCGAGATCATCGACCCACTCACCGGCGAGGTACTGCCCGACGGTGAGGAGGGAGAGCTGGTCTTCACCTCGCTGACCAAAGAGGCGATGCCCATCATTCGGTATCGCACCAGGGACCTGACACGCCTCTTGCCAGGGACCGCACGCACGATGCGTCGAATGGAGAAGGTGACCGGACGCACCGATGACATGATCATCCTGCGTGGGGTCAACCTGTTTCCCACCCAGATCGAGGAACTCATCCTGACGTTGCCGCCGCTGGCCCCGCAGTTCCAGTGCGTGCTCGACCGGCCCGGCCGGATGGATACCCTGACGGTGCATGTCGAGTATCGTCCCGATGTCTCCGCCGATCACCGTGAACCTGCTGCGCATTCGCTGAAGAAGCTCATCAAGGATCGGATCGGCGTTACCGTGGATGTGGCCATTGCCGAACCGGGTACCCTTCAGCGGTCGACGGGCAAGGCAAAGCGATTGGTGGACAACCGGCCGAAGGCTTGACGAGAGTGGTGTGACCCGATGACGATGTGCGACCGGCCGCTGGATTTCGAAGGATGGCGCGAGGCGATCTCGCAGGCGTTCGTCCCTCTCGATGCGACGCCACTCACTCCCGGATTCGGATCGTTCGAGGGTGGGCTGAACAGTCGCTCACTCGGTGACCTGCAATTGTCGGAGGTGCTGGGATCGTCGGCGCATGTTCGTCGATCTCCTAGCACCATTCGGCGTTCCGATCCGGGCGTGATCAAGGTCGCGTTACAGATGTCGGGCACGTCGACGGTGACCCAGTATGAACGTCAGGCCGCGCTGGGTCCCGGTGACCTGGCCGTCTACGACACCAGCGAGCGTTATGATCTCGCCCTCGCCGGCTCCTTCGACATGCTGGTGGCGGTGCTACCGCGAGATTCTTTGCGTATCAGCGATTCAGAGTTGCGTGACGCCACAGCCCGGGCGATTCCGACCACGTCGGGAGTCGGTGCGCTACTGCACCCGATGCTGATAGCCCTGCGGGCGTCGTCACCCGACGACTCCGGAACAGTGGGGCAAACCCTGGTGACCGATGCCGTGGCCGATTTGGTGAGCGCGGCGCTGCGGGCCTGTGCGCCGGATGAGTCATTGGGTGCGGGCGAAACGATCCTGCTGTCGGCGCGCTCGTATATCGACGGCCACCTCTGCGACGCAGATCTGACGCCGTCGGCCGTCGCGGCGCACCACCATGTGTCACTGCGCTACTTGCAGAAGCTGTTCGAACACGACGGACACAGTGTCGCCGGCTTCATCCGGCAGCGTCGTCTCGACCGGTGCCGGCGAGACCTCGCCGATCCCGCGCAAGCGCATCGCAGCGTCGGATCGATCTGTGCAGCAAACGGTCTCGTTGATGCCGCGCACTTCTCTCGGTTGTTCAAGAGTGCCTACGGGATGAGTCCGCGCCAGTACCGCGACGGCCACTTGTCGGTCCACTGACCTGTCCGCTGGTCGAGACCCTCATCTCGCCGGTCGAGAAACCCCGTCACGCCGGTCGCGCACCCATCCTGCAGTCGCGCACCATGATTCCGCCAGTCGAGACCCCTCACTCCCGCTGGTCGCACACCCTCATCTCGCTGGCGAAGCCCTCTATCCCGCCGATCGCGCCTCTATCCTGCAGACCGTGCCTCTATCTCGCCGCTCGCGCCTCGCCTCTGTCCTGCAGACCGAGACCCCTATTTCGTTGGTCGAGCCGGGCGGAGCGCTAGCGGAGCCCGTGTCGAGACCTCGCAAGCCGACGCCGGGAACCACACCACCCCAGACACATTCACCCATCCACACCCTGTGAATAGAAAATACTTGCGAGCGATGTAGGGAAAGGCTAGAATAGAACACACACGCCACAACGGCCTTCTCGGGGGAGGTGACATCAGCATGACAGACACCACCGACAATCTCGTGTCGCGACCACTGGCGCTGATGCACCAGATCACCGCGTTGCTCGACGAACTGGCCACCACCCCGATGACCGCCTGCTCCGACACCGAAGTCATCGAGGCAGCGAAACTCTCCGAACAGATCGCCATGCGGACTCACTTCCAAGGTGACCGGGCGATCCTGGAAATCTCGGATCGTGGTGTGCACCGCAAGGTCGGCAAAGTCAGCCTGTCAAATTTTCTGAACTTCGATCTGCGGATCGCGCAACCCACCATGCGCATCGCTCATATGAAGGCCACCGCCCGATTCCACGGACTGACCGGACAACCCGAGGAACCGAAATACCCCACCCTGTCGGCCGCCTATGAGAAGGGCCTGATCGGTCACACCCACCTGTCGGCGGCGTTGGAAGCGTTGGACAACATCCCGAACGCCGTCCCGCACGACAAGAAAGCCGCGGCCGAAGCCACCCTCGGTGAGAAAGCCACCGAACACATCCCGTCCGACATCACCAAGATGGGTGCCCGGATCCTGGCGCACCTCGACCCCGACGGGCAGTTGGTCGAGGAGAAAGAACGCCAACAGCGCCGCAACCTGTGGATCAACCAGTCCCGAGTCGATGGAATGGCCAAACTCAACGGGCACCTACCCCCCATCACCCGCGCCCTGTGGGACACCATGCTCGACGCCTGGGCCAAACCGGGAATGAACAATCTTGGAGATGCGGAATCTCCGACCGGCGCCATCGGCGACGCCGACCCCGACCAACTCGCGGCGGCGGTCAAACGTGACGACCGTTCCCAAGCGCAACGCAATCATGATGCCATGCACGTCCTGTTGGTGTCGGCGATGAAAGAAGGCGTGCTCGGCAAGACGCATCGGGGTTTGCCGGTCGCGTTGATCATCAAAACCTTCCTGCAAGATCTCCTCGCCGGCGCCGGGTATGCCACCACCGCCTCTGGTTCGACCATTCCGATTCCCGATCTTCTGAGTGCGTTGGGGGACATCAAGGATCCCAACGATCTGCAGCAGTTCCTGGCGGTGTTCTCCGACGCCATCGACCTCCCGTTGTATCTGGGGCGGTCCCGACGGTTGGCGTCGACCGAGCAGCGGATCGCGTCGTTCTCCCGCACCGGTGGCGAGGTGTGCTCGTTCCCCGGCTGCGGGCAACCCGCCTCCCACTCGGAAATGCATCACGCCAAAGAAGACTGGGCCAACGGCGGGAAAACCGACATCACCGACCTCGCCCCCGCGTGCGGGCCGCACAACCGGATGGTCGGCCCCAACCCCGGCCAGTACACCACCGGCATCTACGAGAACGGCCCCCTCGCGGGACGCTGCTGGTGGCAACTCAACGCCGCACCCGGCATGCCGGCAAACCCGAAGATCGTCAACGACCATCCCGACATCACCGCCCTGTACGAGCAGAAGCTCGACCAGATCCGCGAACAGATCCACGGCGACCACAGCGATGACACCAGCGGCACCGCCACCGATCGTGGTGCCGGCGCAACCGAACCCGACGCCACCGACGTGGTTGATGTCGAAGTAGTCGATGCCGAAACTGCTGACGTCGAAGCCGACGCCGCTGACGCTGACGCTGACGCAGGTGGTCAGGCCGAGTCGGTCGATGCGGACGCCACCATCGACGACGATGTACCGGCCGAGTCCGACGTTGACAGCGACTACGCACACGAGGACGCGGCACCGACCGTCAAGGCCGAAACCCCTTCCGACCGTGGTGTTTCGAGTGACCATCAGGCTCCGACCGCCGACTCCTCGACGATCGACAACGCAGACCGCATCGACCAGGACGACGACCACGATGCCGACATCTGCAATCAGCCCGGCCCAGCCGTCGACGAATACGACTCAGGCGCAGACCAATCCGATCCGGTTGAGCCCCGACCATCCGACCAGCGAGACGGGCCCGACGCCACCGGCGACGAGCACCCCGACAACCCTGGTGTCACCAACACCGGGAAGATCGACCTGGTCATCTTCGATGGCGACGGTGTTCCGATCACCGACGATCCCGACGACCCTGCCACTGCTGCCGGGCTGGAACGTGCCTCACGCACCCGTATCAACGTCAGTGACACGGCCACCGAAGGACGGGCACGCGAGCGCCTCATCCGTCTCGGCGGCATCCGTGCCAGCCGCGTCGACGTCGAACGTGAGCTCGAGGAACTGGCCGCCATCGGCATGAACCCACGCAACAGCCGAATCGAACGTGTCCTGGCCGCCCGGCTCCACCACCGGCTCGACACCTCCTGAACCAGCCCCGCCCACCGGTACTGACCGGGCCGCACTGCCACAGAAACGTTGTGGTGGTGGGGAGTTCCAGACTTTCCTTGCGAGGTCTCGACTCGCGGCTCGCCCGGGGGGTTCGCCACGGTTCGACCGACGGGTAGAGACTCGACCGGCGAGGTGGGCGACTCGACCAGCGGATCAAGGGCCCGGCTCGCCGGCGGTGCGGTCGAGCCGGGCCCGAGTGATGAAGGTGCGGGCCTATCCGACGGGCGACGGGTCGAGGTCGAGGACACTCGCCTCGCCGGATCAGTACATGATCACGCCACGAACGTTCTCGGCCCTGCGCATTGCCGCGTATCCGTCGTTGACCTGGTCGAGAGTGTAGGTGCGGGTGATCATCTCGTCGAGTTTGAGCTGACCCTCCATATACAGCCGCAGCAGGTGGGGGATGTCGAAGCGGATGTTGGCGTTGCCGAACCAGGCGCCCTTGAGGGTCTTTCGCATGGCGGTCAGGTCGAACAGGCTCATGGTGACGTCGGTGGCGGTGAGGTCACCGACCGAGACCTGCACGCACACACCGCCCTTGGCGACCAGACTCATGGCTGGGCCGACCAGGTCGCCGCGCGCCACGTCGACGGTGATGAGGACCTTGTCGGCGAGTTGTCCCCAGGTGATGTTCTGCAAGAGCGTCAGTGCTTCGTCGATCGTGGCCACCGCGTGCGTGGCGCCGAAGATCTTCGCCTGTTCACGCTTGAACTCGGAGGGATCGACGAGAACCACATGCCGAGCGCCGGCGAGCGAAGCCCCCTGTACTGCACCGCAACCCACTCCACCCATACCGAGCACGACAACGGTCTCACCCGCCGAGACGCCGGCGGCGTACACCGACGAGCCCCATCCGGTGGTGACGCCGCAGCCGACGAGGGCGGCCTTATCGAGGGGGATGTCCTTGGTGAGCTTCACACACGATGCCTCGTTGACCACCGTCACCGGGGCGAAAGTGCCCAGCAGACACATGAGGCCCGCGTCCTGACCGTTGACGTGGTGGCGTGCGGTTCCGTCGGAGAGCTGCACCCCGGCAAGGAGATTGGCGCCGAGATCGCAGATGCTTGACATGCCCTTGGCGCACGACGGACACCGACCGCACGCCGGGATGAAGCCCAGTGCCACGTGGTCGCCGACCTCGACGGACTTGACGCCCGGCCCGATCTCGGTGACCACGCCGGCACCTTCATGTCCACCGATGTAGGGGTACATGCCGACAGGCACGCTGCCGTCGCGTACATGCTCGTCGGAGTGACACATTCCCGACGCGGCGAGTTCCACTTTCACTTCGCCGTACTTTGGGGCGTCGAGTTCTAGTTCCTCGATCTTCCAGTCCTGACCGGGTTCCCACAGGACCGCTGCCTGAGTCTTCATGAGTGACTTCCTCTTCTGGTGATGGTTGACGGGTTGGAGAGTTGTGCTTTCACAGGACGACGGTGACGACCTTCTCCTCGGTGTTGGCGACGATGCCCGCCCACCCGAGTTCGCGGCCGACGCCGCTGGTCTTCATGCCGCCCCACGGGAGTGCCGGATCGATTGCGGCCCAACCGTTGACCCACACCGCCCCGGCGCGCACCTGCCCGGCGAGCGAGTGGGCCTGGGCCACATCTGATGTCCAGATGCTGGCCGCCAGGCCGTAGGCGGTGTCGTTGGCGATGCGGATGGCTTCGTCGGCATCGTCGAATGGGATCACCGTGCCCACGGGGCCGAAGATCTCCTCGCGGGCGATACGCATGTCGTTGGTGGCGTCGGCAAAGATGGTGGGCTGCACGAAGAATCCCTCGACTCCACCGCGCTCTCCACCGGCGACCAGTCGTGCTCCGTCGGTGCGCCCGGCCTCGATGTAGTCGAGCACCGTATCGCGTTGCTTGGCGTTGACGAGGGCGCCCATCGTGGTGGCCGGGTCCAACGGATCGCCGAGCACCTGAGCAGCGGCGGCGGCCGCGAGACCCTCGACCACCTGGTCGTAGTGCGAACGGTGTACCAGCACACGGGTTCCGGCGGCGCACACCTCGCCCTGGTTGAAGAACAGGCCCATCGCAGCGCCGTTGATCGCAGCTTCGACGTCGGCGTCGGCCAGGATGATCTGCGGTGACTTGCCACCGAGTTCGAGGGTCGTGCGTTTGAAGGTGTCGGCCGCCACCTTCAGGATGTGGCGTCCGACGCGAGGGCTGCCGGTGAAGCTGATCTTGTCGACGTCCGGGTGGGCGACGAGCGCCTCGCCGGCCACCTCACCGAGACCGGGCACCACATTGACCACACCGTCGGGCAACCCGGCCTCGATCAACAGCGATGCCAGATGCAGGATCGACAGCGGTGCGTCCTCCGGTGGCTTGACCACCAGGGTGTTGCCCGCGGCCAGTGCCGGTGCGAGTTTCCAGGCCGCGATCATGAGCGGTGTGTTCCACGGGATGATCGCGCCGATCACACCGACCGGTTCACGCACCGTGTAGGAGTGCGTGGGCCGTCCGAAGTATCCGGCGGTCGGGATCGACTGACCGGTGATCTTGTCGGCCCACCCGGCGAAGTGACGGAAGGTGCCGGCGGCGTTGGGGATGTCCAGCATGGACGGTTGGCCGATCGGCTTGCCGATGTCGAGGGCCTCGAGGCGGGCGAGGAGGTCGCCGTCGCGCTCGATGAGATCGGCGACGCGATGGAGGATCGCACCGCGAGCCGCTCCTGGCGCGGCGGCCCAGTCGCCGCTGAGCTGAGCCCGGGCGGCACGCACCGCGTCATCGATGTCCTCGGCAGATCCGGCGGCGACCTCGACCAGTGGCAGGCCGGTCGCCGGGTTGAGGTCGGTGAAGGTGGCGCCGTCTCGGCCCGGTCGCCAGGCGCCGCCGATGAGGATCTCGGTGTGCACCCCGTCGGGTAGTGCGCTGTCGACGATGGTCGTGTCCAATGCCGTCATGACCTCTCCATTTCTGTCGTGAGCCCGCCCGTTCGGCGAACGCGATGTGACTGCTGCCACAAGTCTGCGAATCGGCGAGAGCTATTACTTGCACGTCTGCGCATGAGTGGTTGACGGAACGCGCACGGTGAGGCGAGACGGTCTCGGTTATCGTCACAACTGGCTAACAACGGCAGTCTCGATTTCCGAGACCTGACCCATGCCGGATAAACTTGCCGGGATTGGGGCTGTTGTGACTAAAGGGGTTGATGGTGCGTAAGGGAATCACTCGTACGCTTGTGGCGTCGGTGACCGCGATGGTGATTGCGACGGGCACGGGACTTGGCGTCGCTGCGGCAGACCCCACGGGTACGTCACCCACCAACCCGTCGAACCCGGCGCCGATGAACGTCTCCAAGATCGAGACGCTGGTGCACGACTCCGCTCAGCAGGTCACCGCGATCGTCTACTCGGCGTCGATGAACAAGCTGATCCCGGTCACGATTCTGCGCCCCAAGGACACCAGCAAGCCCGCACCCACGCTCTATCTCCTCAACGGCGCCGGCGGTGGCGAGGATTCGGCCACCTGGGCGGCGAAGACCAGCTACACGCAGTTCTTCGCCGACAAGCATGTCAACGTCGTCACGCCGATCGGTGGCGCCTTCTCCTACTACACCGACTGGCAGCAGGACGACCCGGTACTCGGTCGCAACAAGTGGACGACCTTCCTGACCAAGGAACTGCCCCCGCTGATCGACAGGGAATTCGACACCACCGGGGAGAACTCCATCGCCGGCATCTCGATGGCCGGTACGTCGGTGCTCAACCTCGCGATCGCCGCCCCGCACCTGTACCGGTCCGTCGCGGCCTACAGCGGTTGCGCCCGAACCAGCGACCCGCTGGGCATGACCTACATCCGGATGGTCGTCGGCGACCGCGGCCGCGGCAACATCAACAACATGTGGGGCACCCCCGGCGGACCCGGCTGGGTGGCCAACGATCCCTACATCAACGCCGGCAAGCTCAAGGGCACCAAGGTCTACATGACCAGCGGATCGGGTCTGCCCGGGCCGAACGATCAGCTGAACGCACCCCTGATCGACGGAAACCCGGTCACCCTGGGCAATCAGATTCTGCTGGGTGGGGTCATCGAGGCCGCGGTCAACCAGTGCACCGTGCAGATGGCGCAGCGGATGAACGAGCTCGGCGTCGTCAACCGGGTGTCATTGCGGCCCGTCGGCACGCACTCCTGGGCCTACTGGGAGCAGGATCTGCACGACACCTGGCCGATGATCGCCGCAGATCTGGCGAAATAGGCCGCGCACCCGGTCGCGATTGGGCCGGCCAGGCGCCGCAAGTATCAGTACGCCGCAGATCAGTACGCCATGAACAGGATCTCGTTGCGCGAGTATTCGTGCCCGGGATGGTTCTCCGCCAGATGCTTACGCACGATCTCGACCAGTTCGTCTTCGTCCGCGCCGCGCAGCATGTCGCCGCAGGGGCAGGTCAGCCGCGTTTTCACGAGGCACTCACCCGATCCTTCAGGAGCAGGCGGACGGTCAGTTCGAGCCGGTTGGTGACGTCGGTCGCCGACGCGCGTCGGGTCAGCCACTGCACGAGATTCGACATCCACACATCGGCGAGCACGCGGGCGATCGCGAGATCTTCCTCGGTCGGTTCGCCCTCGTCGACGATCGCGTTGGCGAGGAGTCGATCGATGATCGAGGCGACCTGGTCGACTTCGGCGGTCGCCGACGCGTCGGCGAACATGAATGCCCGCGTCATCGCCTCGGTGAGCAGCGGGTCGCGTTGCATCGCGAAGGTGATCATGTCCAGCACGTGGCGGAGACGCTCGATGGCGTTGTCGCCGCGCAACTGTGACCGGTCGACGCGCGATTCGACGCGGGCCAACTCGCGTGCCAACGACGTCACCAGCAGGTGCACCTTGGACGGGAAGTAGCGGTAGAGGGTGCCGACGGCGACGTCGGCCTTCTCCGCGACCGTCCGCATCTGCACCGCATCGTAGCCGCCCTTGGATGCCAATGCCAGGGTGGCGTCGAGGATGCGGCGACGCCGGTCTCGCTGGGCGGCCGATCCGCTCTCGGTGGGGGAACCCGTGTCTGCGGTGCCGGATTCCGGAACCGTCACGGCATTGTCAGATGCGGCCATGTGCTCTCGGGCTTCCTCACGTCGGTGGTCGGCGGACTGATGGCGGGATGGCTACCGCGCGTACAGTACTCATGGCATATTAGAACAGGTTCTAGTTCTTGGTCACCTAATCGGCACAGAGGATTCCCGTGACACTCGCCACGTCCCCCGAACAGATCGCCGTCTGCGAGGCCATCGCGGCCTGGGCCGCGAAGGTCGGCACCACCGATATCGCCCGTGCGCACCTGGACAAACCCGACGATCAGGTGGGCGAGCTATTCGCCCAACTCGCCGACTTCGGTGTCGTGTCGGCCATTGTCCCAGAATCGCACGGCGGCTTGGGCGCGTCCTGCGCCGACGTCGCCGCGATGGTCGAACGCTGCGGCCGGTCGCTGGTACCCTGTCCGATCGCCGAGACCGTCGCGACCGCGCTCGCGCTGACCCGCGCCGACGATCCCCGCGCAGCCGCGCTGCTCGAATCCGTGATCGCGGGCGCGACGCCGGGCGTCGTTCCGGCGCGAGCGCACATCGAGGCGTTCACGGTCGGCGATGGCGAAGTCGACCTCGGCGTGGTGCCCGGCTACGTCGACGGCGCCGCAATCCTGCTTCCGGCGGTGACGGGGACGATGCCCGGTTCCTGGTGGGTCATCCCACCCGGTGTCGGGAAGCGGGTGGTGGACGTCGAGACGCCGGTCGACGGTGCCGCCCCGACCGCCCGCGTGCGCATCGGTGGCGTCGGCCCCGACGACCTGATCGACTGCGGCGGCGGCCCGGTGATCGCCGGCGTGCTGAGTGCGGCTCGCACCGCATACCAGAGCGGCGTGTGCCGGTGGGCCCTGACGACCGCGGTCGACTACGCCACGGTGCGCACTCAATTCGGTGCGCCGATCGGGTCCTTCCAGGCCGTCAAACACATCTGCGCCGACATGCTGTGTCGCACAGAGCAAGTCGAAGCGGCGGCGTGGGATCTCGCGCGCGCCGTCGACGACGCCATGGCGGCCGCACCCGACGATGCAGCCGGCGAGCGGGCCCGCGAGCAACTCGAGTTGAGCAGACTCGCCGCCGAGATCCTCGTCGCCGACCTGCCCGTCGCGGTGACCAAGGACTGCATCCAGATCCTCGGTGGCATCGGCTTCACCTTCGAACACGACGCCCACCTGTACCTGCGCTCGGCGATGGTCGCCCGCGCCCTGCTGGGACAGGGGCACCCGGCCCGCGCCGAGCTCGCCCGGCGGGGCCTGCGGGGTGACCGACGCGACTTCGAGATCGATCTGTCGGCGGTCGAGCACCGTCGTGACGAGGTTCGTGACGTGGCCGAAAAGGTCGCGGCGACAGACGAATCCGGGCAACGCCGGTTGCTGGCCGATGCCGGCTACCTCATGCCGCACTGGCCCGCCCCACACGGGATCGGTGCCGACCCGGCGTTGCAGCTGCTCATCGACGCCGAGTTCGACCGCGCCGCGGTGATCCGGCCGGATCTGGTCATCGGGGCGTGGGCCATTCCGACGATCCTCGAACACGGCACCGACGCGCAGCGCGAGCGGTTCGTGGCGCCGACGCTGCACGGGGACATCGTGTGGTGCCAGCTGTTCAGTGAACCCGAGGCCGGTTCCGACCTGGCCGCGCTGCGTACCCGGGCGACCCGGGTCGACGGGGGCTGGCGGTTGTCCGGGCAGAAGATCTGGACCTCGCAGGCCCACAACGCGCAGTGGGGGATCTGTCTGGCCCGCACCGACGCCGACGCGCCGAAACACA
Organism: Gordonia oleivorans; assembly: GCF_040044975.1. Taxonomy (NCBI): domain Bacteria; kingdom Bacillati; phylum Actinomycetota; class Actinomycetes; order Mycobacteriales; family Gordoniaceae; genus Gordonia; species Gordonia oleivorans. The sequence goes on from NZ_JBDZDI010000005.1 coordinate 129,619, forward strand.
AGGGCATCACCTACTTTCTGGTGGATATGGCCGCCGCCGGCATCGACATCCGGCCGCTGCGCGAACTCACCGGACGGGCCAACTTCAACGAGGTCTTCCTCGACGATGTGTTCGTGCCCGACGACTGTGTGGTCGGTGAGGTCAACGGCGGATGGCGGTTGGCCCGCACGACCCTGGCGAATGAGCGTGTCGCGATGGGCGGGTCGGGTCTGGGCAAGGAGATGGATGCGCTGCTCCGGCAGATCGCGCAGATGTCCCGGCCGCTGACCGACGCCGAGATGTCCGGGCTGGGACGACTCGTCGCCGACGCCCACATCGGCCGCGTCCTCGATGCCCGGGCGGTCACGCGACGCCTGGCCGGACACGACCCGGGGGCGCTGTCGAGTGTGCGCAAGCTGATCGGCGTCGCCCATCGTCAGTCGGTGCCGGAACTCGCCGTCGACCTGCTCGGTGTCGACGCCGTCGCGGCGACTGACGCGTCGGAGCTGTTGTTGCAGAACCGGTGCCTGTCGATCGCCGGCGGAACCACCCAGATCCTGCGGACCGCGGCCGCTGAGCGGATTCTCGGACTACCCCGCTCCTGACGCTCCCGTCTGATACAACTAGAACAGGTTCTACTTTTTGAACAGGAGGCACCGGGGTGGACTTTGCCCTCGACGCGGAAGCGGTCGCGGTCGGTGACGTCGCCGACGACGTACTCTCCCGGCACGAGACCCGCTGGGAGACGAAGTTCGGGCGTGGACTGCGCGCTGGTGACCAGGACGGCGTCGGTGGGCTCGACGACGCGCTGTGGGCCGAGATGGCCGATGCCGGACTCAACGCGCTCGCACTCCCCGAATCACTGGGTGGCGACGATCTCGGGGTCACCGCGGTGGCCCCGCTGCTCCGCCGGCTCGGCGCGGCGGCGGCCGTCGTGCCCGTTCTCGGCTCGGTGACCTCGGCGCTCGTGTTGCGGGCCGTCGACCCCGGAACCGCCGACGGCCTGCGACGGCGGTGGGCCGGGACGCTGGCCGAGGGTGCCTGGCATGCGGTCGCGCTGGGGGAACCGGGTGACGCGCTCACCTCCACCCCGCAGACCACCGTTCGTGACGGTCGCCTCGTCGGCGTGAAATCCGGTGTGCTGCATGCCGAGGGCTCGACCGCGCTGCTCGTCGGCACCGATATCGGGGTTCTCGCCGTGCGATCGGATGCGCCGGGAATCAGCATGCGGCGCACCCCGTCGTCGAGCGGTTGGGGTGAGTACACGATCCGATTCGACGATGTTCCCGTCGCCGATGCCGACGTACTCACCGCCGACCTCGGCGTCCTGCGCGACCTCTACCGGATGTCCTTGTGTACCTACGCCGATGGACTGGTGGCCGGGGCGACCACGCTCACCGCGCGACACGTGACCGAACGTGAACAGTTCGGCAAACCGATCGCGCTGTTCCAGGCGGTGGGCCAGCAACTCGCCGACATCTACGTCGTCGGCCGGGCCCTGTCTCTGGCGGCGACGGCGGCGGCGTGGCGACTGTCCGAAGGGCTGGACGCCGAGCATGATCTGGGTATTGGAACGTACTGGATGGCCGCAGAGGTGCCGGCGACGCTGCGCACCATGACCCACCTGCACGGCGGTATCGGTGTCGACGTCACCTACCCGCTGCACCGCTACTTTTCGATCGCCAAGGATCTCGCCCGGCTCGTCGGCGGCACCGACGCTCGTCTCGACGAGCTGGCCGGGCTGTCGGAATCGGTAGGAGCGCACTGATGTTCATCGATCTCACGCCGGATCAGCGGGCGTTGAAGGCGCAGGTACGCGAGTACTTCGCCGACCTCATCGGCCCCGAGGATGCGACGACGATGCTCACCGAACGGCATGGTCGGACCTACCGCAAGATCGTGCGGCAGATGGGCGCCGACGGTTGGCTCGGCGTCGGCTGGCCGAAGGAGTTCGGCGGCAAGGGATTCGGTGAGATCGAACAACAGATCTTCACCAATGAGGCCGTCCGCGCCGATGTCCCGCTCCCGGCGGTGACCTTGCAGACCGTCGGCCCGACGCTTCAGGCCCACGGCACGGCGGAGCAGAAGGATCGGTTCCTGCCCAAGATCCTTTCCGGCGAGGTGCATTTCGCGATCGGCTACACCGAACCCGACGCGGGCACCGACCTCGCCTCGCTGACCACGAGCGCCGTCCGCGAGGGCGATGAGTACATCGTCAACGGGCAGAAGATCTTCACCACCGGCGGACACGACGCGGATTTCATCTGGCTCGCGGTGCGCACCGATCGGCACGCCCCCAAACACAAGGGCATCTCGATCCTCATCGTCGACACCCGTGACCCCGGATACTCCTGGACGCCGATCATCACCGCCGACGGCGCGCACCACGTGAACGCCACCTACTACAGCGATGTGCGTGTGCCACTGTCGATGCGGGTCGGTGAGGAGGGGGACGGCTGGAAGCTGATCACCACTCAGCTCAATCACGAACGGGTGATGCTGGGTCCGGCCGGCCGCATCGACGGCCTCGCGGCGCGGGTGCGTGCCTGGGCTGCACGTCCCGGACCGGACGGCACGGTGATCGCCAAACATCCCGACGTGCGTCGCGCGCTCGCGGAGATCGACGCCTACGCGCGTATCAACGAGTTGCTCAACTGGCAGGTGGCCTCCACCGGCGAAGCCATCTCCATGGCCGACGCCGCGGCCACCAAGGTCTTCGCCACCGAACGACTTCAGAAGGTGGGGCGGATGATCGACGAGATCATCGGCCGCTACGGCGATTTCACCGATCCGCAGACCGCCGAGTTGGTCGATTGGCTCGACGTGCAGCAGAAACGCAACGTGGTCATCACCTTCGGGGGAGGCGTCAACGAGGTGATGCGTGACATGATCGGCACCGCCGGACTCGGATTGCCGAGGGCCAAACGATGACCGGATCGCAGACGCTGATCGACGCCATCGAGTCGGCCGCCCGGCAGATCAAGGGCGACGGCCCCAGCGCGCCGGTGGCGGGCCGGGACCCGGTGAATCAGCCGATGATCAACAACTGGGTCGAGGCGATCGGCGACACCAACCCCATCTACACCGACGCCGCCTCCGCGCGGGCCGCCGGCCATCCGGGAGTGGTCGCCCCGCCGGCGATGGCGCAGGTGTGGACGATGCGCGGCCTCCACGGTTCGCGGGCCGCCGACGATCCGCTCGGCCGCGCCACCGAACTCTTCGACGAGGCCGGCTACACCTCCGTCGTCGCCACCAACTGCGACACCACCTATCACCGCTACGTCGAGGTCGGTGAGCAGGTCGCGATCTCCGCCGAACTCGTCGACGTCGTCGGTCCCAAGAACACCGCGCTGGGCGAGGGGTGGTTCTTCACCACCCGCAACACCTGGTCGGTGGGCGACGAGGTGGTCGCCGAGATGGATTTCCGGATCCTGAAGTTCCGGCCGCCCGGCGCGGGAGCCACCGCGCCGCCCGCCGAGCCGCCGGCCGGCGCCTCGTTCGATGACCTCGATCCATCGACGATGTTGCGGCCCGGTGTTTCCCGGGACACCGCCTTCTTCTGGGAGGGCATCGCCGCCCACGAGTTGCGCATCCAGGCCGTCGAGGACGGTACGTTGCGTCACCCGCCGATACCGGCGACGTGGAAGCCCCGTGGCGCCGACGGCATCGTGCCGGCCACCGACTACGTGGTCGCGAGTGGCCGCGGCACCGTCTTCAGCTACGTCGTGCACCGTGCCCCCAAGGTGCCCGGACGGGGGCTGCCGTTCGTGGTCGCCCTCGTCGAACTCGAGGAGGGTGTGCGGATGCTCGGTGAGCTCCGTGGTGTGGACCCGGAGCAGGTGCACATCGGAATGCCGGTCGAGGCAACCTATCTCGACTTCCCGGCCGACGACGATGCCGGTACACCGGCGTGGACGCTGTATGCCTGGCAGCCGCGTCAGAAGGAGGTGAGCGCATGACCCTCGAGGCGGTACCAACCGTCGAGGTCGGTCAGACGTTGCCCGCGTTGACCATTGAGGCGACACCGACATTCGTGGTGGCGACGGCGTTGGCCACGCGTGACTTCCAGGATGTGCATCACGATCGGGATCTGGCGCAGGCCAAGGGCTCGAAGGACATATTCGTCAACATCCTCACCGACACCGGCCTCGTGGAGAGGTTCGTCACCGACTGGGCCGGACCGTCGGCGCGCGTGCGTTCGATCAGACTGAAACTCGGTGTGCCGTGGTACGCCTACGATTCGGTGACGTTCACCGGCGAGGTGACCGCGCGTGACGGGGATGAGGTCACGGTGTCGGTGGTGGGAACGAATTCGCTGGGCAAGCATGTGATCTCGACGGTGGTCGTCGGACTCGGTCACGCGGTCGGCGGCAACAGGGCGGGGGAGAACTGATGGGAACCCTCTCCGGGGCGGCCGCGATCGTCGGTATCGGGGCCACCGAGTTCTCCAAGGACTCCGGGCGCAGTGAACTGCGACTGGCCGCCGAAGCGGTCTCCGCGGCGATCGCCGACGCCGGCCTCACCCCGGCAGACGTCGACGGTCTCGTGTCGTTCACGATGGACACCAACGCCGAGATCGCGGTGGCGCGTGCGGTGGGAATCCGTGAGATGACGTACTTCTCGCGCATCCACTACGGCGGCGGTGCGGCGTGCGCCACCGTCCAGCAGGCCGCGATGGCGGTGGCCACCGGCGTCGCCGACGTCGTCGTCGCCTACCGGGCATTCAACGAACGGTCGGGACTACGTTTCGGACAGGTGAATTCGGCCGTCGCGAACCAGGAGAACTCGTCGGGTACCGACAACGCCTTCTCCTACCCGCACGGACTGTCGACTCCGGCGGCCTTCGTCGCGATGGTGGCGCAGCGGTATATGCACGACTACGGCGCCACCAGTGAGGATTTCGGCCGGGTGGCCGTTGCCGACCGCAAGCATGCGGCGGTCAATCCGAACGCCTTCTTCTTCGGTAAGCCGATCACCCTGCAAGATCACCAGAAATCGCGCTACATCGCCGAGCCGCTCCATCTGCTCGACTGCTGTCAGGAGTCCGACGGTGGCGTCGCCATCGTCGTGGCCTCGGCCGAGCGTGCGAAGGACCTGCCGCATCCGCCGGCGGTGATCGTGGGTGCGGCCGCCGGAAGTGCCGACGACCAGTTCATCATGACCAGCTATTACCGTGATGACCTCGCCGCGCTGCCCGAGATGGGCCTGGTGGGTCGGCAACTGTGGAAGCAGTCCGGGCTGCGGCCGGACGACATGGACGTCGGGATTCTCTACGATCACTTCACCCCCTACACGCTGATGCAGTTGGAGGAGCTGGGATTCTGTGGTCGGGGAGAGGCGAAGGACTTCGTCGCCGAACCCGGTGCGCTCGAGGTCGGCGGTCGTCTGCCGTTGAACACACACGGCGGGCAACTCGGCGAGGCCTACATCCACGGGATGAACGGCATCGCCGAGGGCGTGCGCCAGATCCGCGGGACCTCGGTCAACCAGGTGAGCGATGCGCAACGCGTCATCGTCACCGCCGGGACGGGAGTCCCCACCAGCGGCCTGGTGCTTGCCGCGCAATGACATTCGGGTACGGACAATCATCAGCCCAAAGGAGTTCGACAGTGACCACGCAGGACGCGCCCCACAAGTTCAACCTGGCCGACGTGTTCGAGACCGTCGCCGACTCGGTGCCCGACCGCATCGCACTGAGCTACGACGGACGGCAGATCAGCTACGCCGAACTCGACCGACTCGCCACGAGAGTCGCGCATCTGCTGCGGGACAACGGAATCGAGGCGAATGATCAGGTGGCACTGTTCCTCAAGAACAGTGTGGAGCACGTGACGAGCCTGCTGGGACTGCTCAAGATCCGAGCGGTGCCGGTCAACGTCAACTACCGCTACACCAACACCGAGTTGCGCTACATCTTCGACAATTCGGACTCACGGGGGATCATCGTCGAACTCCCCGAACATCAGCGTAGCGTCGCGGCGCTGCTCGGCGACCTGCCCTTGGTGCGCACCGTTTTCGTGATCGGACCGATCGAGACGGAGCTGGCCGAGGCGGCCGCCGCGCTTCCCGACGGCCGCGAGGTTGCGGTGGTGTCCTTCGCCGACGAGGAGAACGCCTCCGAGGAACGCGATTTCGAGCCGCGTACCGGCGACGAACTGTATCTGCTCTACACCGGCGGCACCACCGGCTATCCGAAGGGTGTCATGTGGCGTCACGACGACTTCTTCCGCAAGCCGATCTCCGGCGGCAACCCGTACGGTGAGGCTCGCAAGGATCTCGCCGAACTGGGAACTGCTGTCCAGGAATTCGGGTCGATCGCCTTCAACATCGCCGCGCCGCTCATGCACGGCGCGGCGTCGTACTCGCTGTTCACCTTCCTCACCCTGGGTGGGCGGCTGGTCTTGATGCGCGACTTCGACCCGGCGGCGATCGTGCAGGGCATCGAGGACGAGGGAATCCAGATCATCCTCATCGTCGGTGACGCGATGGGTATGCCGCTCGCGGAGGAGATGGAACGCCGCAAGGACGAGGTCGACTACTCGACCCTGTTCTCGGTGACCTCCGGCGGCGCCATCTGGTCACATCACAATCGGGAGCGGTTCGCCGCCATCAAGCCGGATCTCATCCTGCGCGACAACTTCGGTGCCTCCGAATCGGGCAATGACGGCGAGATCCTGATGGACGACAACGGGAATCTCCGGGTGCCGCCGACCGACAAGATGATGGTGGTCGACGAGCGGCATCGTCAGATCGAGCCTGGCTCGGGCGATGTCGGGTACATCGCGCGTATCGGCAATGTGCCACTCGGGTACTACAAGGACGAGGAGAAGAGCGCCCGAACCTTCCCGACCCTGCCCGACGGTCGGCGGATCTCGATCCTCGGTGACATGGGCACCGTCGAGGCCGATGGTTCCATCGTCTTCCTGGGCCGCGGTTCCCAATGCATCAACACCGGCGGCGAGAAGGTGTACGCGGAGGAGGTCGAGGCGGTACTCCACGCGCATCCGGCCATCGGCGACGCACTGGTGGTCCCGGTGCCCGACGAACGCTACGGGCAGCGCGTGGCCGCGGTGGCCCGCGTCGCCGACGGCGCCACCGAACCGAGCCTCGAAGAGATACAGGCACATTGCCGCGAATCGCTTGCCGGCTACAAGGTTCCGCGCACCGTCGTCTTCGTCGACGAGGTCAAGCGCACGCCCGCAGGCAAGGCCGACTACCGGTGGGCGAAGAACGCCGCGGCCACCGCGGGTGCGGAGCCGGCCCCGGCCTGACCCGGGAACGTTCGCAGCGCTCTTTCGTTGCTGGTCGAGCCGTCGCGAGCCCCCCCAGGGCGAGCGGCGAGTCGAGACCTCCGCAGGATGCGCTGGAAAGTGTCCACGCTGACAGCGCTCTGTCACCCGTTGACGGCGCCTTCGCCCACGTTGACGGCGCTCGCCAACCCGTTGGTCGAGCCGTCGCGAGCCCCCAGGGCGAGCGGCGAGTCGAGACCTCCGCAGCGTGCGCTGGAAAGTACCCACGTTGACAACTACTGCGCCGACGAACCTGAGCGCTGTCAACGGGATGGCAAGCGCTGTCAGTGAACTGGAGAGCGCTGTCAACGGAATCGAGAGCGCTGTCAACGCAGAGCACGCCTGGAGGATCAAGCCCGGATCAAGCCCCGATCAGCCGACCTGAAGCCCCACCCATAGGGCGACGACGGCGGCGATCAGGGTGGGTGGGACGGTGAGCGCCCCCAGCAGGAGGTAGCGCCGCGTCGGCGGAGGAGTGGTGTTGCGCCGCATCACATCTCGCCACAGCAGATTGGCCAGGGAGCCGAAGTAGGCGAGATTCGGGCCGATGTTGACCCCGAGCAGCATGGCGAGCGCCAGTCCCGGCTCGTGCGCGACGAGCGGGATGAGCAGGAGTGTGGCGGGCAGATTGTTGAGCAGATTGGCCACCACCGCCGCCAGCGCCGCGACGGCCAGCAGAGCGAGGAGCCCCTCGCCGGACGGGATGAGTGTGGTGACCCAATCGCCCACGGGGCCAAGCCGTATCGGCAGGATGATGATGCCCAACGCGGCGACGAACGCCAGGAACGGCACGTTCAGTGCGCGCCCGGCGCGGATGACCGTCGGCAGCGGAGCACGTCGCAGGGGAGCGATGAGCATCACCACCGCTCCGATCGCGGCGACGACCGACAGCGGCACACCCAGCGGTTCGGCCACCACGAATCCGACGAGAAGCAGGCCGAGCAACACCAGGGTCAGCACAGGTGCCGGGCGGCTCACCGCGGGGGCGGTCGGAGCGGGGCCATCCGAAGTCGCCTCGTCGCGCACCGACCGCAACTCACTCGCGAAAAACCAACGGAATAGCACGTATTCGACGACGATGGCCACGACCCACGGACCGACCATCAATCCGGCGAAGGTGAGGAATCCGAGGCCCGTTGCCGAAAAGGCCAGCAGGTTGGTCAGATTCGACACCGGAAGCAGCGTCGACGCGCTGTTGGCCAGGTGTGCCGTGGCCGCGCCCGCCGGTGCGACCTTCGCCCCGATGCGACGCGCGGTGGCGACGGCGACCGGTGTCAGCAGCACGATGGTGGTATCGATGGACAGCACCGCGGTGGTCACTGCCGCGGCGACGAACACCAGTCCGAGCAGACGTTGCGGTGACCCTCGACTGACCCGCGCGAGAACCGAACCGATCCAGGCGAATACGCCTTCCTGGGCGCACACCTCGGCGACGACGAACATGGCCGCGAGGAAGCCGATGGTGGGTCCGATGAACGAGAGTTCGTCCCCGGCTTGCGACCACGAGACCACACCCAGCACGACCAGCACGACGGCGGCGGGGACCGCCACCACGGCCGGACTCATCCGGCGCGCCGATACGGCAACGCCGACCACACCGAACAGGCAGCAGGCAGCCAGGATGGTGCCCAGGACACTCTGGGAATCGAGCACGACGAGAGCCTAGTTGAATCAGACGGAATCGGACTCGGACGCCACGGGGTCATTCGAGTCGCGGCCGTCGGCAGCAGGCTCGTTCGCGGTCGGCCCGCTCGCTGCGTTGTCGTTCGAAACAGGGTCGTCGTCGGACTCACCGGACCAGCCGAATTCGTTGACCCCGGACTCGGGTTGACCGTCGTGATGGAGTGCGACCACACGACGCGGGGCGAGGAATCCCAGCGCCACGCCACCGACCACCAGCACGATCCCCAACACCAGACACGCCATGTTCATCGGTTCGATGAACGCGTCTTTCGCGCCCTGCAGGATCCGGGCACCGAGTTCTCCGGGCAGTCTGGAGGCGACCTCGGTGGCCTCGGCGAGTGACCGGGAGATCCGTTCGCCGGCTTCGGCGGCGGCCTGTGGCTGTCCGGCGGCGGTGAGCTGATCACGCGCCAGTGCTGCGGTCGACCCGATGCGATCCGAATAGCCCGCCGCCAGCAGGCTTCCCGAGATGGCGATGCCGATGGCGGCGCCGATCTCGCGAGCGGTGTCGTTCACCGCCGAACCCACGCCCTGATTGTCCAGCGGGGTGTTGGACATGATGGCCGTCGTCGACGGTGCGGTCGCCAGGCCGATACCCACGGAGGTGCAGAACAGCATCGCCGCCAGCACCCAGTACGTGTCGTAGTCGATGGTGCCGATGAGGATGAAGCCGAGCCCGGAGATCAGAATTCCGCCGGCCAAGACGAAGCGCAGCGAATGATAGCGCACCGCAAGCCAATTGCCGATGAGTGCGAAGATGCTCACTCCGGCCACCATGGGCATCAGGGCGAAGGCCGACTGGAGCGGGGTGTAGCCGAACACCAGCTGCAGTCGTTGCAGCAGAAGGTAGAACGCGCCGAAGGAGGCGAAGAATTGCAATGCCACCGACAATGCGCCGGAACCGAAGGCGCGGTTGGTGAACAGCCGGACGTCGAGGAGCTGGCGTGACCCGCGCAGCTCGATGAGGCAGAACACTGCGACGAGGACGATGCCGCCGATCAACGTGATCAGGACGAGCGCGTCATCCCAGCCACGATGGGGTGCCTCGAGCAATCCGAACACGATGCCGGTGACCGCCAGGATCGAGACCAGCGTGCCCAGATAGTCGAACGGTTTCGGCTCGGAGTCCTTGGAGGTGCCGATCGTCAGGCACACCAGCGCGGTGAGCACCGCCGACGCCGCGAACGTGATGAAGATCGAATGCCACGAGAAGAACTTCAGCAGGACCCCGGACACCAGGAATCCGGCGATGGCGCCGGCGCCGGCGACGGCGGCCCAGATGCTGATGCCGATGCTGCGTTTGTCCTCCGGCACGCCCGAGGTGATCAACGACAACGTCGTCGGCATGATGAACGCGGCGCCGGCACCGGCCACACATCGGGTGATGATCAGTTGGGTCGGATCGGTGGTCCAGATGGCCGCGAGGGAACCGATCGCGAACACGATCAGACCCGCGATCAGCAATTCGCGCCGGCCCAGGCGGTCGCCGATGGCGCCGGCGGGCAGCAGGAGCGCGGCCAGAGCCAGGGTGTATCCGTCGGCGATCCACGTCATCTGTCCGGTGTCGGCGTTGATGTCGATGGCGATGTCGGCGAGGGCCGTGTTGAGGGCGGCCATGGCGGCCACGACCATGCTGACGGCCGCGCATGAGATCAGGATGAGCCATGCCGATCGCAGATCGATGGAGGTGAATCGGCGCATCGTCACGCCCTTCCTGTGGATTTTCCGGGGCTCAGCTGTGTGACGCACGCGACACGCTGGCCCGAAGACGCGACATCAAATGCAACGTGTGACACATTAATCACTGAAGTCACACACACGGGGATCGTGACCACACCTCGGTACCGGCCCCGGCCAACTGAAAGTGGGACATCATGGCCGCACCGGTCAACACTTCCCGATCCGCCGATACCCCGCGCCTGCACGTGTGGCGCGTTCTCGCGATGCTCGCGGCGCTGGTCGCGGTCGTCTGCATGCTCGTCCTCATCGTGACGACCGCAGCCTGACCGCGCGGGCGCTGATCGCGACAGTCCTGTCCGCGACAGCGCTGACTGCGACGGCGCGGCATGGCCGCGCCGCCGACCCGCGTTGCGAGTCGACGCGGCGCGACCGTCGATCATGCGACGTTGCGTTCCACCGCGGCACCCACCGCGGGTAGGGCGTCGCTGACGTATCCCTTCGCCTTGCCCCGCAGCGACTTGTACGCCTTGACCAGCGGCGCCTTGGCCGACTCGACCTGATCATCGGTGACGGCGAGCAGTGCTTCAGTCGCGGCGTCGGCGTTGGCGGCGAGGTGATCGCCGAATGCCGTTCCGGCGGGCTTCGAATCCCAGAACGGCGTCAGCGCGTTGACGAAGTCCGGCAGCATCAGATCGGTGGCCTTGCGCACGATCCCGGGCTTGACCTTCTGTGCGGCGGCGTACGCGGCCTTGACGGCAGCCCCACCGATGCCCTTCTGAGCCGAAACCTGCGAGTCGATCACCCCCACCAGGTCGTCGACGGCGGCCGATCGGTTGGTGTCGAGCAAGGACTGCAGCGAATCGCTCATCAATTCTCCTCAAGGATGGGACGGGTCTTCCTTGAGCAGAATAGACGCCCGGCGTCGTCCGTATGGTCAGTGCGATATCGAAGGTGGACAGGCCCCGTCATCGGACCGCCGATCGCCCCACATCAGGCCGGTGAAGCGGGTTTCGCCGACGTGATGGCCACGTTGCCCAATGCCACGTTTCCCAATGCCACGTTGCCCAATGCTGGAGCGCCGTCGCGGTCGGCGACCGATGCGGAGATCAGCAAGCGGCCGGAGTCCTCCCAGACCGCGATGTCGAGCGTCTCGCCGGGGAAGACGACCCCGGCGAAGGTGGCCGAATAGTCGCTCACCGCGGTGACGTCGCCGTCGAGGAGGGCGTCGACGACGGTCCGGCACACCGTCCCGTAGGTACACAATCCGTGCAGGATCGGCCGCGGGAAGCCCGCCCGGGCGGCGAACGCCGGATCCGAGTGCAACGGATTGCGGTCGCCGCACAACCGGTACAGCAGTGCCTGATTGGGCAACGTCGGCGCGGTCAGCCGGTGATCGGGTTCGCGGTCGGGGTAGGTGAGTTTCGTCGACGTCCCGCGATCGCCACCGAAGCCGCCCTCGCCCTTGGCGAAGATCGACGACCGCTCGGTCCACAGGTCGTTGCCGTCGGAGTCGGTGGTGACCTTCTCGGTGATGATCACCGCCGCCGATCCCTTGTCCTGGATCTCGGCGATCCGCGCCCGGGTGGTGGCCTTGCCGTCGGCGGGGATCGGGCGGTGCGCGATCACCTGCTGACTTCCGTGCACCACCTTCGCCAGATCGATGTCGATGCCCGGGAACCTGACCTTCGGTGCCTCGATGGCGTGAAACGACGCCGCGACGGTGGCGAACGTCGGCAGCACCTTGGGGGCGACGTCGTCGACGTAGGCCAGCCCGGCGGTGTCCATCGGGTCGGCGGCGGCACCGACGGCCAGGTGATAGAGGGCGATGTCGGAGGCCGACCACGAGAAGCTGGTCTCGGGCAGTTCGGCGCCCAGGGCGACGGACAGATCGATGGGCATCGTATCTCCTTACTTTCCAGCGCAATCGAGTGCGGCGAGGTATCCGAAGACCATGGCCGGTCCGATGGTGGCGCCGGGACCGGCGTAGGTGTGGCCCATCACCGGTGCGCTGGTGTTGCCCGCGGCGTACAGGCCGTCGATCACCGAGCCGTCGGCGCGTAGCGCCCGGCCGTTCGCGTCGGTGTCGATGCCGCCCTTGGTGCCGAGGTCGCCGGGGACCATCTTGACCGCGTAGAACGGCCCCTTCTCGACCGCTCCGAGGCTGGGGTTGGGTTTGTTGGTGATGTCTCCGTAGTAGTGGTCGTATCCGCTTGTGCCGCGGCCGAAGTCCTCGTCGACGCCGCGGCGGGCGAATCCGTTGAAGCGGTCGGTGGTGGCGCGCAACGAGTCGGCGGGCACACCCATCTGCTCGGCGAGTGCCTCGATGGAGTCGGCCTTGACGACCACCCCGGAGGTGAACCACTTCTTGGGCAGCGGTTGTCGTGCGTTGACTCCGGCGAACAGGTAGCGGTTGCGGCATTTCTGGTCGAAGACCAGCCACGCCGGGACGTTCTCGCCTGCGCCGTCGCCCTGACCGAACTCGCCGCCGTACATGTGGTGGACGGCCTCGACGTAGGGCAGTGACTCGTTCATGAAGCGTTGTCCGCGTTCGTTGACCATGAAGGTGCCGGGTACCGCGCGCTCGGAGAGCGCGAACCACGGCCCGCGGGGCAGGGGAATGGTTGGGCCCCACCAAGAGTCGTCCATCAGCGACACCGCCGCGCCGATCTTGAGACCGGCGTTGATGCCGTCGCCGGTGTTGGTCGGCGCACCGGTGGTCCACTCGGACCCGATCGGATCGCGCTGGTACTTCCTGCGCATCTCGGCGTTGTGCTCGAAACCGCCGCACGCCAGGATCACGCCCCGCTCGGCGCGCAGTTCGACCCGGGAGCCCTCGTGCTCGGCGATCACCCCGACCACCCGGTCGTTCTCCGTCACCAGATCGACCAGGCCGGTCGAGAGACGCAGTGGCACACCGGCCTTGCGGACGCCGAGAAGCAACTCGGCGGCCAGCGCGGCGCCCATCGCGATGAGCTTCTTGCCGCGCGAGCGGGCCCAGAAGAACCGGCTGCCGACCTTGGCCATCCGCACCGGGCCCCGCCAATGCCGCAGGCCGGTGTTGAGCCAGCGGTAATCAGACTGCAGCACAACCATGTTCAGTGGAGCCTTGGTGTACTGCGGATGCAGCGTCTTCAGATCGTCACCGAGCGCACGGGCGTCGAAGGGCCGGGGTTCGACGCTGCGTCCGCCGATCCGTCCGCCCGGCGCCTCCGGGTAGTAGTCGGAGTAGTTCTTGACCCACTCGAGGTCCAACGGCGCGTGCGCCATCAGGAAGTCCAGCGCCTCGGGGCCGCGATCGATGTAGGCGTCGATCTTCTCCGCAGGGGCGTGCTCACCGATGATGGCGTGCACGTACTCGCGTGCCTTGGCCGTGGTGTCGTCCACGCCGTCGCGCTTGAGCACGGAGTTGTTCGGAATCCAGACACCTCCGCCCGACCGGGACGTCGACCCGCCCCAGTAGGCCGACTTCTCGATGATGACGGTCCGCAGGCCCTGCGCGGCGGCGGTGATGGCCGCGGACAATCCGGCCGCGCCGGCGCCGACGACGATGACGTCGTAGGTCTCTGGGTCTGTCTTGGCCGTGTCGGTCATGGATGTCCCTTCGTGCGCCGCGGTGCAACGTGTTCTATCCACAAATTAGAACACGTTGCAGATTTCCTGCGCCAGTGGGTCGAGCCGTTCCGCATCGGTGGAACATGTTCTAAACTAGAACACGTTCACTCGACCCAGGAGTTCGCCACATGGCCGTTGACCAGCACGTCCGCGAGCAGATCGCGGCTGATCTCTGGAACGCCGAAAAGACCGCGACCGCCATCGACCGGCCCACCGACACCCACCCCGACCTCGACGTCGTCGACGCCTACGAGATCCAGCTGATCAACATCCGCAAGCGCCTCGACGCGGGTGCGACGGTCGCCGGCCACAAGGTGGGGCTGGCGTCGGAGGCGATGCAGAAGATGATGAACGTCGACGAACCCGACTACGGGCACCTGCTCGATGAGATGCAGTACTTCGAATCCACCCCGATCGACGCGTCGACGCTGTGCTTCCCGCGTGTGGAGGTCGAGGTCGGATTCCTCCTCGGCAAGGACCTGCCGGGCGCCGGCTGCACCAACGACGACGTCATCGATGCGGTCGAATGGGTGGTGCCGTCGATCGAACTGATCGACTCGCGGATCAAGGACTGGAAGATCACCTTGTGTGACACCATCGCCGACAACGCGTCGTCGTGCGGGTGGATTCTGGGGGAGCAGCGTGTGTCGATCAGCGAGATCGACACCGGCGACATCGACGCCGTGCTGCATCGCAACGGCGAGATCGTCGCGAAGGGCAATTCGTCTGCGGTACTGGGTCATCCGCTGAATGCGGTGAGCTGGCTCGCCCGCAAGGTGGAGAGTTTCGGGGTGCGACTACGCAAGGGCGACCTGATCCTGCCGGGCACCGCGACGCGCGCCTTCGACGTCGGACCGGGCGACCACGTCGTCGCCGAATTCGCCGGGCTCGGCTCGGTGACATTGGATTTCACGTGAGACAAGAGGAGATCACCCCGTGGCGAAGCTGACCGCAGCGATCGTCGGGTCGGGCAACATCGGCACCGACCTGATGTACAAACTGGAGCGATCCGAGGTGATCGAACCGCGATGGATGGTCGGCATCGACGCCGACTCCGAAGGGATGAAACGTGCCGCCGACCGCGGCCTCATCACCATGAGCGGCGGCGCCGACGAACTCCTCGGCTCGTCGGACAAACCCGACCTGATCTTCGAGGCCACCTCGGCGTATGTGCACCGTGAGTACGCGCCGAAGTACGAGGCGGCCGGCATCACCGCCGTCGACCTCACCCCGGCCGCCGTCGGTCCCGCGGTGGTGCCGCCGGCGAATCTGCGCGAACACCTCGACGCCCCCAACACCAACATGATCACCTGCGGTGGGCAGGCCACCATACCGATGGTGCACGCGGTGAGTTCGGTTGTGCCCGTGCCCTATGCGGAGATCGTTGCATCCGTCGCGTCGGTGTCGGCCGGACCGGGTACGCGCGCCAACATCGACGAGTTCACCCGCACCACGTCGAAGGGTATCGAGACCATCGGCGGCGCCGACCGCGGCAAGGCCATCATCATCCTCAACCCGGCCGATCCGCCGATGATCATGCGCGACACCATCTTCTGCGCCATCCCCGCCGACGCCGACACGGATGCCGTCGCCGAGTCGATCCACAAGCGGGAGAAGGAGATCCAGCAGTACGTGCCGGGCTACCGGCTGCTGCAGGACCCGCAGTTCGACCCGCCCAGCATCATCAACGGTGGTCACGCCCGCGTCTCGATCTTCGTCGAGGTCGAGGGTGCCGGAGACTTCCTGCCGCCGTACGCCGGCAACCTCGACATCATGACCGCCGCCGCCACCAAGGTCGGCGAGGAGATCGCGAAGACCAAGTTGGGAGTCTCGGCATGACCACCACGCATCCGGAGCTGATGGCGAACGCCCGCAAGTACTCCGACACCCTCGACATCCGCATCACCGACTCGTCGTTGCGCGACGGCAGCCATCACAAGCGGCATCAGTTCACCGAGGAGGAGGTCCGCGCGATCGTCGGCGCCCTCGACGACGCGGGTGTGCCGGTCATCGAGGTGACCCACGGCGACGGGCTCGGTGGCTCGTCGTTCAACTACGGGTTCTCCAAAACCCCGGAGCAGCAACTGATTGCGGCCGCAGCGGACACCGCCAAACGCGCCAAGATCGCCTTCCTGATGCTGCCCGGGCTCGGCACCAAGGACGACATCCGCGCCGCGCAGGACAACGGCGGTCAGATCTGCCGCATCGCCACCCACTGCACCGAGGCCGACGTCTCCATCCAGCACTTCGGCCTGGCCCGCGACCTCGGCCTGGAAACCGTCGGCTTCCTGATGATGAGTCACAGTCAGCCGCCGGAGGTCATCGCCAAGCAGGCCCGCATCATGGCCGATGCCGGATGCCAATGCGTCTACGTCGTCGACTCGGCCGGAGCGCTGGTCCTCGAAGACGTCACCGACCGCGTCGCGGCGGTGCGTGCCGAACTCGGCGACGACGCCCAGATCGGCTTCCACGGACACGAGAATCTCGATATCGCCGTGGCCAATTCGATCAACGCGGTCCGCGCGGGTGCCCAGCAGATCGACGGTTCCATCCGCCGCTTCGGCGCCGGTGCGGGCAACACCCCCACCGAGGCCTTCGTCGGCGTCTGCGACAAACTCGGCATCACCACCGGCATCGACTTCATGAAGATCGCCGACGCCGCCCAGGACGTCGTCCGCCCGGTGATGCCGTCGGAATGCCTCGTCGACCGCCCGTCGATGATGATGGGTTACGCCGGTTGTTACTCCAGCTTCCTCAAGCACGCCGAGAACCACGCCGAACGCTACGGCGTCTCCGCCGCCGACATCCTCATCGAGGCCGGAAACCGCAAACTCGTTGGTGGGCAAGAGGATCAGCTCATCGACATCGCGCTGGAACTCAAGAAGAAGGCCGACGCGAACGCGGGGGTGTAGGTTCGCGCGGGTCCTCGCTGTTCACGCGGCTCCTGCTCACTCGCGCGGTCATTGCAAAGACCGCGCCGATGAACTGGACCCGCGCGAGCCGAGACGACCCGCGCGAATACGCCCTACATCCCGGCCGGCGGATGCCCCAGGCAGATCAACGCACCCAGCGGATCCTTGATCACGGCCAGGGTGCCGTACGGGGTGTCCTCACCCGGCATCACCACCTCCCCGCCGAGCTTCTCGGTCAGCGCCACCGTCGCGGCGACGTCGTCGACGCAGATGTAGATCTGCCAGAACGACGGTGCGTCTCCGAACATCCCGTTCGCGTCCATGATCCCGCCGTAGGCGCTCTCGCCGAAGAACAACTGCGAGTAGCGAAGTGGGCCACTCGGCGGATTCTCCATGCCGGTGTTGTCGATGACGGTGTCGGCGCGCGCGCCGACCACCTCGCTGTAGAAGGCGATCGACTTGGGGTAATCGTTCGACGCCAGTTCGAACCAGTACGGCGCTCCGTGCACACCCCACTCGGTGAAACCGGGGTGCTGGTTGGGCTTCCAGAAGCCGACGACGGCGCCGGCGGAGTCGACGGCCACCATCATGGTGCCCTCGTCGCCGACCGCCATCGGCGGGAACATGATCGAACCGCCGGCGGCCTCGACATTCTTCGCGGTCGCGTCGGGATCCTCGGTGTGCAGGTAGAACGACCACACGTTGGCCGGTCCGCCGGCCTCCTCCATATACGGGCTCAAACCGGCGACCCGGGCGCCGCCCCGGCGGAAATTGCGGTATCCGCCGAACTCCTCGCGGGCCTCCTCGGCCTCCCAGCCGAAGATCTGCCCGTAGAACTCGGCGGCCTTGTCGGGGTCGCTGCTCATCAGGTCGAACCAGATCGGGGCGCCCACCGGGGCGGAATACTCGGCCATGACGTGTCTCCTTCGGTGCTGACGATGGTGTCGGCAGTACAGACCGTCAGTCTTCCCGAAACTCATCGGCCGTGGAGAGGACCGACCGATCTCGTGACGTGCGTGAGGAAGTCGCGGGCCGCGCCGGCCCTCGGTTCCCGGCCGCCGATCCACACCGCCCGCAGGATGCGGGTCAGATCCAGACCGTCGACGTCGACGACGACGAGTCGCCGCCCCGCGCCGTCGCCGGTGATGTCGTCGCGCACCGACAGGTCGCTGAGCACCGCGGGCCCGGCGCCGGCGATCACCGCCGAACGCACCGCCGCCGTCGTCGACAACTCGAGCACCGGTGCCGCGATCGCGACGTCGTCACCCAACGCCGTGCGCTGGCGTGTCTCCAGCACCCTCCTTGTGCCGGAACCGGATTCACGGGTGACCAGTGGGGTGGCGGCGAGTTCGGCGGCGGTCACCGATTCCCGTCGCGCCCACCGATGATCCGGCGGGACGACCAGCACCAGCCGGTCGACGGCCACATCCCGGCTGTGTACACCGGTGGCCACGGTCGGACCTTCGACGAAGCCGAGTTCGACGTCGCCGCCGCGCACCAGTTCGCACGCGTGCTCGGAGTTGGTGGCGGTGAACGAGACCTTGGGTGTGGTGTCGGCGGACGCGGCGAACGTCACCAGCCATCGGGGCAGGAGGTGTTCGGCGATCGTCAGGCTTGCCGCGATCCGCAACTGGTCGCGACGCTCCCGGCGCAGCGCGGCGAGGCCGGCGTCGAACTCGCCCGCCAGGGTCAGCAGTCGATCGGCCCACTCGGCGACCAGGGTGCCCGCCTCGGTGGGGACGGTGCCGGTCGGTGAACGGTCGAGCAACGAGACCCCCAGCGTCGCCTCGAGGGCACGCATCCGCGCCGACGTCGCCTGCTGTGAGATCCCCAGTTCGGTCGCCGCGGCATTGAGGCTGCCGGTGGTGACGACCGCGAGCAGCGTTTCCAGGGACACCAGATCGGGCATGCGGGAGCTCAACACCCCGTCAGGGTACAACCGGTCGTTGTATCCCCTGCAGGAGATTGCTCTCTACTGGGCGACGATCGCGACCGCGACAGTGAATGACATGACCACCACCGTGACCAGAACCGCGATCGTTGCACCCGCCCGCTTCGCGCATGTTCCGCCCAATTGGTTCGCGGCGGTCATGGGCACCGGGATCATCTCGGTGGCCGCCCATGCGCTGGTCGATCGGGCGGCGGTGTTCGGGGCGGTATCGATCGTGTTCTGGCTCCTGGCCTGCGTGATCTTCACCTCCGTGGTCGCGGCCACCGCGGTCCACTGGCTGGCCCACCCGGCGGCCGCGCGGGGCCATCACACCCACCCGGTGATCGTCCACTTCTATGGGGCGGTGCCGATGGCGACGCTGACCGTGGGGACCTCGACGCTCGTCGCCGGTACGTCGCTGATCGGCCACGACGCCGCGCTCGCCGTCGATCTCGTGTGTTTCACCGTCGGCACCGTCGGGGGAGTCGTCACCGCGATCGTCATCCCGCTGCGTCATCTGCGACGCGACGGGCGCGGCGACGCCTTCGGCGGATGGCTGATGTCGGTGGTGCCGCCGATGGTGTCGGCGTCGGCGGCCGCGGTGCTCGCCGGGGCCGTCACCGGCACACGTGCGCGCGAGACCCTTCTCGTCGTCGGGGTGGCCGCATTCACGCTGTCGCTCGCCCTGAGTGCGCCGATCATCGCCGCGATCGGCCGTCGCCTGTTCACGAACGGCGTCGGCCCCGCCGCGCTGGTGCCGACGTGGTGGATCGTGCTCGGTCCCCTCGGGCAGTCCGTCACCGCGGCGTGCCTGCTCTCACACAACTCCGCCGGCGTACTCGACGCCCCGACCGCGCGGGTGGTGCACGACCTCGCCCTCGGTTACGCCATCCCGGTGTGGATTCTGGCCGTGGTCTGGATCGTCCTGTCCGCCGCCATCACCGCCCACACCGCTCGACGCGGCCTTCCGTTCGCGCTGACCTGGTGGTCGTTCATCTTCCCGGTGGGCACCTTCGTCACCGGTTCAGCGGCACTGGCGCTGGTCGACGGCTGGGTGGGGTTCACGGTCGCGGCCCTGATCTCGTTCGGGGCGCTGGTGGTGGCGTGGCTGGTGGTGGCGGCGCGAACCGTGGCCGGCGTCGTCGACGGGTCGCTGCTGGCGGCACCGGCTCGTGGCACGCTGGAGCGGTGAACAGCGTCGTCGACAGAGTCCGCCCGTTTCTGTGGCCCGCGTTGGTGATCGCCGGAGTGGTGATCGTCGGCTGCAGCCAGGCCACCTGGGGATTCTCCGACGAGGGCATCGGGTTGCGGATCACCGGGCTCGGTGGGGTCGACGCCACTGCCGCCGATTCCGCCGACGCCCAGGCCTTCTTCGCCGATCAGACCCACCGGCCGGGACTGATCACCCTCATCCTGGGTGTGGTCATCTTCCTCGCCGCGACCCTCTGTTGGTGGAAGCCGTTCCGTGCCAATCGAATCGCCGTGGCGGTCGCTGCCGGGATCATCGTCGCCGCTGGGGTGGCGACGGCGGTCTGGGCGGGTGTCGTGGTCGCCGATCCGGCCCGAAAGCTGTTCGACGCCAACGTCATCGACGCGGTCGACCTACCCGGCCCGATCCTGAGCCCGGGGTGGGGTCTGATCACGACCCTCGTCGTCGGGGTGATCACCGCGATCGGTGCGGTCATCGCGGCGCTGCTGCGGTGGCGTCAGGGCGTCTCACCTGCGCAGTAGTGCGCGACGCCGAACTCGTGCCACTGTGGAAGGACGAGACGTCCACATCGAGAGGAGACCCACCGCATGCGTGGAGTCATGATCTATGCCCCCGGCGACATCCGCGTCGAGGAGCGTGACGACCCGACCATCGTCGAACCCACCGACGCCGTCATCAAACTCGCCGCTTCCTGTGTGTGCGGTTCGGATCTGTGGCCGTATCGGGGGATCGAGGACGTCACCAAGCGCGCCCCGATGGGCCACGAGTACGTCGGCACCGTCACCGAGATCGGCGACGCGGTCACCACGATCAACGTCGGCGACTTCGTCGTCGGATCGTTCTTCGCCTCCGACAACACCTGCGAGATCTGCGTCGACGGCTACCAATCCCGGTGTGTGCACGCCAAACCCATGGGCGCCATCGGCACCCAGGCCGAGTACGCCCGCGTGCCACTGGCCGACGGCACGCTCGTCGCCACCCCGGGGCAGCCCGATCCCGACCTCATCCCGTCGTTGTTGGCCGCCTCGGATGTGTTGGGGACGGGGTGGTTCGGTGCCGTCGCCGCCGACGCCGGACCGGGTAAGACGGTGGCCGTCGTCGGCGACGGCGCGGTCGGGCTGTGCGCGGTGATGGCCGCCAAACAGCTTGGTGCGCAGCGCATCATCGCCATGAGTCGGCACGCCGATCGGCAGGCGCTGGCCCGCGAGTTCGGGGCGACCGACATCGTCGAGGAACGCGGCGACGACGGCGTCGCCCGCATCAAGGAACTCACCGACGGTCTGGGCGCGCATTCGGTCATCGAGGCGGTGGGCACTCAGGAATCGATGATGCAGGCGATCCGATCCACCCGGCCCGGCGGTCACGTCGGCTACGTCGGGGTGTCGCACGGCGTCGAACTGCCAGGACTCGAGGTCTTCTTCGCCGAAGTGCACCTGCTCGGTGGCCCGGCACCGGTGCGTCGGTTCCTGCCCGAACTGATCGAGAAGATCTGGGACCGAACCATCAACCCGGGCAAGGTGTTCGACCTCACCGTGCCGTTGGCCGACGCCGCGGAGGCCTACCGGGCGATGGACGAACGTCGCGCCACCAAGGTGTTGCTGTCGGTGTGAGAGGCGGGCCGTTCGATGACGGCGACGCGACGTACGTCGCGGAGTTGTGTCCGACCCGGTGTGGCTTATCGTGGACGTGGTCCCTGCCGAGAGACCGGGGACACCACTGTCTTGGTGCGCCGTGGATAGGCGTTCACCCGTGACACCTGAAGGAGTGCGGTCATGAGCAACACGTTCGCGATCACTCGCGTGGCGTTGCGCCAGTACCGGAGCATTGCCACCGCGGATGTGACGCTCGGCAAGCTACTCATTCTGGTGGGACCCAATGGGTCGGGAAAGAGCAACTTCCTCGACTCGCTACGACTGGTGTCCGAGTCTCTCGAGACCTCCTTGGATCAGGCGCTGAGAAATCGGGGAGGAGTGGCCGAGGTTCGCCGTCGTTCGACAGGGCATCCGACGCATTTCTCCATCGAGCTCAGTTTCGAAGGTGATTCCGGCGACCTGAGCGACCCTCGCGATTCTGCCCAATATTCCGGAAAGTACGGATTCAGAGTGGCGGCCGAGAAGGGAGGTGGGTTTCGCATCTCCTCCGAGGCGTGCCACATCGCTGTCGACGGGGGTGCGCGAGAATTCTTCAAGGTTCTCGATGGCAAGCTCGTCGAGCAGAGTCTGCCGGTGATGCCTCCCTCGAGTAGTCAACGACTGTATCTGGTGTCCGCCGCGGGACTTCCCCAATTCCTACCGGTGTTTGATGGATTCCGTGGGATCAACGTCTACAACCCCAACCCGGACGCGATCCGTCTGCCGCAGGCACCTGACGCCGGCGAGTTTCTTCACCGCGACGGTGCGAACCTTGCCAGCGTCCTACACCGTCTCGATCGGAGCACTGCCGACAAGGCCGTGAAGAATCGAATCGAGGAGTATGTCCGGCTGATCGTGCCGGGGATGCGGAGTGTGGATCGAGAACCGCTGGGGCAATGGGAAACCGTGACATTCTCGCAGGACGTGCCAGGGGCGAAACACCCATGGAGATTTCCTGCCCAGTCGGTGTCCGATGGAACCTTGCGCGCTCTGGCGGTGTTGACCGCTCTGTTTGCGAGTTCGGGACACACGCTGAGTCCGATCGGTGTCGAGGAACCGGAGAGTGCCCTCCACCCCGCCGCTGCGAGCATTCTCATGGACGCCCTGCGGGATGCAAGTGAACGCCGACAAGTGCTCGCAACCAGCCACAGTGCAGATCTCCTGGACCGAGGAGGGTTTCAGGAGAGCGAATTACTCGCGGTTCGTTCGGTTGGCGGCGAAACCATCGTCAGCGGTCTCGATCCTGCAGGTGCGAAGGCGATTCGGGAATCGCTTTATACCCCGGGCGAACTCTTGCGGATAGATCAACTGCTCCCGGACGAAGGAGCGCTCGGTGCCTGAACCCGCTGTGGTGATAGCGCCGATAGTCGAGGGCAAGGGTGAAGAGGACGCGCTGCCGATCCTCATCCGGAAGATCGCCCAAGAGCGAGGCGTCTACCCCAGGATCGCGAAGCCGTTTCGGCTGGACGCCGGAAAGATGATGAAGCCAGATGAACTCGCTCGGGCGATCTCCTTTCAAAGCACCCGGGTAGGTCCCGTTGGCGGGGTTCTCGTGCTCCGCGATGGCGACGACAAGAACATGACCTGCGTTGATATCGCAGATCGCTTGCGCGCCGCGAGTTCCACTGGGGTGAACGCACGAGTCGAGGTCGTGGTCGCGATTCAGGAATATGAGTCATGGTTCCTGGCGTCGATGGATTCGCTCAGGTCGCACAGTAGCGTGCGGGATGACGCTGAATACCTCGGTGACCCCGAGTCGCCACGCGACGCGAAGGGCAGACTGCGCGACATGATGACGGAGAGTTATCGAGAGACGCTTCACCAAGCTCGATTCTCGTCGCTCATCGACCTGCAGCAGGCGGGGCCACGGAGCAGATCGTTGCGCAGATTGATTCACGCCGTCGAGTTACTCTGTGGGACAAGCGGTGTGCGAGAGTAGTCGCCACAAATCAAGGAGAGGCTCTCACCAGTACCCGTCGGGATCGGACTCCGGCGACTCTGACGGGATGATCCCCTCGGCCACCCCGTGATCGATACTCGCCGACAGGCGGGGACAGGTCCGGATCATCGCCGGATTGCCGCCGGACTCCCGAATCGTCGCCAACTCGTTGCAGCGTGCGGCGGCCGCGGAGTTCCACTGCACACTGGTGTGATGCGGACTGGTCTTCTTCACCATCACGCACGCGTGGCATGACCGACATTCGATCTCGGTCATGCCCCCGCGCAGATAGTGGGCGCGGTCGCGCGCGGTCGCGTCGTGAACGCGTGCGAGGTCGGCCGGGTCGGCACTGAAATCGGGTGCCTTGGCCCAACCCGAGGTGTTCTCCTCGACCGCGCGCGTCACCGGATCACACCGGGCTCTCGGCGGCGTCCGCAGCCTGTTCGGCTGCCTTGCTCGTCCTCTTCCTGCCGACGTCGCAGATTCTCGGCCACCTCGACGTTCCAGCTCTCGACGGCCTTGGTGGTGTCGATCTCGTACTCGAAACGCTGCGTCATCTCGTCGACGACGTCGGTCGTGTCGACGTAGAACTGCTCGTACCAGCGCCGCAGTTGGTACACCGGTCCGTCCTCCTCGACGAGGAGGGGATTGTCGATGCGGGTCTTGTTCTTCCAGATCTCGACGTCCTGGAGGAATCCGACCTCGATACCCGCGGAGATCTTCGCGGCCATCTTGGCGGCCTGCTCCTTGTTGAGTCCCTCCGGGATCTTGGCCATCACCCCGTACATCAGGACGAACGAGTTGGCGTCGATCGGGTAGTGGCAGTTGGTCAGGATCGTCTCGATCTTGAAGTCGCCGTAGTACTGCACCATCGGGTTGAGCATGTAGGAGGGGCCGTAGTACGCGGCCACCGACTCGAGACGGCTCTCGGCGTAGCCGCTGCCGAAGTCGACGTCGGGACGGCCGTGGCTGTTCATGTACTGCGCGGCGGTCTCGCCCTCGAAGACGTTCTTGAAGTAGTCCGGCAGTGCGTAATGCACGTAGAAGAAGTGCGCCATGTCGACGACGTTGTCGATGATCTCGCGGCAGTTGGAGCCGTCGATGACGAGCCGATTCCACGTCCAGGTGGTCCACTCGTCGGAGTCGACCTCCGAGAGCTCCGGGATGATGCAGTCCTCCGGCGGTGGGTTGCCCTCCGGATCGTTGTAGACGAACACCTGACCGTTGCGGATCATCGTCGGCCACGCACGCGTCTTGGCGAGCTTCGGGTTGCGCTTGGCGTACGGCACGCCGCCGCATCGTCCGTTGCCCTTCCACAACCAGCCGTGGAAGGGGCAGGCGACGTTGTCACCCTTGACGGTGCCCTGGCTCAGGTCGCCGCCCATGTGCCGGCAGTAGGCGTCGAGCACCTGGATGTCGCCGGTGGTGTCGGCCCAGACGACGAGCTTGGTGCCGAAGACCTGCACCGGGTGGGGCTTGCCGTCGCGGAATTCGTCGACCAGCCCGAGGCAGTGCCAGCCCCGTGCGAAACGCGTCGGTGGGGTCCCGGTGTCGATCTCCCGGATTCCGGTGTCCGTGCTCCCGGTGACCGTGCTCCTGGTGACACTGCTGCCGGTGTCGGCTGTCGCGGTCATGCGGCGCTCTCCCATCGTCGTGGCGGTGGCGTATCGATCGGCGAAAAGCTCTGGCGAATCGCCCCACGGCCAATACTAGAACATGTTACAAAAATGGTGACGGGTTCGAGGCTAGCGGACTCGATATGGGCAGGACATGAGGCCAAAGGCCCAGTACTCGACATAAATGAGAACGTGTTCTAGTCTCGGAAGAAGTTGAGAGCAGGAGCCGTCCAACGGCCGGGGTTTCGGCGACGGCGGCGACGGCGAGAACAGGGACGACGAGGACAGGAATGGGCGAGATGCCAGCACAATCGAGCGGGTCTGACCAGCGCAGCGAGGCGGCCGAGCAGGTCCTGGAGAAGATCAACGCACTGCTGCCGGAGATCGAGCAGCGTGCGCAACAGACCGAGGATCTGCGACGGATTCCCGACGAGACCGTCTCCAGCCTCGAAGGTGCGGGCTTTTTCAAACTCATGCAACCCGAGCAGTGGGGCGGCTATCAGGTCGATCCGGTCACCTTTTACGAGGCGGTGCGGCGGTTGTCCACCGCGTGCGGTTCCACCGGCTGGGTCTCCGGCATCATCGGCATCCACAACTGGCATCTGGCGCTCTTCGACCAGCAGGCCCAGGAGGACGTCTGGGGTTCGGACACCTCGGTGCGGATCTCGTCGTCGTATGCCCCGATGGGGATGGGCGAGGTGGTCGACGGCGGCTACAAGGTGAACGGCAACTGGGCCTTCTCCTCGGGCTGTGAGATCGCCGACTGGACCTTCGTCGGTGGCCCGGTGATCAAGCGCGGCAAACCCGTCGACTTCGTCAGCTTCCTGCTGCCGCGCTCGGACTACACCATCAAGGACGTGTGGAATGTGGTCGGGCTCAAGGGGACCGGCTCCAACACCCTGGAGGTCAAGGACGCCTTCGTGCCGACCCACCGGGTCCTGAGCATGCGCACCATGGCCGAGTACCGCAGTCCCGGACTCGAACGCAACACCGCGCCGGTCTACAAGATGCCCTGGGGAACCATCCATCCGAGCACGATCTCCACGCCCATCGTCGGAATGGCGTACGGCGCGTATCACTCTCACGTGGAGCATCAGGGCAAGCGGGTGCGCGCCGCCTACGCCGGTGAGAAGTCCAAGGACGATCCGTTCGCCAAGGTGCGTATCGCCGGTGCGGCCAGTGACATCGACGCCGCGTGGCGCCAGCTGTCCGGCAACCTGCAGGCCGAATACGACCTCATCCTCGCCGGTGAGGAGATCCCGATGGAGTTGCGCCTGGCCGCCCGCCGTGACCAGGTGCGGGCCACCGGACGGGCCATCGCCGCCGTCGACAGCCTCTTCGAGAACTCCGGCGCGGGTGCGCTCAACATCGATTCGCCGATTCAGCGGTTCTGGCGGGACGCGCACGCCGGGCGGGTGCACGCCGCCAACGATCCGGAACGCGCGTACGTCGCATTCGGCAATGGCGAGTTCGGGATTCCGGTCGGCGACACCATGGTGTGAGGGGCATCCGCGCCGCATCGATCACCTGACATTTCCGAGGAGACACAGAAGATGACCGAGAGTCCCATCCGATCGCTGGGCTACATGCGCATCGAGGCGACCGACATGGGCGCCTGGCGCGACTACGGGCTCAAGGTGCTCGGCATGGTCGAGGGCGCCGGTCCCACCGAGGGTGCACTCTATCTCCGGATGGATGACTTCCCGGCACGTCTGGTGATCGTGCCCGGTGAGCACGACCGACTCTCGTCGTCGGGCTGGGAATGCGCCAATGCCGCTGCCCTGCAGGATGTCCGGGATCGGCTGTCGGATGCCGGAGTGGTCTTCCGTGAGGCCAAGGACGAGGAACTCCTCGACCGGCAGGTCGTGGAGATGATCGTCTTCACCGATCCGGCCGGCAACACCATCGAGGCCTTTCACGGTGTGGCGCTGCAGCATCGACGCATCGTCAGCCCGTACGGACATCGATTCGTCACCGGCGATCAGGGACTCGGTCACGTCGTCCTCACCTGCGACGACGACAAGGCGGCACTCGAGTTCTATCGCGACGTGCTCGGCTTCTCCCTGCGCGATTCGATGCGCCTGCCCCCGCAGGTGGTCGGCCGCGAGGAGGGCGACGAGGTGCCCTGGCTGCGCTTCCTCGGCTGCAACCCGCGCCACCACTCGCTGGCCTTCCTGCCCATCCCCAACTCGACCGGCATCGTGCACCTCATGGTGGAGGTGGAGAATTCCGACGACGTCGGTCTCTGTCTCGACCGTGCACTGCGCCGCAAGGTCAAGATGTCGGCCACCCTCGGCCGGCACGTCAACGACCTCATGCTGTCGTTCTACATGA
Organism: Gordonia oleivorans; assembly: GCF_040044975.1. Lineage (NCBI taxonomy): Bacteria > Bacillati > Actinomycetota > Actinomycetes > Mycobacteriales > Gordoniaceae > Gordonia > Gordonia oleivorans. Next base: position 157,434 of record NZ_JBDZDI010000005.1, read on the forward strand.
AGACCCCGGGAGGATTCGATGTCGAATTCGGTTGTGAGGGACGACAGGTCGACGACGGTGACTGGATCGCCCGGGAGTCGACCGCGGTCAGCCTCTGGGGCCACGATTTCACGGTCGGATTCCGGGACTGAGCGTTCGGCGATGAGCGCGACACCGTACGGTTCCGCCGACTTCGACTCCCGCCAGTTCCGCACGGCGATGGGCCAGTTCTGCACCGGCGTCACCGTCATCACGACGTTGACCGCCGACGATCAGCCCACCGGTTTCGCCTGCCAGTCGTTCGCGGCGCTGTCGCTCGACCCGCCGCTGGTGCTGTTCTGTCCGCAGAAGACCTCTCGTACCTGGAGCGTGATCGAGGAGCGGGGCGCGTTCTGCGTCAACGTGCTCTCCAACCGGCAGCAGGACGTCAGCGCGAACTTCGGTGCGCCCCGCGACGACAAATTCGCCGGCGTCACCTGGGATCCGTCGCCGTCCGGGCTTCCGGTGATCCGGCACTGCCTCACCTGGGTGGAGTGCACCATCGAGACCGTCGCCGACGGCGGCGATCATCACATCGTCATCGGCCGCGCCCAGACGTTGGGAGATGTGTTGCAGGACAAGCCGTTGCTGTTCTACCGCGGTGGTTACCTGTCCACCGAGCATCCGCGGGTGACACCGGCCCAGGCCGAGTTGGAGAACTTCCTCACCTGGACCGGAGGAGACACCTGGCTATGAGCGCCCCCGCGCAGTCACCGGCCGTCGCGATCCCCGCCGACGTCACCCGACCTTTCACCGATGCCATCGCCGAGGCCGAGAAGTTGATCGCCTCGGCGGAATTCATCGTCGACGAGCATGATCTCGCCGAAGGCTACGACTATCTCGCCGGCAGCATCTCGGCGATCCTGCACCTGGTGCGGACCCGCAACCTGACCCACCCGGTGTTCGTCACCTCGACCGGGCCCTACACCAAGATGGGCCTGGACAACCCGGACACCCTCTACCGGCACGCCGACATCGAGGACACCGGAACCTACCGCGTGTGGGGTCGGCGCGGCACCACCGCCGACCTGAGTTTCCAAGTGCTGCGCGGGGATTACACCCCTGACGCTGTCCCCGGCGGCGACGACGCCTTCGACGATCGGCGCCTGAGTATCGACGACGACGGCCACTTCGACATCACCTTCGCGCCGGCCGGCTCCGAACCGGGGCCGGGCCGGTTCGTGCTGCCCGAGGGTGCGACGACACTGTCGGTGCGCGAGGTGTACTCGGATTGGTCGGCCCGCAAGGGGGAGATCGCGATCGAACGCGTCGACACCGCCGGGACGGCACCCGCCGAACCCGACCTCGACCGCGTGGTCCGCCGATATCGCACGGCCGCGAAGATGCTGACCGCACGCGTCAACACCTGGTTCAACTTCCCGAAGTGGTTCTACCTCGACGAACCGGTGAACACCTTCACCCCACCGCGGCTCACCCCGGGCGGTCTGGCCACCCAGTTCTCCTCGGTCGGTCACTATCGGCTCGCCGACGACGAGGCGATGGTGATCACCGTCCCGAAATCCGTTGCGCCGTATCAGGGATTCCAGCTCGGGAGTCTCTGGTACATCTCGCTGGATTACGTCCACCACCAGACCAGCCTCAATTCCGCTCAGGGACAGGTCGATCCGGACGGGATGATCCGGATGGTGGTGTCCCACCGCAACCCCGGCGTCACCAACTGGATCGAGACCACCGGACGACGCCGCGGCATCCTGCAGTTCCGGTGGCAACGCACCGACACGCCGATCACGCCCGAACTCGGCCCGAGCGCACAGGTCATCGACATCGGCGACCTCGACTATCACCTGCCCCACCTCGAACAGAACCGCATCGACGACCACGGATGGTCGGAGCGAATCGCACAGCGGCAACGGCAGTTCGCCGAAAGGATGCTCGCATGACCGTCACCACGCCGGCCACCGGACTGCTCGCCGGCAAGGTCGTCGTGGTGTCCGGCGTGGGTCCCGGACTGGGCCGATCGATCTGCCTGCGCGCGGCCGCGGCCGGAGCGACGGTGGTGCTCGCGGCCCGCACCGAATCCCGGCTCAAGGAGGTCGCCGCCGAGATCGACGGCCCGAGCCTCGTGGTCCCCACCGACATCACCGACGAGGACGCCGTGACCTCGCTCGCCGGCGCGGTCACCGACGAGTTCGGTGGCGTCGACGTGCTGGTCAACAACGCGTTCGCCCTGCCGTCGATGAAACCCTTGTCGCGCACCGACTTCGACCAGATCACCGCGAGTCTCGACCTGACGGTGCTGGGTACCCTCCGGGTGATCAAGGCGTTCACCGGCTCCCTCGCCAAGCGGTCGGGCGCCGTCGTGAACATCAACTCGATGGTGATCCGGCACTCCGAACCGCGTTACGGCAGTTACAAACTCGCGAAGTCGGCGATGCTCGCGATGTCGCAGACCCTCGCCACCGAACTCGGTGAGAAGGGGATTCGCGTCAACTCCGTCGCGCCCGGCTACATCTGGGACGATCAGCTCAAGTGGTACTTCGGCGAGATCGCCACCAAGTACGGCATCACCCCGGAACAGGTGTACGAGCAGACCGCCGCGAAATCCGACCTCAAGCGGCTCCCCGAACCCGACGAGATCGCCGACGCCGTCGTCTTTCTCGCCTCGCCGATGGCTGCCGCCATCACCGGCCACACCCTCGACGTCAACTGCGGGGAATACCATGACTAGATCGACCCTGACCTCGGTCGGCACCGTCGACGATCTCCACGAATCGGCCATCCGGGCAACGGGTCTCGACGACTTCGGTGACGGCGCCTACAGCGAACCACTACAGATCCTGCTCGACTCCTATGCCGAGGAGGCCGGGCTGACCGAACTGGGCAGCAAGATGTTCCGGTTCTTCCTCAAAGGTGCGCTGGTGGCGCGCCTGCTCAGCGAGGCGTCGTGGAAGGCGAATCCGGGCCATGCCGGCGTCGAGATCACCCGCCCGATCTTCGTCACCGGCCTGCCGCGCACCGGAACGACCGCGCTGCATCGTCTGCTCACCGCCGACCCCGCGCATCAGGGCCTCGAGATGTGGCTGTGCGAGTTCCCCCAGCCCCGACCGCCACGCGACACCTGGGCCGACAACCCGGTGTACGAAAAGATCAACGCCGGTTTCGCACAACACCACGTCGAGAACCCCGAGTTCCTCGGACTGCACTACATGGACGCCGGCGAGGTCGAGGAATGCTGGCAACTGTTGCGGCAGAGCATCATGTCGATCTCCTATGAGTCGCTGGCCTACCTGCCGAGCTACTCACGCTGGCTGGCCGGTCAGGACTGGACACCCGCGTACGCGCGACACAAGCGCAACCTGCAGCTGATCGGCAGCAACGATCGCGACAAGCGGTGGGTACTCAAGAATCCGAGCCATCTCTTCGCCCTCGATGCGCTGATGGCCACCTACCCCGACGCGTTGGTGATCCAGACCCACCGCGCACCCGAGACCATCATCGCGTCCATGTGCAGCCTCGCCGAACACGCCACCCCGGGATGGTCGACGACCTTCGTCGGCGACCGGATCGGTCAGTCACAGTTGGAACTGTGGTCGCGGGGACTGCGCGAATTCTCCTCCGCGCGCGAGCGATACGACCCAGGCCAGTTCCTCGACATCGACTTCGCCGACCTGCGATCAGATCCGTTCGGTGTCGTGGAACAGGTGTATGACGCGGTGGGCGCCGACTTCTCCGAGCCGGCGCGTGCGGCGATGGTCGCCCTCGACGAGGAGAGCCGCTCGGGTGCGCGGGCACCCCGGCACACCTATCGGCTCGCCGATTACGGACTCGACGAGGAGTCGGTGGCGGCGGCATTCGCCGACTGACCCGTCGGCGGAAGATCGTGGAACACGGTGCGCCAGTAGTGTTCCGGCAACTCTGCACCCGAGTGCAGCACGATGGCCAGGCCGGTGGCCATCGCGATGCCGAGAAGGCCCAGCCACAGACCGGCCAGCGCGATCACCATCACCGCGACGGTGCGCAACACCGGCCACGTGTCCAGCCAGAGCAGGATCGGCGCGAAGAACAGACTCGCCACGATGTACCACGACGACCACGCCCGGTCGGAACGCATCGTGATCCGGAGCCAGCGCGGGACCGCGACGTCGGGTTCCCACGGCGGTGACGGTGTGTCCATCGGGCCTCCTCTCGCCATGCCCATTGCACCCCTCGGAGCCGCGTGCGGTCAATTACCTTGGAGGTCATGAACACCTCTGGTCGGCCCGGAGAGATACTGCGCGACTGGCGACATCGCAGCGGGCTGTCACAACTGGCGCTGTCGACGCTGACAGGTGTCAGCGCGCGGCACCTGAGTTTCCTCGAGACCGGGCGTTCGACGCCGAGCACCGCGATGGTGGTGCACCTGAGTGATCATCTCGATATCCCACTGCGCGAACGCAATCGGATACTCGTGGCCGCCGGACACGCGCCGCTATATTCACATCACGACCTCGACGATGACGCACTGGCCGCGGTCCGCGGGCAGCTCTCGCAGATGGTGCGAGCCGTCGAACCCGCGCCCGCCGTGATCCTCGACAGACACTGGAACATGGTGGAGGCCAATGGTGCCATCGGTGTGCTGCTCGACGGGTGCGCCGCCGATCTGCTCGCGGCCCCGGTCAATGTGATTCGCCTGGCGCTGCATCCGCAAGGGATGGCACCCCGGATCGTCAATCTCGCCGAGGTGCGCGCGCATCTGATCGGGCAGGTCCGGCGTCGTGCCGACCGGACCGGTGACCCGGCCCTCGACGGCCTCGTCGGCGAACTGTCGACCTACGGCGGCACCGGTGACGCCGATGCGCAACCCGGGGTTGCCGACGACGCGGTGGTCCTGCCGCTGCGCCTGACGCACCGCGATGGGGAACTGCGCTTCTTCTCGACCGCCGCGGCGCTGACCTCCGCACGTGATGTCACCATCTCCGAGCTCACCGTCGAGACCTTTCATCCCGCTGACGCACACACACGTGAGTTCCTGTCCCGCCGCGCCGGGTCGGACACGGCGTGAGGAACAGGCGTCGGGCGCCTACGGTGAGCACATGGCCGAATCTCCGGAGCGACGGACCGAGGAGGGTTTCCGTCGCCTGATCGCGTTCACCGACGCCGTCGTCGCGATCGCGTTGACGCTGCTGATCCTCCCACTGGTCGACGTCGTCGGCGATCTCACCGCGGGGGAGACGGTCGGGCAGGTGTACCGCGACCACTCCGACGAGGTGGTCGGATTCCTCATCAGTTTCGCGGTGATCTGGGTACTGTGGCGCAACCACCACCGGATGATGGAGTACTTCCGGGCCTATGACCGGGTGATCTTCGACCTGCACTTCGTGTGGATGTTCACCATCGTGGTGTTGCCCTTCGCGACGGCGCTGATCAGCGGACATGAGCTGAAGGGTGCGAATCTCATGTACATCGTGGTGCTGTGGGTGTCGATCGCCACCCTCATCGCGATGTCGCTGTGGGGTCGACGGCACCCGCGGTTGATGGAGACCTCACCGGAGGGAGATGCGTGGCGTTCGGCGCCACCGGACCTCGGGACGATCGTGATGCTGACGGTGGCATTCGCGGTCACCGCACTCGTTCCGAACGTGGGCCTGTGGTCATTGCTGCTGTTGTTCCTCGCCGGACCCGCGAACGCGGTGACGACGCGGGTGGCGCACGCGCGGCGGTAGTGTTCTCGGGCTCGGGCTTGCGTGATCGTCTGGGTGACGTCGTCCGATCATCCCGCTCAGCGACGCAGCTCGGCCACCAACTCGCCCACCACCTCGTGGGGCCGCCCGAACAATTGCGAACTACCGTGGGCGCGTTTGAAGTACAGGCCGATGTCGTGCTCCCAGGTGATGCCGATGCCGCCGTGCAGTTGGATCGCCTCACCGGTCACCGACGAGAACGCCTCCGAACAGTAGACATGTGCGGCGGCGGCCAGATCGGGGGCGTCCGGAGCGTCGGCGGCCACCGCGTCGATCGCCGCCCGCGACATCGACAGAGCCGTCTCCACCAGCATGTACATGTCGGCCATCCGATGCTTGAGGGCCTGGAAGGACCCGATGACCCGACCGAACTGGGATCGTTCCCGGCTGTAGTCGACGGTCATCGCAAGCGCCCGCGCGGCGCCGCCGACCTGCTCGGCGGACAGCAATGCCCGCGCGGCCGCACGTACCCGGTCGACGGTGCCCGAGCCGGCCGAAATCGTGGTCGCCGGCACCTCGTCGAATGTGACCGACGCCAGCGGCCGGGTGGGGTCGACGGTCGGCAAGGCGGCGACGGTGACGCCCTCGGCGTGCGCGTCGACGTCGTGGACGGTGATACCCGAGTCGGTGGAGGCCAATACCAGGAAGTGATCGGCGCACTCACCGTCGATGACGTAGTGGGCGGTGCCCGAAAGCAATCCGGCCTCGGCGCGCACGCCCGGCGATCCCGACCAGCCGGACGGCCCGGCCCAGCAGGTGGCGACGATCTGCTCGCCGGAGGCGATCCCGGGCAGCAGTCGTTGTGCCGCATCATCATCGCCGGTGGCGTGTAGGACGGCGGTGGCCAGCGCCGCGGTGAACACCGGGACCATCGCCAGTGTCGCACCGAGTTCCTCGAGGACGATACCGGTCTCGACGAAGGTGGCACCGGCGCCACCGACGTTCTCCGCGATCGGTAGGGCGGCCACACCGATCTCGGAACTCAGTGTCTGCCAGAGTGTCTGGTCGATTCGCGGTGTCCGCGTCATCGCCCGTCGCACCGCCGCGGAATCGGAGCGCTGCGCGAGCAGGGAGGCGACCGACTCGCGTAGCGCCTCACGATCCTCGGCGGAGATCGGCTCCGCTCCAGCAGGATTGTTGACAGCGGGTTGGTCGACGGTGGTGCTCATAGCGTCTCCAGGATGCGGGACCGGTGTTGTGCCGGCGTACCCCACGCGCCGACGAGGGCGCGGGTCTTGGTCAGGCAGATCGAGAGATCGTGTTCGACGGTGTAGCCGATCGCACCGAGCACCTGTAATGCGTTGCGCGAGGCGAGGTATGCGGCGTCGGAGGCGGCCACCTTGGCGGCCGAGACGTCGCGGGAGACGTCGGTGTGCTCGGGTGCGCCACCGTCGATGCCCACGGCGGCGCCGTAGACCAGCGGCCGGGCCATCTCCACGGCGATCGCCACGTCGGCCAGGTGATGTTTGACCGCCTGGAAGGAACCGATGGTGCGGCCGAATTGCTTGCGGGCCAACGCATACTCCGATGCGATGGCCAGCATGCGCTGCCCCAGACCGAGTAGCTGGGCGGCGGTGGCGAGCGCGCCGAGATCGACTGCCCGTGCGCCTGCCACCCCGCTCTGGATGGTGTCGCGGGCGCGGACTTCGGAGACCGTGCGCGCCGGGTCCACGGACCGATGGGTGCTGACGGTCTTGGCGGTCGAGAACGTCGCGTCGGCCAGCAGATAGATCGTGTGTGCGGCGTCCGCGTCGGCGGCCATCGGCGCCCACGGTGCGGCCGCCACGGTCACCAGGCGGCCTTCGGCGATCCCGGAGAGCATCTCGACGTCGTCGATCCCGGCGAGCAACGTCGGGACGACGGCGAGGGTTTCGGCCAGGGGGCCGGGGACGGCGTGACGTCCCAATTGCTCTGCAGCGACGACCATTTCGACGGCGCCGGCACCAGCACCCCCGCTGCCCTCGTCGATCATCAGGCCGAACACCCCGGCGTCGGCGAGGTGGCCGAATGCCGCCCTCGCCGGTTCGCGATCCCCGGCGGCCCAGGCCCGCGCGACCGCGGGACTGTCGGCCTTGGTCAGCAGGCCGTCGATGCTCGACGCGAGGTCGTCATGGATGTCGGACAACAGGAAGTCCATGTCTCACCGATCTCCCCGCGGTAGGCCGAGAAGCCGCTCCGCGATCACATTGCGCTGAATCTCGTTGGTGCCGGCGTAGATCGGACCCGATAGGGAGAACAGGTAGCCGTCGATCCACGGGTCGTCGACCTCGGCGAGTGGGCCCTGCAGGTCGAGTGCGGTCTCGTGCGCGGCGATGTCCCACTGCGACCAGAACACCTTGTTGATCGACGACTCCATGCCGAGCTGCCCGCCGGCGGCGAGACGACTGACCGTCTGATACGTCGAGAGTTCGTATGCGCGGGAACCGATCCAGGCGTCGGCGACCGCCTTGTCGGTGGCCGCGGTGGACGGGACCTCGTCGCGGTGGGTCTTCCACAGCTCGACCAGGCGGTCGGTGGTGGCCAGGAATCTCCCCGGCGACCGCAGCGACAGGCCGCGTTCGTTGGCGGCGGTGCTCATCGCCACCCGCCATCCGTTGTCGACCTCGCCGATCACCCCGGACTCGGCTGGTGCGCCGGGGTCGTCGGGGACGAAGACATCCTCGAGGAAGAGTTCGGCGAATCCGGGTTCGCCGTCGAGCTGCGCGATCGGACGAACCGTGACGCCGGGGCTGCGCAGATCGAACATGAAGTAGGTCAACCCTTTATGGCGTTGCGCGGCCTTGTCGCTGCGGAACAGGCCGAACGCCCAGTCGGCGAAGCTCGATCGGGAACTCCACGTCTTCTGCCCGTTGAGCAACCATCCGCCGTCGGTGCGGGTGGCGGTCGACCGGAGCGAAGCCAGGTCGCTCCCGGCCTCCGGCTCACTCCACGCCTGTCCCCAGATGTCGTCGGCGCGGGCCATCCGCGGCATGATCCGCGCCAACTGGTCCGGATGCGCATGCTCGAAGAGGGTGGGCGCCAACAGGAAGATGCCGTTCTGGCTGACCCGGCCCGGCGCCCCGGAGCGGTAGTACTCCTCCTCGAAGATCAGCCAGTGCAGCAGCGGTTCGTCACGGCCACCGAACTCCTCCGGCCAGCTGACCACCGACATCCGGTCGGCGGCCATCGTCGCCTCCCACTGCCGATGCGCCTCGAAACCCTCGGCGGTGTCCATCGACGGAAGGGGCTGTGCGGGAACGTGATCGGTCAGCCAGGCGCGCACCTCGGCGCGAAAGGCGTCGGCGGCGTCGTCGAAGAGGAAATCCATGTCAGGCTCCGCTGCCGTTGGGGGAGGCGGCGGTCTTCATCGACTTGGCGTCCATGCCGCCCAGCGAATCCCCGCCGGAGGACTCGGCATTCGCGGAATGGGCGAAGTGATGCCAGCCGAAGACCGAGTCCATCGCATTGCGCATGCCCATCTGGTCCTCGCAGATGTTGACGGCCTTCTTCGACAGGAACAGGCCCTGCATCGGCATCTCGACGATCCTCTCGGCGATGCCGTTCACCTTGCCGGCCAGGCCATCCCGCTCGACGACGTGATTCACCATGCCCCAGTCGGCGGCCTGGGTGGCGGTGAACCGTTCACCGGTGAACAGGATCTCCTTGGCGCGACGCGCGCCGAGGACGTATGCGTGGGCGAAGTACTCGACGCCGGGAATACCCATGCGGGCCACCGGATCGGAGAAGAACGCATCGTCGGAGGCGACGATGAAATCGCAGACCCAGGCGAGCATCAGGCCACCGGCGATGCAGGCACCGTGCACCTGGGCGATCATCGGTTTGGGGATGTCACGCCACCGGCGGCACATCCCCATGTACACCTCCATCTCCCGGGCCAGGCGCTGATCGGCCCCGGTCTTGTCGGTGTGGTCCCAATGCAGGACCGCCGCGTTCTCGTAGAACGTGTCGAAGTCGCGTTCGGGGGTGCCGATGTCGTGACCGGCCGAGAAGTGCTTGCCGTTGGCCCGCAGCACGATGACCTTGACCGACGGGTCGTCGACGGCCTTACGGAACGCCGCGTCGAGCGAGTACGTCATCACCGAGTTCTGCGCGTTGCGGTACTCCGGCCGGTTGAGCGTCACATACGCGACGGCGTCGTCGGGCCCTCCCGTTTCGTAGGCGACGGGGGAGGTGTCCGGTCCGAGATCGTTCGGGCTCAACGGCGCGGGGATGACGGCATCGCTCATGTCCACGAGCGTAACCTAGCAAGTGCTTGGTTGGTAGTTCGATGCGCGAGCCGCGGTCAACCCCGGGGTGCCGACAATCGACCGGCCGCGGCCTGTGCCGCGTCGACGACGCGCTGGAGTTCGGGCGGTGTCAGGTTCCCCGAGGGGCAGACGACGACCGACGCGATCACCGAACCGGCCGCGTCGGTGACCGGGGCGCCCACGGTCACCGCGGAGATCGTCGCGTCCGCGCCATCGAGTAGCTCGTCGGACAGGTAGTCGATCGCGGTGAGGTGCGACAGGATCTCGCCCATCTGACGACGCATTCCGGCAGGTAGATCGGTCGAGTCGAGGGAATCGAGTGCGGTCAGCAGCGTGACGTGCTCGTCGGTCATCCGCTCGATGGCGACGCCCCGGGCGCGGACCGCGTCGAGGGCCAGGCCGAGCCGCGTCCGGAGGGCGGCGGGGGCGCGGGCGATCCAGGCGGCGCGTGCCTCGGGGGTCTCCCAGGCGACGAACTCGCGGCAGACGGGTGGGCGCAGCGGCATCGTCGCACCCGTGGCAGGCCACTCGTGATGCCGGGATGGCGCGGTGGTGGAGACGCTCTCGACGATGGTCACCTCGCCGCCGGTGCGGCGGGCGACGAAGCAATCCATGGCCAGCTCCGCGGCGAGGTCTTCGAGAACCGGCCGTGCGAACCGGCTCACGGGATCGGCGTGCGCGATCGACATCGCGAGGTCTCCGAGGGCGGGGCCGACGGTGAAGTGGCCGTCGCCCGATCGGTTCACCCAGCCGCGGGCTGCCAATTCGCTGACGACCGCGTGTGCTGTCGCACGCGAGTGCCCGGTTCGGCGGACAATGTCGGCGAGGGTCAGTGGGCCGTCGTCCGCGATCACCGTCACGATCTCGACGGTGCGTCCGGTGGGTGGCGATGGGGACCTGCGGTCCGGCGGTTGACCGTCGGAACGTCGCTCGCCTAGCGTGTCCGTCACATAGTCAATACTGGGTGTCGAATATTCGATGTGTCAAGGGAGTCTGGAGTGGCAGGGTCGTCGGCGTCAGCGGGCCGGATTCATTACGAACTGAGTCACCTCGATGCCCTCGAGGCGGAGTCGGTGTACATCTTCCGCGAGGTGGCGGCCACGTTCGAGCGGCCGGTGCTGCTCTTCTCCGGCGGCAAGGACTCGGTGGTGATGTTCCACCTCGCGCGCCGGGCCTTCTGGCCGGCGCCCATCCCGTTCCCACTGATGCACGTCGACACCGGACACAACTTCGACGAGGTCATCGAGTATCGAGACCAGGTGGTCGAGCAGACCGGCGTGCGGTTGATCGTCAGTTCGGTGCAGGACGACATCGACTCCGGGCGGGTGGTGGAGCAGACCGGACCGGGTGCCAGCCGCAACCGATTGCAGACCACGGCTCTGTTGCGGGGGATCGCGGAGAACCGCTTCGATGCCGTGTTCGGCGGCGCGCGCCGTGACGAGGAGAAGGCGCGCGCCAAGGAACGGGTCTTCAGTTTCCGTGACGAGTTCGGCGCCTGGGACCCGCGAGCCCAGCGTCCGGAGCTGTGGCACCTGTACAACGGACGCCACCACAAGGGCGAACACATCCGGGTCTTCCCGCTGAGCAACTGGACCGAACTCGACATCTGGCAGTACATCGCCGAACAGCACATCGAGCTGCCCTCGATCTACTACGCGCACGACCGGCAGGTGATCCCGCGTGACGGAATGCTGTTGGCGGACACCCGTTTTCTCGAACGGTTGCCGGGCGAACAGGCCAACACCGAACGCGTCCGGTTCCGCACGGTCGGTGACGCGACGTGCACCGGATGTGTGCTCTCCGACGCCGACACCGTGGCCAAGGTGATCGACGAGGTGGCCGCCACCCGGGTCACCGAACGCGGTGCCACCCGCGCCGACGACCGGATCTCCGAGGCCGGCATGGAGGATCGCAAGAAGGAAGGCTACTTCTGATGAGTACGGATGCGCCCACCGGCGGCGTTGAGATCATCGGCGCCTCAGGCGAACTCCTGCGTCTGGCCACCGCGGGCTCGGTCGACGACGGCAAGTCCACGCTGATCGGCCGGCTGCTCTACGACGCCAAATCGATCTTCACTGACCAGCTGGAGTCCATCGAACGCACCAGCGCCGAACGTGGCGACGAGTACGCGAACCTCGCCTTGCTCACCGACGGCCTGCGTGCCGAGCGGGAACAGGGCATCACCATCGACGTCGCCTACCGGTACTTCTCAACTCCGCGAAGGAAATTCATCATCGCCGACACTCCCGGGCACGTGCAGTACACCCGCAACATGGTGACCGGCGCCTCGACCGCGGACCTCGCGATCATCCTGATCGACGCCCGCAAGGGGGTGCTGGAGCAGACCCGCCGGCACGCCTTCCTGTCGTCGTTGCTCGGCATCCCGCACCTGACGATCTGCGTGAACAAGATGGATCTCGTCGACTGGTCACGTGATCGGTTCAACGAGATCTGTTCGGATTTCGTCGATTTCGCCGCGAAGCTGAACGTCGGTGATCTGACCTTCATCCCGATTTCGGCGCTGCGCGGCGACAACGTGGTGGATCCGTCGTCGGAGATGGACTGGTATGGGGGCCGAACACTGCTGTCGCACTTGGAGAATGTGCACATCGCGTCGGACCGCAACCTCATCGACGCGCGGATGCCGGTGCAGTATGTGATCCGTCCGCAGCGTGCCGACGGTGCCGACCACCGCGCCTACGCGGGGACGGTCGCCGGTGGCGTCTTCGCGCGCGGCGACGAGATCGTGGTGCTGCCAGGAGGTTTCACCACCACCATCACCGATATCTGGGGACCCGGCGGCACCAAGGTCGACGAGGCCTTCGCGTCCATGGCGTGTTCGATCGAGCTCGCCGACGAGATCGACATCGTCCGCGGGGACATGTTGGCGCGTCCCAACAACCGGCCGTACGTCGGCCGCGACATCGACGCGATGGTGTGCTGGTTCGCCGACGACACCACCCTGGGTGAGCACAGCCGGTTCGAGATGCAGATCGGCACCCGCTCGACGCGCGTGGAGATCACCGGACTGACCTACCGGCTCGACGTCAACACCCTGCACCGCGATGAGTCGGCAACATCGCTGCGGCTCAACGAGATCGCTCGTCTCACCCTGCGCACGCAGCAGCCGGTGATGTTCGATTCGTACCGGCGCAACCGGGAGACCGGCAGCTTCATCCTCATCGACACCGCGAACAACAAGACCGTCGGCGCGGGCATGATCACCGCACCGGTGAGCCACGACAGTCACATCGTCTGGCAGACCACCAAGGTCACCCGCGAGCACCGACCGCACGCCGGTGCGACGATCTGGCTGACCGGCCTGTCCGGTTCGGGCAAGTCGTCTCTCGCGTCCGAACTCGAGCGACGCTTCGTCGCCGAGGGACGCCCCGCGTACCTGATGGACGGCGACAATCTGCGGCACGGGCTCAACTCCGACCTCGGGTTCGGCGACGACGACCGACGCGAGAACATTCGCCGTACCGCGGAGGTGGCGGCACTGTTCGCCGACTCCGGGGCGGTGGCCATCGTCTCGCTGATCTCGCCGTTCACCGACGAACGCACCCGGGCCCGCGAGATCCACACCGAACGTGGCCTGCCGTTCTTCGAGGTCTTCGTCGACACCGCGCTGGAAGAATGCGAACGACGCGACCCGAAAGGGTTGTATGCGAAGGCGCGACGCGGTGAGATCAGTCAGTTCACCGGAATCGACTCACCGTATGAGCGGCCCGAACACGCCGACATCGTCGTCACCCCCGACGACGGTGCCCCGGCCGAGGCCGCCGACGCGGTGCTGCGCAACCTGGGACTCTGAAACCGATCTGGAGGAGATGTGATGGACGACCGCGCACTCGCGGGTGACCTCGCCACCGCGGCAGGCGAACTGCTGCTGCAGATCCGCGTCGGCGGACTGGCGGGCAAACAACTCGGCAAGGAGGGCGACATGCGCTCCAACGAGTTCCTGATGGCGCAGTTGGCCAATCGACGTCCCGACGACGCGGTGCTGTCGGAGGAATCCGCCGACGACAAGTCGCGGCTGCACGCCGATCGGGTGTGGATCGTCGATCCCGTCGACGGCACCCGCGAATATGGGGTGCCCGGGCGTACCGACTGGGCAGTGCACGTGGCGTTGTGGTCGGCCGAGGGCGGTGGCACGCTGATCGCCGGCGCGGTGGCACTGCCGGCGTTGGGAATCACCTACGTCGACGACGACTCGGTGATCGAACCGACCGACGGGTTGGCGTCGTCGCCCAGAGGTGAGCGGCCCCGTGTGGTGGTGAGTGGCTCACGGCCACCGGCCTTTTCGCAACCCGTCGCCGACGCGATCGGCGGCACGGTACTGCAGATGGGTTCGGCCGGCGCCAAGGCGATGGCCGTCGTGCGCGGTGAGGCCGACGCCTACGTGCACGCCGGCGGTCAATACGAGTGGGATTCGGCGGCGCCCGTCGCCGTCGCAGAGGCAAAAGGCCTGTGGTGCGGACGGATCGATGGGTCGCCGCTGGTGTACAACCGTGACGACACCTACCTTCCGGATCTCGTCATCTGCCGACCGGAGTTGCGGGACAAGATCATTGCGGTGACGTCGGCAGGCTGAGATCGTGTTGGCTATACCAGCCCGAGGTCGGAGCGACGGATGATCACCCAGTCATCCCGGTCGTTGATGATGTGGATTCCGGCCAGGACCGGGGCGTTGTCGACCATGTCGACGATGGCCTGCCAATCCATTTCTCCGTAGACATATCCGGGACGGACCCTGCTCGTGTAGGCCTGCACCAGGTTCTCGATGCCACCGGCAGCGGAGGTCATGAGGGCGATCCGACCGGATGTCGCCGATTCCGGGGTCAGTCGCACGAAGAGCTGTGCGTCACGGAGCTGGGATTCCAACGCGGCGAACGGTTGCGCCTGCGGGTCGTGGGTCACGTCGGTGATCTGCGCGTCGAGTGAAATGATGACGTACTCCTGTCAACATCCGCGATGAGGTCTTGACCGGACATTGCCAGAGTGGTGCACTGCCGTCAATTCGTCAGGCTCAGACCTCGTCGCCGGCGGCGGGGGTATCGCCGATGGTGATCACCTGCTGCGTGGTGCCACCGTGGCCGTCGGAGACGGTGACGGTGAACGTGTCGTCGGTGATCGCGAGGGGGTCGTTGCTGGTGTAGGTCCAGGCGCCGGTGGCGGGGTCGACGGTGGCGGTGCCATGCGTCGGGGCGGTGGTGATCGCGTAGGTGAGGGTGTCGCGGTCGGCGTCGGTCGCATCGATCGTTCCGGTGAACTGATTGTGGACAAAGGTGATCGTGTTCGAGCCGGGATTGATGACGTAGACGGTGGTGCCGTCGGGGCTGATCGTCACTGCCAATGGACCGTCACCGACGGCGATGGTGTCGGTGATCTGGTTGGTGGTGGTGTCGATGACGGTGACGGTGTTCGAGTAGTAGTTGGTGACGTATGCGGTGGCGCCGTCGGGGCTGATCGCAATCTCGCGGGGGTAGCCGCTTACGGGGATGGTGGCGGTGACGTGGCCAGTGGTGGTGTCGATCACGGTGACCTTGTTGGGGCCGGTGACGTAGGCGGTGGTGCCGTTGGGGCTGATCGTTATCGCGTACGGATTCTCGCTGACCGGAATCGTTTGTGTGATCTGGTTGGTGGTGGTGTCGATGGCAGTGACGGTGTTCGAGTAGGTGTTGGTGACGAAGATGGTGGTGCCGTCGGGGCTGATCGCTGCATCGCTCGGCAAGCTGCCGGCGGGGAAGGTGTGGATGATCTCGTTGGTGCGGGTGTCGATGACGGTGACGGTGCCGGAGAGACGGTCGGTGACGTAGGCGGTGGTGCCGTCTGGGCTGATCACGACACTGCCCGGCGAGGTGCCGGCGGGGAGGGTGTGGATGACCTGGTTGGTGCGGGTGTCGATGACGATCACGGCATCAGAGAGAGGGTCGGTGACGTAGGCGGTGGTGCCGTCGGGGCTGATCACCACATCATCGGGATTGCCGCCTACGGGGATGGTGTCGGTGACCTGGCCGGTGGCAGTGTCGATGACCGAGATCGTGCCAGCGGAATAGTTGGTGACGTAGGCCGTGCTGCCGTCGGGGGTGATGGCCACCGCGAAGGGGTTGTTACCGACGGCGATGGTGTCCATCGTGGACGCGGCTCCCGAACTGACCGCGACGACCGGTGCGTTGTTGACCGCGGCAATGGTCGGCGTGAGGGTGGTGGCGGTGCTGCCGCCGCGTCCGTCAGCGGTGGTCAGCACAAAGGTGTCGGTGCCCGGCAGGGTGGGGTCGGCGGCGAGGGCGTGCGCGTAGGCAGTGTTAGGGGTGTAGGTCCAGGTGTCGCCGTTGCGGGTGACGGTGCCGTGGGCGGGTGCGGTGGTCAGTGTCGTCGTGGTGGTGTCGCCTTCGGGGTCGGTGGCGGCGAGTGTGTATGTGGTTGATGCGCCTTGGGTTTCGCTGTGGGTGGTGACGTCCGGTGCGTCGTTGCTGATGGTGACGATCTGCGGTGTGGTGCCGCCGTGACCGTCGGTGACGGTGACGGTGAAGGTGTCGTCGGTGATCGCGAGGGGGTCGTTGCTGGTGTAGGTCCAGGCGCCGGTGGCGGGGTCGACGGTGGCGGTGCCATGCGTCGGGGCGGTGGTAATTGCGTAGGTGAGGGAGTCGCCGTCCGCATCGGAGCCGGTAACGGTGCCGGCGACATTCTGGCGGAGGACCGACAGCGCGTTCGAGGCGCTGTTGGCGACGTACACCGATGATCCATCCGGGCTGACTGCGGAGGTGACCGGTCTCGCCGAGGTGAAGAGATCGCCGACGACGGTCCCGGTTGCGGTGTCGACGACGATGACCTTGCCGCCGGTGTAGTCGGTCACGAAGGCGCGCGACCCATCCTGGTTGAGGGTGACGCCCAGTAAGTATCCACCCAGTTCGTTGGCGTCGACGATTCCCATCGTGGCGGTGTCGATGGTGGTCAGGTACCCGTTGTTCGAGGTCACATACAGGGTCGATCCGTCGCTGCTCAGGGCGACATCGGTCGGGTGGGGGCCGACGGCGGTGGTGCCGATGATCGTCTTGGTGAGTGTGTCGACCACGGTGATCCGAGAAGACCCATACGACGTGATGTAGGCGCGCGAACCGTCGGCGCTCACCGCAATCTGGCGGGGCGCCCCGCCGACGACGATTGTGTCGGTCACCGTCGCCGCAGAGGTGTCGATGACCGAGACGGTTCCCGAACCCTGGTTCGTCACATAGGCATACGATCCGTCGGCGGACAATGCGATGTCGAGTGGGCCGTCGCCGACCGGGATGGCCGAGGTGAGGGTGCCGCTCGACGTGTCGATCACGGACACCGAGTCCGAGTCCTGGTTGACCGCGTAGGCGGTGAGGCCGTCGGGTGCGAGGATGACGCTCTGCGGGGTTGTGCCCACCGGCACGGTCATCAGGACCTGGCCGGTCGCGGTGTCGATGATCTGCAGACTGTTGGTCGTCGGTGTCGTGACGTAGGCGCGGGTGCCGTCGGAGTTCATCACCACGGTGTGGGCGCCGGTCGGGAGGATGATGTTGCTGCCGGTGGAGATCCCCGTGACCTCGACCGTCGTGGTTGGTGCGGTGTTGGTCGCGCCGATGTGCACGGTAACGGTGGCAACGGAACCGGATTGCGTTGTGGCGGAGAACAAGTGCTGATCGGCACCGTCGGTGGCGGTGATGGTGAAGGTGTCGGTGACCGGCAGGGTGGGGTCGGCTGCGAGGTCGTGGGTGTAGACCGCGTCGGGGATGTAGGTGTAGGTGCCGTCGGGGTGGATGGTGACGGTGCCGCGGGTGGGTGCGGTGGTCAGGGTGTAGGTGAGGGTGTCGCCGTCGGGGTCGGTGGCGCCGAGGCTGCCGGTCGTGATGCCGTCGGTGGTGGTCTGCCCGGTGGGTGCGAGTGCGGGGTGGGAGTTGAGGTAGCGTCGGTTGACCGACTGCCATGCGGCCCAGAGGAATCCGAGGGTCGGTGTGGGTGCGGGGGTGTTCGGCTCTCCGGTGGCCAGGGGGTTCCAGCCGAACAGACCGAGGACGGCGGCGACGACGGCGGTGGGGGTGTTGACGACGCGGTTGCCGCCCTCGTCGACGGTGTAGGGCGCCGGGCCGGTGGCGACAACGGGTGCGGTGTCGGTGACTGCGGTGACGTCGGCGGCCGAGGTGGCCGCGAATGCCACGGCGGTGCGTTCGGCGACTGCGGGAGTCGGTGTTTCGGTAGCACTTTCGGCGGCAGGGTTGTCGGCGTCGCTGTCGGTGCCGGGCATTGTCGGCACTGTCGGCGATGTGTCCGACGGTTCGGGTGGTGTCTCGATCGATGGGGTTGCCTCGGGCGGAATGATCGCGGCCGACGACGATGCTGTTGACGAGTCGGCCTCGGCGGCTGAGGTTTCCGGGGTCGGTTCAGTGGCCTCAGGGGTTTCGGGAGCGGACGGCGTGACGGGTGCGGAGTCGGTCGTCGGTGCGGACTCGGTGGCAGGTACGGAGTCCTCGGCGGCAGGTGCCGGCTCCGCGCCAGTGGCTGGTTCGGAGCTGTTCGTCGGCTCCGGGATGCTCGCGGCATCCGAGGACGTGCCGGTCTCGGCCGATCCCGTCGAGTCGGGTTGCGTTGTGCCGGTATCGGTGTCGGCATAGACGACGGCTCCGAGGTCGATCAGGGCGGGTGTGCCGAAGAGCAGGGCGGCTCCGATGCCGACCCCGGCGGCGGCTCGGCGGGTTCGCTGTGCACGTCCGGTGACACGATGGCGGGTCATCGCCGATCCTCTCGTCGTGGCGGCGTGGTCGCCGGCCCTTGGTGTGAACCTAAGATGTGGCTGAGAGTCCGGAAAGCCCCCTCTTTGGGGGGCATACCCGTCCCGAGTCCGTCGCTGCCGCCTTGACCTCAAGCGCGGTTGAGGTTCTACCGTCGGGATTCATGACCTCATCGCGCAGTTCTCTGACACGACCGTCGCTGCATCACGGGCAGGCGGGCATCGACGACGCGGTCGACGCGTTGCTCGACCATCTGCAGCGCGGACTCGATGACGCCGAGGCCGACACCTACGACGCCATGTTCGCCGACGACATCCTCTGGGGAACCCCCAAAGGTCAGGTGCTGCAAGGTTTCGCGAATCTGAACAGGATTCATCGGACGATGATGCCCGCGCGCGTCGCCCCGTCGTCACGATTCGAGGTGGCTCAGGTGCTCGCTCCCGCCCCCGGTGTGGTGATCGCCCAGATCGGACGCCACGCCGTCGACGGCGGGTTCTCCGAAATGGCGATGTACGTCCTCGCCGAACGCGATGGGCAGTGGTGGGTGGCGGCGGGCCAGAACACGCCGATCACCGATACCCTTCCCGGGCAACAGGGTTGACCTGACGCGGGCTGGTGGCAAGGTCGATCAACGACAGCGAGTTCCCGCAGTAGTTGGTGACATGCGCGACGCCCGTCGATCCGATGGTCACACCGGTGGGTCCGGCACCGACACGCACGGCGTCGTCCACTCGCATCGATTCCACGTCGATGATCGTGACGGTGTCCGCGCTCGGATCGGTGACGACGGCCGTGGCACCGTCGGGTGCGATTGCCACGAAGTACGGAGCGACGTCGACGAAGATGGTCTCGACCACGACGTGCCGACGCGTGTCGATGACCGAGACCGTTCGAGAGTCGGCATTGGTGACCAAGACGGTGCGGCCATCGGGGGTGATCGCCACCGAGTACGGGTGCGCACCAACGGAAATGGTGTCATCGGTGGTGCCGGACATGATGTCGATCACCGAGACGCTGTTCGAGTCGGCGTTGGCGATGTAGGCGTGTCCGTCGTGGCCGATCGCCATGCCGCGCGGGTTGGCGCCGACGGCGATCGTGGAAAGGACCGTTGCCGACGCGGTGTCGACGACCATGACGGTGCCGGCGTCGGTGCTCACCGCCACTGCCTCGCCGCCGGGACTGGCCGTCACCGAATGCGGATGAGCGCCGAGCACGATGGTGTCGGCGACCCTCGCCGATCCGATGTCGATGACGGAGACGGTGCCCGAACCGGCGTTGGTCACATAGCCCGAGTTGCCGGCAATGGCGATGACCGTCGGATTGGTGCCGACCGAGATGGTGGCCGACACGCTCCCGGACGTGGTGTCCACCACGGAGACCGCGTGGTCACGATGATCGGTGACGTACGCACGGCCATCGGCACCGATCGCCACGCCGAAGGGGCCGCATCCGGTCGGGATGATCCGCGGCCCATCCGTCGTAGGACGCCCACCGGTCCACTGTCGTGACATCGTCACCGTGTCATCCACCCCTTGATCGGTTCCCTCCCCGGACCCGAGTTCGATGGTAGGGGCGGCCGGGGGTCGGCACATGCCCCCACTTCTGGGGGCATGCGGCGGGAGGGATCAGTTCGTCGGGAGGTTGCCGGCGAGAATGTCGGCGATCGTGGTGTCGGGAAATGCCGGACAGCTTGCCGACATCAGGTCGACGACGACCCCGAGCCGGGACGGGTCGGCGGTGGCACCGTTGGCTCGCAGCACGGCGACCTGCGTCGAACGATCCAGTGTGACAAATTCCCGGCAGGTCATCGTCGTCGCGTTCGCCGGTGCGGGTACGTCACTGATGGGCGCTTCTGAACTGGACGATGTTGTCTCCGTCGTTGTTTCGTCCCAATCATCGGTGGTGGTCGTCGTGTCGGTGGTGGTCGTCGTGTCGGTGGTGGTGATGCTGGTGGCGTCGGGGTCGGCGACCGGATCGCCGTCGACGGTGCACGCGGCGAACCCGGCGACGATGATGACCGCCGCGGCCACCGCCGGCGAGACTCGTTGGGCAAGCTTCACACCTGACTCCTCGTGGGTAGCAGACCCGAGAGAACCGATGCGATGGCCGCACGGAGATCCGTTGTCTCGATACGCATCAGATCATCTTGGGATAGATTCTCGAGATCGCCCGACGCGGACAGGCGAAACTCACGTTCTTCCTCGGCGGCCTCGATGATATTGCGGATGAAGCGCCCATTACCGGCCAGGTCGGTCGCCCGGTGGAATCCCGAATGATTTTGTTGCACATCGTGATAAAGGGGAGTACAAGCGAGCTCGAGCTCGGCCATGGCGTCCGCGGTGAGGACCGAGTCGCGACGTGCGGCCAGGTACTCGCCGATCTGCGCGAGCTCGGCGGGGGTGTAGGACTCGAAGCGGACGCGCCGGCCGAACCGCGAGGCGAGGCCGTCGTTGGCGGCGAGGAACCGGTCGATCTCGGAGTCATACCCGGCGATGATCACGACCAGGCGATCGCGATCGTCCTCCATCCGGGCCAGCAGGGTGTCGACGGCCTCGCGACCGAACGCATCGCCGCCGGAAAGTCCTTGCTGGATCAGGGTATACGCCTCGTCGATGAACAACACGCCGTCCATCGCGGAGTCGATGAGCGCCGACGTCTTGATGGCGGTGCTGCCGAGATGTTCGCCGACGAGGTCGCGACGGGTGGCCTCGACGACCTTGTCGGTGGCGATGAATCCCAGTCCGCAATACAGTTTCGCGATCACCCGGGCGACGGTGGTCTTGCCGGTGCCCGGAGGTCCGGTGAACGCCAGGTGCAGGCTTCGGGCGGAGGTGGACAGGCCGCGGTCGGCACGCACCTTTGCCAGTGTCGCAGCCGATTTCAGCTTGGCGACCTGTTCCTTGACCGTGGCCAGGCCGATCTGGGCGTCGAGTTCGCGTTGCGCATCGGCCACGAGATCCTCACCAGCGCTGCCATGTTCGTCATCGGGCGCGATTGACTGCTGCGCGGAGGCCGGGTCCCATCGATCGCTGCGGGCGTCGATCTCGTCGGCGGTGGTGACGGTGACGCGGATGCCGGGACTGCGCATCGCGGTGGCCGCGGCGGTGAAGCCGGGATCGCGGGCGACGGCCTGCTCGAACATCGACCGGGCCTTGTCCTCCTGGCCGGTTTCCCGCAGTGCGAGCCCGAGCGCATAGAGCGCGCGCGTCGCGCACGCGGGGATCGGCCCCTCGATGGCGTGCTGGAGGCGGCGTGCGCCCTCACCGAACATGCCCAGTTGGACGCAGGCGCTTCCGGCCATGTAGTCGGCGGCGGTGCGCAGGTACTCATCGGTCCACCGTTCGGCGCCCGACACCGCCGTGAGCACATCCGGCCAGCGTTGCGCCGAGAAGTGCAGCACCCCGCGCATGAACTCGACGATCGGGGCGGTGGCGGGTATCGCGTCGAGGACGTCGGACGCCCCGGCCAGGTCGCGGCCCCGGATCAGGGTGGCGGCGTAGGCGCACGCGGCGTGGGCGGCGTCGACGAGCGGATAGTCGATGAACATGCCGGTGTACCAGCGGCCGACGAGCGTGCCGGGCGGCAGCCCCAGACGCCGCTGCTCGACGCCGATGGCGTCGCGGTGGCGGTAGATGGCCAGCAGTGTCTCGTCGGCGGTGTCGCTGTGGGTGCCGGTGGTACAGGCCAGCCGACCGATCCACGCGTCGGCCATCCGGGGATCCCATTCGCTGGCCCGCGCGAACGCCTTGGCCGCCTGGTCGGGATTGTCGACGGGCTCGGTGCCCTCGACCCGAATGCCCAGCGACAGAACGCCGAGTTCGAACAATTGCCGTGCCCTGCCGACGTCGACCATGCGATCCCCCCACCCGTGTCTGCTCGCGCAGTGTCGGGACAGCTTATCGGTGAACGGCGCCGGTTTGGCGCACTGTCTAGAATGGCCTGGTGAGTGATCAGACCGGCGCCGCGCCGCATCCCGTGGACACCGTTTCGACCGCCTCCGAGAGCCCCGATCTGCCCCAGCCGTTCCGTGAGCTCGGCCTCAAGGACGACGAATACGAGCGCATCCGCGAGATCCTCGGCCGTCGCCCCACCGACGCCGAACTGGCCATGTACTCGGTGATGTGGTCGGAGCACTGCAGCTACAAGTCGTCGAAGGTGCATCTGCGCTACTTCGGCGAGACCACCACCGACGAGATGAAGGCCGGGATGCTGGCCGGCATCGGTGAGAACGCGGGCGTCGTCGACGTCGGCGACGGTTGGGCGGTCACCTTCAAGGTCGAATCGCACAATCATCCGAGTTATGTCGAGCCCTATCAGGGTGCGGCGACCGGTGTCGGCGGCATCGTCCGCGACATCATGGCGATGGGTGCCCGTCCGATCGCGGTGATGGATCAGCTACGTTTCGGCCCGGCCGACGCCCCCGACACCCGTCGCGTCCTCGACGGCGTGGTCCGCGGTGTCGGCGGTTACGGAAACTCGCTCGGCCTGCCCAACGTCGGCGGCGAGACCGTCTTCGACGCGAGTTATGCGGGCAATCCTTTGGTGAACGCGCTGTGCGCGGGCGTTCTGCGCACCGAGGACCTGCAGTTGGCGTTCGCGTCGGGCACCGGCAACAAGATCATCCTGTTCGGTGCGCGTACCGGCCTCGACGGCATCGGCGGCGTGTCGGTGCTGGCGTCGGAGACCTTCGACGCGGACGCCGGGAGCGAAGCGAGCGGGTCCGATGATCCCGCGGTGCGCCGACCTTCCCGCAAGAAGCTGCCGAGCGTGCAGGTGGGCGACCCGTTCACCGAGAAGGTGCTCATCGAATGCTGCCTGGAGCTCTACCACGCCGGACTCGTGGTGGGCATCCAGGATCTCGGCGGCGCCGGATTGTCATGTGCCACATCGGAATTGGCGTCCGCCGGTGACGGCGGCATGCACATCGAGCTGGAGAAGGTGCCGATGCGGGCGGTCGGCATGACCCCCGCCGAGGTGCTCTCCAGCGAGTCGCAGGAACGCATGTGCGCGGTCGTCACCCCCGAGAACGTCGACGCCTTCCTCGCGGTGTGCCGCAAGTGGGATGTGCTCGCCACCGTCATCGGTGAGGTCACCGACGGCGACAACCTCGTCATCACCTGGCACGGCGACACCGTGGTGGACGTGCCGCCGCGCACCGTCGCCCACGAGGGTCCGGTGTACGAGCGTCCCGTCGCCCGCCCGGACTGGCAGGACGAGGTGACGGCGTCGTCGACGGCGTCGCTGGCCCGGCCGTCCACCGACGACGAACTGCGCGCAACCCTGCTGCAGATGCTCGCCTCGCCGGCGTTGTGCAGCCGCAAGTTCATCACCGAGCAGTACGACCGCTACGTCCGCGGCAACACCGTGCTGGCCGAGAACGCCGACTCCGGGGTCATCCGCATCGACGAGAAGACCGGCCGCGGAATCGCGTTGGCCACCGACGCGTCGGGCCGCTACACCTTCCTCGACCCGTACCGCGGAGCGCAGCTGGCACTGGCCGAGGCGTACCGCAACGTGTCGGCGTCGGGCGCGAGCCCCAAGGCCGTCACCAACTGCCTCAACTTCGGATCGCCGGAGGACCCGGCCGTGATGTGGCAGTTCCAGCAGGCCGTCCGTGGCCTCGCCGACGGCTGTGCGCAGCTCGGCATCCCGGTGACCGGAGGCAACGTCAGCTTCTACAACCAGACCGGTTCCACCGCGATCCTGCCGACCCCGGTGGTCGGCGTGCTCGGTGTCATCGACGATGTCACCCGCCGCATCCCGACCGGATTCGGCACAGAGCCGGGGGAGACGCTGATCCTGCTCGGTGCGACGCGCGACGAGTTCGACGGGTCGATCTGGGCGCAGGTCGCCCACGATCACCTCGGCGGAACCGCGCCGTCGGTGGATCTCGACCACGAGAAGCTGCTGTCGGCGATTCTCACCGCGGCTTCGCGTGACGGCTTGATCTCCGCCGCCCACGACCTCAGCGAGGGTGGTCTCATCCAGGCCGTCGTCGAATCGTCGTTGGCCGGCGAAACCGGTTGCCGCATCCTGCTTCCCGAAGGTGCGGATCCGTTCGTGTGGCTGTTCTCCGAGTCGACCGGACGTGTCATCGTCGCCGTACCGCGCACCGAGGAGTCGCGATTCTCGGCGATGCTCGACGCCCGCGGCATGCCGTGGACCCGCATCGGCGTCGTCGACCAGGGCAGCGACGCGGTGAGCGTGCAGGACCACTTCGAGGTCACCCTCGACGAACTGCGCCAGGTCTACGAGGGCACGCTGCCGGGGCTGTTCGGCTGACGACGTTCCCTTCCCGCGCACTCATTTACTTCCCGCGCACCGATATCGTTACGCGGGAAGGAAACGAGTGAGCGGGAAGCTCGGTCGAATCTGAAGCGATGCGTAGGGGGACGGAATCGTGAGTGGACCACATCCGGAGGGCGGTCATCCGTACGTCGGGGGATACCCGGCGTCGGGTCAGTTCGGGCAGTCGTCGGCGTGGGGCCAACCGCCGATGACGCCGTACTCGCCGAACCCGTTCGGACAACCACCGGTGGTGTCGCCGTCGAAGGTCACGGCGGTCGGTGCGGCGATCTTGGCGTTTCTCGGTTGTCTTCGTCTGCTGATTGCGGGGATCGTTGCCGGCTTCCCGATTCGGGGGATTGAGATCTACCCGCTGACGTTCGCTCGGAGTCTTGCCATTCACTACGCGGGCCCGTGGCTGTCGGTGGGGCTGTCCGCCCTGACTTTTGTGATCATTGCGGTCGGGGCCGCGTTGTTGCTGGCACGCCGGTCGATCGGACGGTGGCTGGTTGTCGCGGGTGCCACGGTGGTTCTCCTGGTCACAGTCGGCTCCCTCGTCCATGACGTCTCGTTGCTGGCGGATATCGGGTGGCCGGGCCAGTCGGTGGTCTTCGTGCTGCTACTCCCCGTGATCTTCCTGATCTTTCCCATCGCCACGATCGCTTTGGCGCTGGTGCCGTCGACGGGGCGGTGGTTGCGCGGAGTGTGACGCTGTCCGATCCGTGTGATTCGATGAGACGACATGAACCGGGGCTGCACTGTCGTGATGGCTACAGTCCTGACGACATCGCTGAGAGGCACAACAGATGACAACACCTCCGTCGGGAAGCGATTCGGGAGCGCAATCACCCTGGGATCAGCCGACCACCTACGGTCAGCCGGGCGCCCAGTCCTATCCGGGTGCCCAGTCGTATCCGGGATACGGGCAGCAACCACCCGCGCCGGGCGCATACGGCCAGCAGCCGCCGGCCTCGCCCTATGGTCAGCAACCTGCCTACGGCCAGCCCGCCTACGGCCAGCCCGGGTACGGTCAACAACCGGCGTGGGGACAGCAGCAGCCGGCGGCCTACCCGGGTGCGTATCCGCAGAATCCGTTCGGTGATCCCTACGTCCAGCCGGTGTCCCGCGGAACGGCAATCGCGGCGTCGGTGCTGGCGTTCTTGGGCGCGCTGCACATGCTGGTGTCACTCGTCACTGTCATCGGGGTATTTGCCTCCGATGACTACTACCAAACGGATGCCACCATTGTGTTGTTGGCGATCGGCATCATCATCTACCTCGCCGTGCTGGCATTGCTGCTCACCGGCGGCGTCCTGCTCCTGCGTCAGAAGAAGATCGGGCGGTTGCTGGTGGTGATCGGCGCGGGACTTGTGGTCGCGTTCCAGATGCTCAACGTCATCGTCACCGTGGGCGCCGGGATCGGTGCCGGGGGTGCCTACGGCGCCGGCTATGCGGCGGGAGCGGGCATCGTCGGGCTCTTCATTCTGATCTTCCCGATCGTCACCATCGTGCTCGCGCTGATCCCGCCGACGACGAAGTGGCTCAACGCCGCGCCGCGATGACGCCGTCGGCGTCATCGGTGGTGATCTGATCCGCGCGTAACTCGATGGCCCGGTCGATGTCGGGATCGTCGGCTCGGCCGAAGGTGTACACGTCGATCTCGCGGTCGCGGGCGTGGAACGCGGCGATCAGGTCGAATCCCCGGTCCGCACAGGTGAAGACGAGTCGGCGATCGAGGTAGATCACCTCCGCGCGGGGTGACGCCTCGATCGCGGCGTCGACGAACCGTCGATAGGTGCGCCACCGCAGGACGCGGTCGACCGCGCCGTGGTGGCACGGGTCGTAGCCGACGTGTAGTGCCGGGACCGCGTCGGTGAGGATGCGCACGGCCTCG
Organism: Gordonia oleivorans; assembly: GCF_040044975.1. Lineage (NCBI taxonomy): Bacteria > Bacillati > Actinomycetota > Actinomycetes > Mycobacteriales > Gordoniaceae > Gordonia > Gordonia oleivorans. The sequence continues at coordinate 184,315 of NZ_JBDZDI010000005.1, forward strand.
GCGTCGCCACACGACAGCAGCGCGTTGCCGGCGAACGGCGTGACGGCCTCGGCGAAGGCCGCCACCGCGACGTCATCGAGATCGGCCGCGGACTCCTTGAAGTCCAACTGCAGCATCGCATCGGGGTGCATGTCGGTGAGCAGACCGGCCAGGTCATCGAGCAGTAGCACGTGCTGGTCCTCGAGGACCCCTGCGTCGTTGTCGCGGAGACAGAGAGTGCGCAGGGTGGTCGCGGGGGTGTCGGCGATGGCGCCGGTTCCGGTGGTGGCGGTGTTCAAGAAGCGGTCGTGCAGGACGGTGCAGCCGCGGTCCGCGTTCAGCACCAGGTCGATCTCCACGCTCGCCCCGGCCCGCATTCCCTCGACGATCCGGCGCGCGGTGAAGGGCGGATCACTGGCCCGCCGACGCGCACGATGCCATTTCAGGCGGGTGGTGTGGCCATCTCGGCGCAGGGCGATGGGTGCTGACGCGGACATCGCTTGAGCACTCTACGCCCACCGGCTCGACGAAAGCCCGGCACAGAACTGCAACGTGTTCTAGTTTGACTCTCATGGCATTGCGAGTGGTGGAGTGGTCGACGGGAACCGTCGGACGGCATGCGATCGCGGGCATCGACGCGCATCCGGATCTCGAGTTGGTGGGGGTGTGGGTGTCCGATCCGGCGAAGGTGGGTCGTGACGCCGGTGACCTCGCCGGTCTCGGTCGTGAGCTCGGCGTGATCGCCACCGACGACCGGGCCGCGTTACTCGCGTTGCAACCCGACGCGATCGTGCACACCGCCATGACCGACGACCGGGTGGTCGAGGCGATCGGGGACCTCACCGAGTTCGTCCGTGCCGGCATCAACGTCGTCTCGTCGGGTCCGGTGGTCCTGCAGTTCCCGCACGGCATTCTCCCGCCGGAGATGGTCGAGAACATCGAGTCCGCGGCGCGCGCCGGTGGCGCCAGTCTGCACGTGAACGGCATCGACCCCGGATTCGCCAATGATGCTCTGCCGCTGGCGATGACGAGTCTGTCGCAGCGGATCGACGAGGTCCGGTGTCTGGAGATCGCCGACTATTCGACGTACTACCAGCCGGTGGTGATGCGCGACATCTTCGGCTTCGGACAGCCGATGGACTCCACCCCGCTGCTGCTGGCACCCGGTGTCCTCTCGATGGCGTGGGGGAGTGTCGTACGACAACTCGCCGCCGGTCTGGGCGTGCACCTCGACGAACCGCTCGTCGAGCGCGTCGAACGCGTTGCCGCCGATCGCGACTACTCGACGGTGTCGGTGGAGATTCCGGAAGGGTCCATGGCCGCACTGCATTTCGAGGTGGTCGGCCAGGTCGATGGGATCGATCGGATCGTTCTCGAGCATTACACACGCACCCATCCCGATCAGTGTCCGGACTGGCCGACCCCGGCCAAAGGCGATGGGGCGTACCGCATCCTGATCGCGGGGGAACCCGCGATGGAGGTCGAGTTCACCCATCACGGTGAGTTCGGCGATCACAACGTCTCCGGGATGATCGTGACCGCGCAGCGACTGGTCAATGCGGTCGCGGCGGTGGTGGACGCCGAGCCCGGGTTGATCACCGCACTCGATCTGCCACTGATCACCGGTGCCGGCCTGGTGACGCGCACCTCGGCACCTGCCGGTAGGTGAGGTGGGGGAGCACTATTCTCCTGCTCCACAACGCATTTCGGTCTAATCGGACATAACCGAAGCTCGTCGCTTCGGTGGTTTGGTTATGCTAGCCTCAGGCGCCATGGCCACGGAGCAGCTAGTCGAGTCGCCCGCAGTGACCAATCGTCGGCAGCGTGTGCGGCGTCGAGTGAAGCGAAAGCCCGTTCGCCGCGCTTTGATCGTGACGCACCGGTGGACGTCGATCGTGCTGGGGTTGCTGCTGGTGATCGTGTGTACGAGCGGGGCCATCCTGGTGTACCAGCCCGAACTCGTCCGCGCCGCCAACTCGGAACTGTTCGCCACCACCGACACCGGCCACGAGGTGGGTTTCACCGAGGCCATCGCGGCCGTGCACGCCGCCGACCCGGATTTCGACGCCGCCTACATCTCGTCCAAGGGCGGCGTGTACTTCCTGACCGGTGACGACGCGGGTGCGGGTACCTGGTTCGTCGACGCCGGCACCGGAAAGGTCAACGGGCACGGCGACATCGACGGCGGTTTCTGGGGATTCATGGTCAATCTCCACGACTGCGGGCTGACCTGCGAGGGGTATCCCGGGTACGTCGCGTGGCTCGCCCAGCCGTCGGTGATCGCCGAGTGGGGCTGGTTCACCGCCGACATGACCTGGGGTGCGGTGATCCTGGGCGCCATGGGTCTCTTGCTGGTGTTCCTCGCGATCTCCGGCATCGTCATCTGGTATCCCGGATTACGCAAGTGGCGCAACGGATTCCGTGTCCGAATCGGGAAGGGCCGGTTCGCCCGCGACACGGATCTGCACAATGTGATCGGTATCGTCGCCGCCATCCCACTGCTGATCTGGGGACTCACCGGCATGAACTTCGAGATCCCCGGCGTCGGCAAGGTCTGGTACTCGGCGACCGGTGGGGTGGCACCGGCCGACGACGCCTACGACATGCCGACCTCGGAGGCCACCGGCCCGCTCATCTCGCTCGACACCGCGCTCGCCGCCGCCCAGGCCCACTATCCGGGATCGCATGCGACCTGGGTGGGAATGCCCTCCGACGGTGCCGAGTACTACTCCATCGATGTCCTCGCGGGTGACACCGATCTGTGGGCCGCCAACCCGACCTACCACGGCAACCGCGAACTCGGCATCGACGGGCACGACCCGACCATCATCAAGGAGTTCTCCGGAGCGCCCCGGAGTCTGTCCAACCGGATCGCCGACCAGTGGGCGCAACCCATGCTGCATTACGGGCATGCGGTCAACGGATGGTGGCGCGCACTGTGGTTCGGCTTCGGACTCACCCCGCTGCTGTTGCTGCTGACCGGCCTGAGCACCTGGCAGATCCGCAACCGCACCAACCGTCGTCGACGGCTAGCCGCCCGCGCGCGCAGGTCGGCGGGCACCGATCGCCCGGAGACCCCGGGTGCCGGCTCCGCAGCCGAGCCGGTCGGCGTCTGAGTGGTCATCACGCAGCGATGAATCCCTCGGTGGCGCTGATCATCACGGCCGCATGCGCACTGGCCGCGGTCGCGTCGGTCCTCGGCGTCACCGGCGTTGCGCACCTGCGGTGGCGCCCCACGGTGACCACCATCGTCGCGGTGGCCGTGACGGCGTGGATCGCCGGCGGAATGTTCCTGTGGCTCATCGGTAATCAGCTTCCCGCGCGGCCGGGGGTGTTCGCCGGATACGCCGCCACCGCGCTCGGGTTGGCCGCCGTGGCGGTGCCGGCCACCGGACATCTCGGGCCGCGGAGTGCGTCGCTGGTGCGGGCGGTGGTCCTGGCGCTGCTGGCCTTCGTGTGCTGGCGTACCGAATCGGTGTGGCTGACGGCGGTGCCGGGCGTCTGAGACCTGACATGACACGGTCGGGATTCTCGGGGCGATTTCCGGAATCCGATTTCGCGATGCCATTTCGACCGGCGGGAAAAGCCATTTCGCCAATACGCGGAATGCAATCATCGTATTCTCGGTGGCGCCGCTATTCCCTGGAGAGGTGAGGGCATGATCGATCGCGTGCTCGAGCAGCCGCACACGGTGCGAGAAGGTGTCGCGCAGACCCTCGACTTCCGGTGTCCGGTGGTACCGGGGAACCGTCATCGTGGTGACGTGCCGGCGGGCGCTACGCAACCGGCCATCCGGACGGCATCGGGCATTGCGATGGATCGTGTGCCCGGCGGTCTGCGGGGCTGGGTTGCGCTCCACGACTCTCCCGCGGCGTCCGCCGGGTTCGCTTCGGCCGGTGCTGTCCTGTCCCTGCTCGACGAACTCGTGACCGCCGCGCTGATGCCACTCGGGCTGGTCGCCGACCGCTGCGGAATCGACGTCGACTACATTCGTCCGGTGCCGCTCGATACTCCGATTGCGTTGAGCGCCTGGGTGAGTCATCGAGACGGTCGCCGTGTCTACACCGCCGCGTCGATGCACGTCGAGCGCCGGGTGGTGGCGCAGGGGCACGGCCGTCACCGGGTGCGACCCGCCAACCCGAACGATGCGGTGATCAGTCAGACCACGAATGCACCGGTTCGCCCTCGTGCATGAGCGCGACATAGTCACGCAGCATTCCGCGTAGCGCGTCGAAACGGCTCTCGCCGGCATCCTCGCGGGCGGCCACCGCGCGCCGCTGCCACACCGACCCGGTCTGGCCGGTGAGGCACCGGCCCTCGATCACCGACAGGTAGCGGTTGCGCGCGCGACCGGAGACGCCGAACGCACGTAACCCGTCGTCGGCGAGGGGGAGGAGCCTGCGCAGCGTCAGCTCGGCGGGGCGAACCCATCCCACGTCGGGCCAATAGAGCTGGGAATCGAGTCCGGCGCGCGCGCCGGAATGCAGGTTCTCCGCGGCCGCATTGAACGACATCTGTGACCACAACGGCCGGTCGGCCTCGACGAGGCCACGCACCACGCCGTAATAGAACGCCGCATTCGCCATCGTGTCGACGACGGTGGGGCCGGCCGGCAGCACCCGGTTCTCGACGCGCAGATGCGCCTGACCGTCGACGACGTCGTAGACGGGACGGTTCCAGCGGTAGACGGTGCCGTTGTGCAGCCGCAGTTCGTCGAGCGTGGGAATACGGCCGGCGTCGAGTTCGGCGAGCGGGTCGACATCGGTGGAGACCGGCAGCAGCGCCGGGAAGTAGCGGGTGTTCTCCTCGAACAGGTCGAAGATCGTGTTGATCCAGCGCTCGCCGAACCAGACCCGCGGGCGGACGCCTTGATTCTTCAGCTCCAACGGCCGGGTGTCGGTGGCCTGCTCGAAGACCGGGATGCGGCTCTCGTGCCACAGGGCGGTCCCGGCGAGGAACGGCGAGTTGCCGGCGAGTGCGACCTGAACCCCGGCGACCGCCTGCGCGGCGTTCCAGTGGGCGGCGAAATCCTCTGGCGCGACCCGTAAGTGGAGCTGCAGCGAGGTACACGCCGCCTCCGGCAGGATCGAATCGGTGGTCAGGTGCAGGCGTTCGCTGCTGTGATGATCGGCGACGGGGATGCCGGTGATGTCGAGTTCGATGTCCTCGCCGCGGGCGGCGAAGATCTGCTGATTGAGCAGATCATACCGGGGGTTCGCCGAAATCCATTGGTGGGCAAAGTGTTCGGTGTGCAATGTGGGCAGCATGCCGACCATCACCAGATGGCTGGAAACCTGGGCCGCCTGTTGTTCGGCCCGATTGAGCGAACTGCGCAGTCCCTGCTCCAACGACAGGGTGTCGTCGTGGGTGAACGGCCGTGGCGAGACGTTGATCTCGATATTGAACTGGCCGAGTTCGGTCTGGTAGTCCTCGTCGGCGATGGCGTCGAGGACCTCCGCATTGGCCATCGCCGGATTCATCTCGTCGTCGACGAGATTGAGTTCCACCTCCATGCCCAGCAGCGGCTCCGGTGGCTGCCCGTGGTCGGTGAACAGACCGTCGGACAGCATGCGCGCGATCGCCTCGGTCCCGCGGCTGACCTGCCGTCGGAAACGCACGCGATCCGCGCCGGTGAAATGTTGGGCGGTGACGTCGGTCCCCATGGCAAATATCCTGCCGGAGCGAGCGGCGTGGCGGGGACGAATCGGGCGTCGCCACGCGCAGGGGGCATCATGTCAGGCGTGCCCGCTCGTAAACCCATCGATCCCGTCGCGGCGCGAGCCGCGGTGGTGGCCGTGACGCCGTGGCTACGCGACACGACGCTGCCCACCCCGGCACGCGCCGATCTGGCCGCAGCCGTCCGGCTCACCGCGCGGACCCTGGAGGACATCGCGCCGGGAAACTCCGTCGAGGTCCGGGTGCCGCCGTTCGTCGCGGTGCAATGCATCGCCGGACCCCGGCATACCCGCGGCACCCCACCCAACGTCGTCGAGACCGATCCGCGATCATGGCTGCTGCTGGTGATCGGTGACGCCGCCTTCGACGACCTCGTCGACTCCGGTGCGGTGAGTGCGTCGGGAAGTCGGGCCGCCGAGGTGGCCGGGTGGCTGCCGCTCATCCCGATGCAGCCGTGACCCGCCGCGCGGTCGGCCGAATGACCGGGATGTGAACTCCGACGCGCGGACGTGTCACAGTCACGAGATGTCGTACCAGCAGCGCCCAGTAGGAGTGACGACCCCCGCCGCTCGACGGCCCGCCCACCTTGCAGCTCAACGGTGGGCCAAGGTCGCACTGTTCTGCGCGATGTTCACCGGGATCTGGGCGATCATCGCCGCCCTGTTCGTGGCGGATCCGAAGACGAACTCCCCGGTGGCGCAGCTGGCCCTGGTCGTCCTGGTGGTCGTCTGTGGGCTGCTCGCGGTCGTCGCCCGTGCGGCGATGTCGCGGGTGCGTTACCGCGTCGCCTTGCGGAGCAGCGCGATCTGGCTGGTGGTGGCCGCGGTTGCGGGTTATCTGTTGCTGTATGCGGTGCTGATGGCGGTCGGCCCGCTGGAGTCGGACTCGCTGCGGGCCACCGGCACCGTGCTCGCCCTCCCGGTGATGGCCGGGATCTGGATCCCCCTCAACATGTGCACGCTGTTCGCGATGACGGACAAGGCGATCACGATGCGCTGGCACACCGTGCGATGGTCGGCGGTCGCGGCCGTCGTCTACACCCGGGATGAACGATCGGACGTGGTGGAGATCGGGTTGAGTCTGCATCCCGGCACGGTGCTCACCACGGGACCGATGCCGATCCGGGCCGACGAGGTGCTCACCGACCTGCCCTATCGGGTACGGATTCGGGGTTCGGCATTCTCACCGGACCGCCTGCGCCGAGCCGTCGATCAGTTCGGTCCTGTGCAGTTCGGTCCTGGGGCCGGGCTGTCGGTGGTCGAGCGAATCGGCGGCGGTGAGGTTGTGAGGCATCGCACCTCGAGCATCTGAGCCGGGAGGATCTGAGCCTGGAGCATCCGAGCGGGGAGCATCCGAGCCGGGAATACTGCCGGGCGACGCGGCGCTGCACGGTTGGAAATCGGGGTCTACCGGCCGGTAGACTCGTGAGGGTCTCCCAGCCCGATGTCGCGTTGGATCGTCCAGTGGTCGTCCATCGTGACGCGTGCATGCCGACCGATGAGTAGACCCGCCCATCCCCAGGGAGTTCGTCGATGACCGAGCAGTCCATAGCCGGCAGAAATCTGCTGGCGCCCACGCCGCACGCCTGCGCAGCGGGTGCACCGGTCGACGAACCGGAGAACGAGCCGCGCGAGGAGTGCGGCGTTTTCGGTGTCTGGGCCCCCGGTGAGGACGTCGCCAAGCTCTCCTACTACGGGCTCTATGCGCTCCAACACCGAGGTCAGGAAGCCGCCGGTATCGCCGTCGGCGACGGCTCGCAGGTGCTGGTCTTCAAGGACCTCGGCCTGGTCAGTCAGGTCTTCGACGAGCAGACGCTGGGCTCGATGGTCGGCCACGTCGCGATCGGCCACTGCCGGTACTCGACCACCGGATCGACGACGTGGGAGAACTCACAGCCGATCTTCCGCACCACCGACGCCGGGACCGGTGTGGCGCTGGGCCACAACGGCAACCTGGTGAACACCGCCGAGCTCGCCAGCCGGGCCCGCGAACTGGGCATCAAGAGCACCGCGGCCACCTCCGACTCCGACATCGTCGGAGCGCTGCTGGCCCACGGCGCCGCCGACAGCAGCCTCGAGCAGGCGGCGATGGAACTGCTGCCGACGCTGCGCGGTGCGTTCTGCCTCACCTTCATGGACGAGCACACGCTGTACGCGGCGCGTGACCCGCACGGTGTGCGGCCGCTGTCACTCGGTCGCCTCGACCGCGGGTGGGTCGTCGCCTCGGAGACCGCGGCCCTCGACATCGTCGGCGCCTCCTTCGTCCGCGACATCGAACCCGGTGAACTCCTCGCCATCGACGCCGACGGGGTGCGCAGCACCCGATTCGCCGATGCGACGCCGCGCGGCTGTGTCTTCGAATACGTCTACCTCGCCCGCCCCGACAGCGTCATCCACGGCCGGTCCGTGCACTCCGCGCGCGTCGACATCGGCCGTCGGCTGGCGCGTGAGCACCCGGCCGAGGGCGATCTGGTGATCCCGGTGCCCGAGTCGGGCACCCCGGCCGCCGTCGGGTTCGCGCAGGAATCGGGCATTCCCTACGGTCAGGGCCTGATGAAGAACGCCTACGTCGGGCGCACCTTCATCCAGCCGTCGCAGACGATCCGCCAACTGGGTATCCGGCTCAAGCTGAACCCGCTCAAAGAGGTCATCCGCGGCAAAAAGCTTGTCGTCGTGGATGATTCGATCGTTCGTGGCAACACCCAGCGGGCACTGATCCGGATGCTGCGCGAAGCCGGTGCCGCCGAGGTACATGTCCGGATCGCGTCGAGTCCGGTGCGCTGGCCCTGCTTCTACGGCATCGACTTCGCGTCGCCGGCCGAACTCATCGCCAACGGCATGGAGTCCGAGGAGCACATGGTCGACGGTGTGCGGCAGGCGATCGGCGCGGATTCACTGGGGTACATCAGCACCGACGAGATGATCGCGGCCACCCATCAGCCGGCATCTGCGCTGTGTGCGGCCTGCTTCGACGGGAACTATCCGATCGAACTGCCCAAGGAGACCTCGATGGGCAAGGCGGTCCTCGAGCAGATGCTCGCCAACGCCGCCGGCGATGTCAGGACGGATCCGCTGGTCGCGTCCAATGACAACGTCAGTGCCGTGATGCGTCCCTGAGGTGCTCGGGTACCGTGTCATCCGTGAGTGACGCTGATTCGGCTGCCGAGAATACGAACTCTTCCGAGGGACTGTCCTACGCGGCGGCCGGGGTCGACATCGACGCCGGTGAACGGGCCGTCGAACTGATCGGGTCGCACGCCAAGCGCGCGACCCGGCCCGAGGTCCTCGGTGGCCTCGGTGGTTTTTCCGGACTCTTCGCCCTCAAGGGCAACTACCGTGAGCCGGTACTCGCCGCGGCCAGCGATGGCGTCGGCACCAAACTCGCTGTGGCACAGGCGGTCGGCAAGCATGACACCGTCGGTCAGGATCTCGTCGCCATGTGTGTCGACGACCTCGTCGTCTGTGGTGCCGAACCGCTGTTCCTGCAGGATTACATCGCCATCGGCAAGGTCGTCCCCGAGACCGTCGCCGAGATCGTGGGCGGCATCGCCGACGGCTGCGTCATCGCCGGATGTGCGTTGCTCGGTGGTGAGACGGCCGAACACCCCGGACTGATGCGTGATGATCATTACGACCTGTCGGCCACCGCGGTCGGCGTCGTCGAGGCCGATCAGGTGCTCTCGCCGGACAAGGTCCGCGCCGGCGACGTGGTGATCGCGATGGGGTCGTCCGGCTTGCATTCCAACGGCTATTCACTGGCCCGCAAGGTCCTGCTGGACTACGGCCACATGGATCTCGGTGGGCACGTCGAGGAGTTCGGCCGCACGCTCGGTGAGGAACTGCTCGAACCCACCCGCATCTATGCCCGCGATTGCCTCGCGCTGGCCGCCGAGGCCGACGTGCGCACCTTCGCCCACATCACCGGTGGTGGCCTCGCCGAGAACCTGGCACGCGTCATCCCGGCGGGTCTGGTCGCCGAACTCGAGCGCAATACCTGGAGTCCCGCACCGATTTTCGCGATGATCGCCCAGCGCGGTCGGGTCGAGCAGTTGGAGATGGAACGCACCTTCAACATGGGTGTCGGCATGGTCGCCGTGGTGGCCCCGGAGGACACCGATCGCGCGCAGGCGGTGCTGACCGCACGCCACGTCGACAACTGGGTGCTCGGCACCATCAAGCGCAGTTCCGAATCGCACGGCGCTGCGACGCTTCGGGGAGATCACCCGCGGTTCTGACCGTGTTGACGCGCAGGGACGCCCACTCGACGGGATATGGCGCCCACTCGACGGGATATGGCGCCCACTCGACGGGATATGGCGCCCACTCGACGCGATATCGCGCCCACTCGATGGAGATGTGCGCCCAGTCAACGGGAAAGGGCGCCCACTCGACGGGGCCGAGGGACAACGAAACCCACCGGCGGAATTCTCCTGGAGAAGGTCCCGACGGTGGGGTTCGTGAGATCGGTGGCTGGTGGACGTCACCGAGTCGACGTCTGGGCAGTGACGTCAGATAAGAACTACGAAGGAGGAATCCGCGCGCTCAGGCGCGGCGCCACTCGTCTTCTTCGGCCCACTCGTCCACCGGATCCGGGCGGTCTGGTGAGTCCGCCGTTGTCCCCGAGAGCTCGCGCTGCAAGCTCTCGAAGTCGGTGTTCGGAGTGGAGTACTTCAGCTGACGAGCAACTTTCGTCTGCTTTGCTTTAGCCCGGCCGCGGCCCATATGGGACCCCCTCGCACAATGACGGGGCGGCCAAACGTGTGGCGGCCCCGTTCTCTAGGTAGTTGAGTATGTCGTGGGGACCAGTTTAGCGCGCGTTCTCCGATTACGCGGACTGCCCCGGTCACGCCACGCCGAGCAGCGGTTCGGCACCCTCGTCAGGACCGGGCGAGGTGCCGCGAGGCCTCCCGCGCGACCTTGGGGGCCAGGTCCGGTTGGGCGAGGAGACGTTCCAGTGCGTCGGCGTCGGTGCCGGTCAGCAGGTCGCGCACCCGCACACCGTGGTCCGGTCGATGCACGACGGTGACGGCATCGCCCGCGCCGATGGTCCCGCGGTGGACAACCCGCAGGTAGGAGCCGCTGTCGCCGCGTTGCATGAAGCGTTTGACCCACCGGTCCTCCTCGGCCCATGCGGCGAAGGTGCGGCACGGGATCCGGGGGATCGTGGTCTCCAGGACGACGTCGTCGTCGCCGATCGCCCAGCGTTCGCCGACGATCGCGTCGGTCACCGCGATGCCGGTGGTGCGCAGGTTCTCCCCGAACCAGCCGTAAGGCAGATCACGGTCGAGTTCGTCGGCCCACCGGGCGGCCTCGGCATCGTCGTAGGCGTACACAGCCTGATCCAGCCCGCCGTGATGTTTGCGGTCGCAGACGTGGTCGGTGGTCAGGCCCAGTTCGCCGACCACGATCCGGCCCTGCTGGGGTCGCTTGTCGATGGCGCTGACGCCGGCCTTGCCGAGGTCGATGTCGGCCACCACGGAACACACCGCCAGCACGACGCCGTGATCACTCATGCCCGTCACCCCCGGCCGCCGGTCACGCCCGGCCGCGGAGCCGGTCCACGGCCGCGCGACCGGCCTGAACGTGATCGTCGGAGGCGATCGAATCCGGATCGATGCGTGCCGCGACGGGGTTCTCATCGCCCACGGTGAGATCGACGTTGGCGCCGATGCTCCGTTTGACCAATCCCAGGGCGATGGGACCCAGATCGAAGTGGTCGACGACGGTACCGAGACGCCCGACGGTCCGACCGCCCGCGGTGATCGCCTCGCCAGGTGAGGGCCGATGATCCGAGCTGCCGTCCAGATGCAGCAGCACCAGTTGCCGCGGTGACTTGCCGAGGTTGTGCACCCGGGCCACCGTCTCCTGCCCGCGGTAGCAGCCCTTGTCCAGGTGCACCGCTCCCGCCTGCTCGGGGCCGCCGATCCAGCCGGTCTCATGGGGGATGGTGCGGTCGTCGGTGTCGACGCCGAGCCGGGGGCGGGCCCCGGCGACGCGCAGCGCGTCGTACGCCCAGCTCCCGGCCATCCGTGCGCCCGCCTCGACGAGTTCGTCCCACCATGTCGGCAGCAGGAATTCCGGCACGACGAGGTCGACGACGGGCAGCATCGTGGTCGAATGCGGCCCTTCGGACAGCGGTGGCATGATCCGCCAGAAGCCGAGTGGTTCGTCCTCGTGATGGGACTCGGGCAGATCGCCCACCTGATACGGCGCCGCATCCGGGTCGATCTCGAGAAGCTCGGCGATCGGGCCGGTGAACGCGCCGGGACCGATGAGGGTCAGCACTTTCATGTCGGGGCGGGCCGCGGGGGAGACCTTGGCCCAGAACACCATCCGGGTGAGGAACGTCAGCAGGGCCTCACCGCGTGCGGGTTCGGTGTCGATCCAGGTCACCTCGTCGACGTCGGTGATGACGAAGTGGTCCTCGACGCGTCCGTTGGCGTCGAGCGACAGTGCTTCGGCGGATCGCCGGTCGCCGAGATCGTCGAGACGCTGAGAACAGATGGTGTTGAGCCACGTCAGGCGTTCCGGGCCGGGCAGTTCGATGACCGTGCGGTCGCTGCGGTCGACGATGATCGCCCCGCTGATGGCCGCGCGCTGTTCGCCGAGCGGGTCGCCGTAATGCCAGGCGACCGACGATGAATCATCGGGTGCGCCCACTGCGCCGTCGCCGGAATACCTGGTCAGGATGGGTGAGCGGGTCACGCGTCGAGTCTACCCGCCGACGGTGCGCCGACCGTCGTCCTCGGCTGCGCGGCCCCGCGCCCTAAGCTGTTCGGCATGTCGCAGTCGCTTCTGGTTGCCCTCGACGGAACGGTCCTTGATCCCGACGCCCCGTTCCTCTACGCCGATGACCTCGCCGCCGTGCGCGGGGACGGGATCTTCGAGACCCTGCTGATCCGTGGCGGCCGCGCCCGCGCCGTCGGACTGCATCTGCAGCGGCTGGCCCGCAGCGCGGCCATGCTCGATCTGCCGGAGCCCGACGTCGACGCGTGGCGCACTGCGATCGACGTGGCCGCCCGGACCTGGTCGGAGCGTCGCGGTTCGGGCACCGAGGGGCTTGTGCGCCTGGTGTATTCGCGGGGGCGGGAGAGCGCCGGGCCCAAGCCGGAGCCGACGGCGTATCTGACCGTCGGTCCGGTCGCCGAACGCGCGACCGCGGTGCGCGAGCACGGTGTCTCGGTGATCACCCTCGAACGCGGGTATTCGATCGATCTGGCCGCGACGGCGCCGTGGCAACTCCTGGGGGCCAAGACCCTCAGCTACGCCACCAACATGGGGGCGCTGCGGCACGCAGCCGAACTCGGCTACGACGACGTCATCTACGTCAGCAGCGAGGGTGCGGTCCTCGAGGGTCCTCGGTCGACGGTCGTCGCGGTGATCGGAGAGACACTGGTCACCCCGCCGGCCGAGATCGGCATCCTGCCGGGAACCACGCAGGTCGCGACGTTCGCGCTCGCGGCCGAGGAGGGCTGGCGCACCGAGACCCGGGTCCTCCGCCCGGCGGACCTCATTGAGGCCGATTCGGTCTGGCTGATCAGCAGTGTGACCCTCGCCGCCCGGGTCACCAAACTCAACGGGCACCCGCTGTCGGTGCCGGAGGACGCGAAGAAATTCGTCGATCTGGTCGACCGAGCGATTTCGGTTGATCGAGAATAGGGTTGATTCACGGGATCGGACATTTCGCAACGTTCGCGGCCGGTGATCCCTAACATAAACGAGACCCAGCCCACAACTGAATGTTCGGTGACGGGACCTTGGTCGGTTGTCGACGGGTGTGGCCAGGCGTAGCGTCACAACCACGAGTACTACTACCGGTAGTACTCGGCTTTCGTTCCAGTCCGTGTCTCGCAGCCCGAGCGCGGCTACGCGATTCGAGGCGACGTTGAACGCTCTGGATTTGTCCCGGTGGCAATTCGGTATCACCACCGTCTACCACTTCATCTTCGTTCCGCTGACCATCGGCCTCGCGCCGATGGTCGCGATCATGCAGACGGTGTGGCACAAGACCGGGAACGAACAGTGGCTACGGGCCACAAAGTTCTTCGGCAAGCTGTTCCTGATCAACTTCGCACTGGGTGTGGCGACCGGCATCGTGCAGGAGTTCCAGTTCGGCATGAACTGGAGCGAATACAGCCGATTCGTCGCCGACGTCTTCGGAGCGCCGCTGGCCCTCGAGGGTTTGATCGCCTTCTTCCTGGAGTCGACGTTCCTGGGCCTGTGGATCTTCGGCTGGTCGCGCCTGCCGCGGCGGGTGCATCTGGCCACCATCTGGCTGGCCGCGGTCGGTGTGACCGCATCGGCGTACTTCATCATCGCCGCCAACTCGTTCATGCAGCACCCGGTCGGGGTGGCGTGGGATGAGGCGCGCGAGCGTCCGGCGATGAACAACTTCTGGGCGGTCATCACCAACAACACGACGCTGGTCGCGTTCCCACACGTGATCACCGGTGCCTGGCTCACCGCGGGCACCTTCGTCGCGGGCATCGGTATCTGGTGGATGAGCCGGAACATGTGGCGCGCCAAGAAGCTTCGCCACGCCATCGAGACCGGTGACACCTCGGGGATGCCCAAGACCACCTCGCCCAGTCAGATCGACGCGACGCCGGAGGATCTCGAGCGTGACGCCCGCGACCTGTGGCGGCCGGTGACCCGGTTCGCGCTATGGGTGACGATCGTGTCGGGTCTGCTGCTCTTCGTCACCGGAGATCTGCAGGCGCAGATCATGTTCAAGCAGCAACCGATGAAGATGGCCGCGGCGGAATCGTTGTGCAACACCGAGGACGGTGCCGGGTTCTCCGTGCTGGCCGTGGGACGGCAGAACAACTGCAGCTCCATCGATCACCTCATCGAGATCCCGAAGATGTTGTCGTTCCTGGCCGATCACAGCTTCACCAGTGAGGTCGAGGGCGTCAATCAGCTCCAGCAGGAGTACCAGCAGAAGATGAACATGCCGGGGCAGAACTTCGCGCCGAACCTGTTCGTCACCTACTGGGCCTTCCGCGCGATGATCACCTGGGCGCTCGGATCGGTCATCATCGCACTGGGCGGCCTGTGGTTCACGCGGAAAAAGCGGGTGGTCGAATCCAGACGGTTCGGCATACTCGCGCTCTGGTTGATCCCGACGCCGTTCCTGGCCAATGCCTCCGGCTGGATCTTCACCGAGATGGGTCGTCAGCCGTGGGTGGTCGCCCCCAACTGGGTCGACGATCTCGACCCCACCAACATCAGCATGCTCGTGCAGGACGGCGTCTCCAATCACACGCCGCCGATCCTGTGGGTCACCATGATCGGGTTCACCCTCATCTACGGCGGACTCGGTGTGGTGTGGTTCATGCTGCAACGCCGCTACGCCATCGAGGGGCCGGGCGCGCACGACAACGTCGCACCGGAGGTCGAGACCGACGACTCCGATTCCGATGAACCCAAACAACTCTCGTTCGCGTACTGAAAGGGTGAAGTAGATGTCTCTGGAAAACCTCTGGTTCATCCTCGTCGCGGTCCTGTTCATCGGGTACTTCGTCCTCGAGGGATTCGACTTCGGTGTCGGCATGCTCATGCCCTTCCTCGGGTCGAGCCACACCGGCGGCGACGACAAGGTGTCGCCCGAGTCCGACGTCGCCGACCCGGACAAGCGCCGACGCGCCCTGCTCAACACCATCGGTCCCGTGTGGGACGGCAACGAGGTGTGGCTGCTCACCGCCGGCGGCGCACTGTTCGCGGCGTTCGGTGGTTGGTACGCAACGATGTTCACCGCGTTCTACCTCCCGCTGTTCCTGATCCTGATCGGGTTGATCACCCGCGTCGTCGCCATCGAGTGGCGCGGCAAGATCAACGACCCCAAGTGGCGCACCTGGTGTGACGTCGGCATCGGTCTCGGTTCCTGGATTCCCGCGCTCCTGTGGGGTGTGGCCTTCGCCAACGTGATCCGTGGTCTGCCGATCGACGCCGACGCGCAGTACACCGGAGGATTCTTCAATCTCCTCAACCCGTACGCCCTGCTCGGTGGGGTCACCACACTGCTGGCCTTCCTCACCCACGGTGCGGTCTTCCTCGGCCTCAAGACCGGTGGTGTGCTGCAACAGGACGCGATGAAATACGCGAAGACACTGGCCATTCCGACGCTCGTCGTCGCCGCGGCCTTCCTGCTGTGGACGCAGTTCGCCTACGGCAACGGCTGGACCTGGATTCCGGTCCTCATCGCCGCGGTGGCCGCACTGGTGATGGTCGCTGCCACCCAGGTCAATCGGGAGGGCATCGCCTTCCTGGCCACATCGATCGCGATCGCCGGGACCGTGGCCACGCTGTTCTCGGTGCTGTTCCCGGATGTCCTGCCGTCGAGCACCAACGCGGACTACAGCCTGACCATCGCCAACACCGCGTCGAGCCACTACACCCTGACCGTGATGACCATCGCGGCGCTCATCATGACGCCGATCGTCATCGCCTACCAGGCCTGGACGTACTGGGTGTTCCGGAAGCGGATCAGCGTCGACGAGATCCCGGATCCGATCGGGTTGCCCTCGTTGAAGGCGTGGCAGTGACGTTGTGTCGGTAGCCGAGCCGGCCGCGGCACGGCGCCGGGCCCGGCCACCGCTGGACCCGCGCCTGCTGCGGTATTCGCCCGCCACCCGCGTCTATGTGGTGGTCACCGCGGTTCTGGCCGCGATCACGGTGATCAGTGTCATCGTCACCGCGGCGATGACGGCGTCGATCCTCGCCGAACTCGTCACCGACCCGTCGGCGCGGTCGCTCGGGGCGCAGGCGGTGCACCTGTGGGTGCTCGTCGCGGCGCTGGTGGTGCGGGTGATCACCTCGTTCGCCCATGACCGGTATGCGCACCGGGCGTCGGCGACCGCGATCGCCGAGCTGCGCGCCCGCGCGCTCGGGGTGCTCACCGACCCGGACCGGGTGTCGCCGCGAGAGCTGTTGCAGCGCAGGGAACATGCCACCACCGTGTTGCTCCGCGGACTCGACGCGTTGCGGCCGTATCTGTCGGCCTATCTGCCCGCGCTGATCGTCACGGTGCTGGTGACCCCGACCGTCGTCGCGGTCATCGCCGTGGTCGACTGGCCGTCTGCGGTGATCATCCTGGTGACGCTGCCGCTGATCCCGCTGTTCATGATCCTGATCGGGGTGATGACGCGGGACCGTACCGAGCGCAAGCTCGCGACGATGAGCCGGTTGTCGGCGCAGCTGCTCGACCTGATCACCGGGTTGCCGACGCTGCGGGCCCTCGGCCGTGCCCGCACCCCGGCCCGGCAGGTCGCCGAACTCGGTCGGTCGCATCGGCGCAGCACCATGTCGTCGCTGCGGATCGCCTTCCTCTCCGGCGGGGTGCTCGAACTGCTCGCCACCCTGTGTGTGGCGTTGGTCGCGGTCGGGATCGGATTGCGTCTGGTGTACGGCGACATGAGCCTGTATGCCGGTGTGCTGGCGCTGATCCTGGCACCGGAGGCGTATCTGCCGCTGCGGCAGGTCGGCGCACAGTTCCACAACTCGGCCGACGGGGTCGCCGCCGCCGGAGAGGTCGCCGACCTCATCGAATCGGGAACGGCGACAACCACTTCGACGCGCACCCGCACGGTCACCGTGGCCGGCGCGCCGATCCGGTTGCTCGACGTGGGTGTGCACGGCCGGGACGGCTGGGCACCCTACGAGCTGACGGCGACCGCCGAACCCGGTGCGCTGACGGTGTTCTCGGGGCCCAACGGCTCCGGGAAGACCACGACGATCGCGGTGATCCTCGGTTTGCTGTCGCCGGACGAGGGCTCGGTGCTGATCGGTTCGGTACCCGTGGCCGAACTCGAACCCACCGCGTTCCACGAGCAGGTGGCGTGGCTGCCGCAACAACCGGTGGTGGTTCCCGGCACCGTCGCCGACAACCTGGCGATGTTCGGTGCGCTCGATCCGGTGGCGCTCCGACATGCCTCCGCCACAACGGGATTCGATGCGGTGGTGGCGTCGCTGCCGGACGGCGACCGGACGGTCCTGGGTGCCGGGGGCACGGGTCTGTCGGCCGGACAGCGTCAACGGCTCGCCCTCACCCGCGTCCTGGCCTCACCCTCACCGCTGCTCATCCTCGACGAGCCGACCGCCCATCTGGATGCCGACGCCGAACGTGGGGTCCTGGCGGCGTTGGCCGCCCGGGCGGCGGCCGGCGACACCGTCATCGTCGTGGCCCACCGCCCGGTGGCCCGGGAGTTCGCCGGGGCCGTCATCGACTTCCCGGAGGCCATCGGTGTCGGTTGAGTCAACCCTGCAGCCCGTCGCCACACCGTCGCCGACCGGATGGCGCGGTGATCCGCTGATCCGGGCGCTGGGTTTCCTCGGTCTGCGGTGGCGCCCGGTGCTGTGGTCGGTCCTGCTCGGGGTCGCCGGCGCCCTCTCGGCCCTCGGGCTGGCGGCGTTGTCGGCGTGGCTGATCACCCGGGCCTGGCAGATGCCGCCGGTGCTCTATCTGTCGCTGGCCATCACCGCGGTCCGCGCCCTCGGTATCTCGCGCGGCCTGTTCCGTTATCTCGAGCGGCTGGCAACCCACGACCTGGCGCTGGGGGCGATGGCCACGGCGCGCGAACGCCTGTACGTGGCGTTGGCGTCCGGCTCGCCGGCCTACTCGGTGACCCTGCGTCGTGGGGAACTGCTGACCCGCACCGGCGATGATGTCGACGAGATCGGCAACGCGCTGATCCGCGGACTGGTCCCGATCGGGGTGGGTCTGACCACGTCGGTCGCGGCGGTCGCGATCATGGCGATGGTGTCGGGCTGGGCGGCACTGATCCTGGCGATCGCGCTGATCGTCTCCGGGGTGATCGCCCCATGGCTGGCCGCCCGCGGATCGACTCGGGCGATCGCCGACGGCGCCGACGCCACCGGCCGGTCCGCACAGGCGGTGACGACCGCGCTGTGGCACGCACCGGAACTGGTGGTCGCACGGCGCCGGGATGCGGTGCTCGCGGCGGGGGCTGCCGCCGACGCCGACGCGATCGTCGCCACCGATCGTGGCGAACGGATCGAGGCCGCGGCCGCGGCCGCAACCCCACTGTCGCTGGGGGCATCTCTGCTCGCCGCATGCCTCATCGGCATCGGGCTGGCGTCCGGAGTGTCCGGATCGTTCGCCGACGTCTCGAGCGTCACCGGGCAACTGACCCCGATGGTGCTCGGCGTGCTGATCCTGCTGCCGCTGTCGGCATTCGAATCGACGGCACCCCTGACCGAGGCCGGCATCCAGCTCGAACGCAGCCGGCAGAGCGCCGCGCGGGTGATGGCGCTCGTCGACGGCGCCCGGTCGGGTACGTCGGGTGCCGACTCGGAGATCGATGACGTGCCCGTACACGACGGACCCGCGACGCTGCACCTGCAGGATCTGCGCTGGGGCTGGTCGCCGGAGGCCCTGCTCGGTCCCGACGCCGGGCTCACCGTGACGCTGACCCCGGGATCGCGGATGGCCGTCGTCGGCCCGAGTGGCATCGGCAAGTCGACGTTGGCGCTGACGATGACCGGACTCCTGGCGCCGCAGGGCGGCCACGTCGACGCGCGCGAGGCCTCCGGGCAGGGGATCGAGGTGCGTTCGGCGACATGCTATTTCGCCGAGGAGGCGCATCTGTTCTCGACGTCGGTGGCCGAGAACCTGCGGGTCGCGCGCGGCGATGTCACCGTCGAGGAGATGCACGCCGCACTCGACGAGGTCGGCCTCGACGACTGGGTCGCCGAGCTGCCGGAGGGGCTGGACACCATGCTGACCGGTGGGGCCGAGTCGATCTCGGGAGGACAGCGACGGCGCCTGCTGCTGGCCCGGGCGTTGATCCACCGTGCGCCGATCGTCGTCCTCGACGAACCCACCGAACACCTCGATGCCACCGACGCGCAGCGTCTCCTCGACCGCATTCTCGACCCCACCTCGGGCATGTTCGGTCCCGGGCGCACCGTCGTGGTGATCACCCATCAGTTGCCGGAGCGCGCCGCGGCGTCGTCCTCACTGGTCCTGGATCTCGCTGCCGTCTGACCCGCTGCCGTCGGATCCGCTGCGGCCGCTGTGCGAGATCAGCGTCGTCAGGGTGTCGGCGAAGTCGGCGAGGCGTTCGTCGCCGAGTAGGGAACGCCACTGCTGTTCGAGGGCCAGTGCACTCGACCGCATCACGCGCAGTGCCGCCCATCCGCGGTCGGTCAGCGTGACGAGTTTGGCGCGGGCGTCGGCCGGGTCGGTACTGCGGGTCAGATAACCATGCCGATCCAGGGCGGCGACCGCCTGAGCCACCGCCTGACGGCTGATCCCGAGGCGTCCGGCGATGTCACTGGCGTGTACCGGACCGCCGACGAGTGCGGTCAGGGCCAGCGCCTGCCCCGGACGGAGGTTGTCGAGTCCGGCGTCGGCGAACGCCCGCGTCAGCCGCGGGCCGGCGGATGTGGACAGGATCTGGACGAGCGCCGGAACCGTGGGCGTCACACCGGCGGCGGGTGGGGGCATGGCCCGAGTGTGCCAAACGTCGGGGGCGTCCCCGGGGACCGAACCGCATTTTGTCAATAAGCTTGTCAATTGTGTCGATGTCGGCCACACTCGTACCCATGGGCGTGCGCACACGGGCGGCAGCGGCAACCGCGGGGATCGTCGCGTCGCTGCTCGTGGTGGTGGTGATCGTCGCCGGGTGTGCGGTCCGTCCGGGCGACGCCTCCGGGGCGCCGTCGAACGAGATCCCCATCGGCGACTCTGCGCAGTCGCTGAGCGTCGGTGGCCTCGCCCGCGATTACCGCATCCACCGACCGGGCACCACCGGGCAGGCGATGCCGTTGGTGATCATGTTGCACGGCGGCTACGGAAGCGCGGCACAGGCACAACGCAGCTACAGTTGGGATGCCCAGGCCGATCGCGGTGGGTTCATCGTCGCCTACCCGGACGGCGTCGCCCGATCGTGGAACGCCGGAAGCTGCTGCGGGCCTGCACAATCCCGCAACGTCGACGATGTCGCCTTCATCGGTGCGGTGGTCGCCGACATCACCCGACGCGGCCCGATCGATCCACGCCGGATCTACGTCACCGGAATGTCCAATGGCGCGATGATGGCCCTCCGATTGGCCTGTCAGACAACGCTCTTCGCGGCGGTGGCGCCGGTGGCCGGAACCCTGCTGACCGGATGCGGCTCGGCCGCACCGACATCGGTGCTCCAGATCCATGGCACCGCCGACGGTCGGGTCCCGTACACCGGTGGGCCGGGTGAGGCGTTCAATCTCGACGGGACCGCGCGGGTCGACGGTCCGCCGGTACCCGAGGTCAGCGCGACGTGGCGCCGCATCGACGGATGTGCCGCGCCGACGTCGACCGTCGAGGGACCGGTGACCCGCGAGACCGCCGCCTGTCCGTCGGGGCGGGCCGTCGAACTGATCAGCGTGGCCGGGGCCGGTCATCAGTGGCCGGGCGCGCCGGGCGCTCCGGTACTCGAACGCACCCTGGGCACCGACCCGCCGTCCGATGCCCTCGACGCCACCGCCACCATCTGGCGGTTCTTCGCGGCGCATCCGGCGCCGGTGTGAGTAAATGCGTTGCCGCGTCGGCAGACCCGGCGTAGGTTCGTCGGTACACAAGGAAGGAGGTGGTCCGACGTTGAGTGATTTACGGACATGTGAGGTGACCATCCGCTAGCGCGGAGTCCCATCTGATATCCGCTGATGTGATCGTCAGATCACGCACTCGCACTGGCGAATACCAGGTGGTCACCCGGCCCCCGCACCCGAGCAGGTCCTGCTCGAGGTACCCGACGACTCGGGCGGTGCGGGGGCCGTTTCATGTTCGGGGGAAGTGGATCCGACATTTCGGGTAGTCGGCTACTCATGTGCACGCCGACCGGGGCGCGGTGCACTGAATGCACACATTCTTCGCTCGACACAGGAGGCCGGTCATGACCACGATGCTGACGGAGCCGCCTCGACGCACCACCACGTCGCGGTTCCTCACCCCCGGCGACGGTGAATGGACCGACGACGGCGCCGGCACCTGGCTCACCGGCCACGCCGGCGGATTGAGCTACTCGGTGGCCGAACCCGCGAACCGCGACTCCCACCTCACCGTGCACAACCGCGGCTGCCGCAATCTCGCGGTGCTCTCGACCCCGGGATTCGCCGGCACCACCGGCACCCGATTCACGATGCTGCCCAGCGGTTCCTCCGCCGCGTTGCCCGACGTCGAATTCCACATCCTGCAGGGTGAGCGTCGCGACGGCCGGCCGGTGCTGGTCGGGCAGATCATCGACGACGACGAGCCGTGCGTCCTGCTGCACTCGCCATCCCCGGGTGACGTGGACTGGTCGGTGATCCACGGGGTCGACGAGTTCTGGACGCCCCGGACATCGCCGGCCGTGGACGGGACCGCGACAGGGGAGTGGGATGTCGGCGAGCCGGTGCAGGCCGCCGATGCCGGCGTCGAGTGCACGCACACCGGCGGGCTCACTGTGGTGCACAATCGTGGCGACCGGCGCATCGCGGTGCTGATGACCGGACTCGGCGGGGCCTACGACCTGGTGGTCGCCCATCCGGGTGAGTCGATCCCGCTGCCGCCGGGCCCGGGCATCCACTATGTGCAGGCGGCGCGGCGGCACGGACGACCCGTCGTCGTCGATGTGATCCACCTGGTGGGCGGGCGCTGATCTCGACGGGCCGGTCGCCGAACATCCTTCCGGATGTGCACCGTCATCCCTCAGGTGCGGGCCTTACCCCCGAAGGCGATCACGCCGATCGCCAGCATCACGATCACGATGCCGATCACCACGTTCAGGATCGCCGACGGTCCGGGGGAGAAGCTGTAATTGGCGTCGATGAAGGTCGCCGAACTGTCGTCGAATGTCCCCACGACCACCGACGGGTTGACCACGGCGAGGGTGGCCACCGCGGTGGCGATCACCCCGAACAGGATGGTGACCGCCGCGAAGGGGCGTCGTCCGACGTTGCACATGATCAGAATCGACGACAGCGCCGTCGGGAACAGGATCAGTAGGGGCAACAGGACTCCCGGAAAGATGACCGCATGGGAGCCGTCGGTGAGCGGGAGGCCCTCACCCTGCGATGTCCAGTGCGCCCACCCGTTGAACGTCGACCCCTCGGATTCACCGTTGCGGGTCACCGTGGCGAAGGTCAGGAAGCCGAACACCGCGATCATGAGGTAGACGACGATCGATGCGCCGGCCAACGAACGGGTCAGTGCCACATGCCGTAGTGGTGGCTTGGTGGCGGGCGGTCCGTAGGGCGGTTGGCCCGGATAGGGACCGGGGGCGCCGTAGGCGGGGTAGGGATGGGCAGGATTCGCCGGGTACTGCCCGGCCTGCGGCTACGGCGGCGCGTACGGATTGGCGTGGTGACTCCCCGATTCGGTCATCGGCGACACCTTACCCAGCCGGTGCCGACCCGGCCAGTGGGCCGGGTCGTCTGGCCGAATGACCGCCGCCCATGCTGCGGGAGGGAGTCACACCACCGATGCGGCGACGGCCGTGACGATCAGCGCAACCATCCCGCGCGCCTGGGCGGCGATCAGCAGCGGCTGCGTCGCCGCGCCGGTGACCACCGACTCGGTGACCACCGGCGCGTCGTACGGCAGCGGTGGTCGGGTGCCCCGCCGCAGGACGGCGACTCCGCATCCCACGAAGCAGATCACCGCCGAGGCCGGTGTCAGTGACCAGGCAACGGCGGCCGCGGCGGCGGCGATGAGTATCGCCGATCCGGGAACGGCCATGTGCGCCAGTGTGATTCCACGGTCATCCAGCGCCAGTGCGCGCCGGGTCGCGACACTCTCGGAGGCGTTGCGCAGACCTGTTGCCACCGCGTTGCCCGCGCAGAAGATGAGCACCGCGATGACGGCGGTCGCGGCGTGCGCGATGCTCACCACCTGGGGCGCAACGACCAGCACCGCGATGCAGATCAGCGCGCGCAGCACGCCGTCGGGGTGACGTCGCAGTCGTCGAAAGTCGATCTGCGCCAAAGCAACATAGGGGTTTCGGTGCAGGCGCCGGGTCCTCGTCGACGTCGCACCCCGTTGCCACCGCACGATCCGGGCGTCGGTGATCCAGGTGAAGTCCATCATGCTCGCGGCCAGTCCGAGCGCACCGGCGTAGCCGTCGGCCGGTGCGATCGTGCTGCGGTGCAACCGATTCGGCGACCACTGCCAGATCGGGGGAGGTGCGCAACCGTGGCGCCGGTCGGCGACGACCTGGGTGCCGTACGCGCCGATGGCCGCGACGAGCCCGAGTCCGGCCGCGACGCCGACCACGGTGACCAGGGAATCGGGTGCGAGCAGCCCGAGCAGCGCTCCCGCCGCGGTACATCCGGCGACGACGGTGATGACGATGCCGCCCAGCCGGCCGGCCAGTTCGGGCCCGCGGGGCCCCGGCCCCGATAAATGCCAGCGCACCATCGCACCCTCGACCCGGACCGGACCCCACACCACCGTCCAGCGGTAGGCACCCACCGCGATCGCCGCGACGATGACGCACAGGGTGATGGTCGGGTGGGTCGCTGCGACGCCGGTCAGGGTCGCGACGTGGGACACTCGTGCCGGGGTCAGGAGCCAGCTCGCGAAACCGCCGAGTACGGCCAGACAGAAGATGAGCTCGAACCAGGAGAAGTCATACCGGCGCATCCACCCCAGGCGCAGGTCGGGAATCCTCATCGGCCGAGGTCCACCACGTCGTCGGCGCACCGCTGCACCAGGGTCGGGCTGTGGGTGGCCACCAGAACGGCCTTCCCGTCGTTCTTCGCCTCGACGATCCGCTCGGCCACCCACTCCTGTCCGGCGAGGTCGAGTGCACGTTCCGGTTCGTCGAGGACGAGCAGCGACGCCGGTCGTAACAGCGCCGCGGCCAGCGCGAAGCGTTGCTGCTGACCCGAGGAGAGCGTGTGTGGAAAGCGATCGGCGAGGTCGGCGAGTCCGGCGTCGGCGAGGGCGTTCTCGACGTCGGCATCCTCGAGGCGATGTGCGCGGGCCAGCAGTTCGAGATGTTCGGTGAGGGTGACGTCGAAGAACGCCGCCTGTTCACCGGTGTCGGCGGACACGAGTTCCCGGAAGCGGGGCGACCGTTCGTCGGGGCGCATCCCGGCGATGTCGATGGTGCCGGCGTCGAGCCGGTCGTCGTCGATGACGCAGCGCAACAGGGTGGATTTGCCGCACCCGTTGGGCCGATGATCGCCGCGCAGTGGCCGGCGGGTAGGTCGAGATCGAGGTCGGTGAACAGGGTTTGCGCGCCGTGTGAACGGCGCGCTCCGCGAATGGAGAGCATGGGGAAGATCCTTTAGATGGTGTTCGACGGTGGCGGGGGATCAGGCCGCGAGCGTCGGTGCGCGTGGATCGCCTACGCGCAGAACAAGAATCAGCTCCCGAGGGATGGTGGTGCCCCGACGTCGTCGGGGTTGATTGGCGTCGAGGGGTGCCGGTATCCGTTGCAGCCGCACCCGCAGGGCGGCGAGGACGACGGCCATCAGCCGCCGGGTCTGCGGTGACAGGGCGCCACCGGCGAGGACGACCGCTGCCACGACCGATGCGAACAGGGTCGGTGAGGTCTCGCCGAAGACGAGATCGGCGAGCACCGGCAGCCACATCAATGCCAGATAGACGGGCAGGGATCGCGGTGCGCCGGTGTGGTCGCGGACCATCGTCGGTGGTTATCCGACGTGACGTCGCAACTTGGCGGACAGGCGCGGGACGAAGTCGCCGTCGGCGTCGACGCGCTCCTCGACGTAGGCGAGGTCACCGTCGGGGACGAGACCGTAGAGTCGGCGTGCACCGCCGGCATGCGGTCCGGTCGCCGACTTGATGACGACGTCGGTGGTCAGATTCCACGACGTCTGATTGAGCGGTTGACCGTAGAAGACCTCGACCCAGCCCTCGGCGTGGGCCAGGAGGAGTTCGATGGTGTCGTCGTCGCCGATCCGCCAGTAACCGGTCTCCCGGAGGTCGGGGCGCACGTAGTGGGCGTCCTCGTCGATGACCCACGAGCGTGATTCCCAGTTGAGGAAGTTCTGCCCGTCGTGGCTGACGACGATCTGCTGTGAGAAGTGGTACTCGTCGCCGGTGTGCGGGTTGCGGGCCTCGCCCTCCCCACGCCAGACGCCGACCAGCGGCAGCAGTCCGAGCAGACCCGGATGCAGATCGGGGCCCGCGCGGAGGTTGGAGGTGTCGATCGGCAGGGGCAGGTCATCCCAGGTGGGGACGTTGCGCTCGCGGCTGCCGGATTCGACGGCCCGCGCCTCGGCCTGACTGATCGCCTCGTCACCCGACCGGCGAGGCGCGTCGGCGCCGGTGCCGTCGGGCTGTGACTCCTCGGGAGGGAGGGTCACGACTCGTCGTTGACCAGGCGGTAGATGACGTACAGCGCGAACCAGACGATCAGCAGCGAGGCCAGACCCAGGAGGATTTCGAAGAAGAGGACCACGGGTCGGAGTCTACCTCTCGCGGTGTTGCGCACCGTCCTCGGACCGACCGAGTGCAACGTGGATCACTCGCCGGGTTTGTGCGCGGCGGGTGGCGTCGGGTGTGTGCGGAAGTGGGGGAGGAATCTTCCTCCCCCGGGTGCGCGATCTTCCCCCAGAAAGTTCTGCCGGAAACAGCAGAAAGTGGGGGAAGAGATCTCTTCCCCCACTTTCTCCTCGGTCCGATGTCGTCGTCGGCCGACCCGTCAGCTGCCGAACAGCCCACCGATGCCGGGAACGCCGGTCGTCAACGTGCAGCCGGGGCCGTACGCCATCCGGTAGACCGCGCACTTGGCGTTGCGGTCGTCGAGGCGGATGACGGTGCCGTGCCGGGTGCGGCCCGGGCCGCCCGCGGTGGTGATGGGCGTCGGATTCGACCACGGCCCACTCGGCGACGGCGCCGTCGAGTAGTAGATCGCGCGACCACCGTAGATCTTGTCGGTGTAGAGGTAGTAGGTGCCGCCGAGGCGAGTCATGCTCGGCCCCTCCTGCACATTCGCCGCGCACGCCACGTCGCGATGCCACGGCCCGGTGAACGATCCCGAACGCCACACCTCGTTACAGGTGCCGTCGCGTTTGATCGTCAGGTACTTGGTGCCGCCGCGCTCGAAGAACGAGCCGTCGATCCGGTCCTTGGCGCCCGGATTGAGGGCGATGCGATTGGCCGGCCCGGCGTTGAAGACGATGTTCTTCCCAAGCGGAACGCCACGGCCGCGGCCGGCGGCGTTGACGTCGAGTTGGTTGACGCGCACCACATACGGCGTCATGCGGTCGGCGCCGACCTGGCCGCGGAAGTGCCCGAAGTATCCGGCGGTGAACACGATGTAGATGCTGCCGTCGGCGGCGCGGTACCAATCCGGTGCGACGATGTCGCGGCCGCCGGGCGCCGAGGTCAGCGGAATGCCGGCGTAGAGGCCGTTGATTAACTGTCGCCCTTCGGGTCTCGCCCAGTTCTTGCCATCCCGCGACACCCCGATCATCGGCCAGAAGCGGCCGTCCTTGCGCGGCCAGTTCGACAGCATCCAGAAGTAGCCGTTGTGATAGATGATCGACGGGTCGCTCATCGGGTTCTGACCGCGACGGTACGGCGTCGACAGGTACGTGAACTTCTTGCCATCGGTGGAGTAATACATGGTGTCGGTCAGGTCGGCGTCACTGGAGAAGAAGGTGCCGACGAGGACGTCGCGGCTCGCGAACTGCGCGAAGGTCGGTGGTGCGGCGTGCGCGGGCGGCGCGATCTGTGTTGCGGCCGCGGCGAATACCAGGGCCAGGACGGCCGCGACTCGACGCAGGGCGCGGGTCGCGAGTCGGCCGGTGATCCGGTCGGATGTCGGATCATTGTGTGTGCGAACAGAATTCGGCCAGAGTTGTACCATCGAACCGATAACCTTCCAGTGCCGGCGAACGGCCGGATTCTTCACGTATGGAAGGTGAAGCTAACACGGGCGCAAGGGGAATTGGCGGCCGCGGACGTGGGGGCGGGCGCAAGAATCGTCCGATCGGACCAACGGGTGCCGCACGAATGGGGGACACCAGAAGTGGGGGAGGAATCTTCCTCCCCCGGGTGCGCGATGTTCCCCCAGAAAGTTCTGCCGGAAACAGCAGAAAGTGGGGGAAGAGATCTCTTCCCCCACTTTCTCCTCGGGCGGCGGGGCGGGTGACGACGGCCCCCGGAAACGACGGAGGCCCGGTCACCACCAGGGTGACCGGGCCTCGATTGTCTTGCGGGACAGCCTTACTTGGCGACGGTGATGTCGTGGCTGTGCACGCCCGGGCCCTCCGGGCTCACGGTGACGTCACCGTTGCCGACCGAGCTGAGCGCACGCAGCGTCCAGGTGCCGGGGGCGGCGAAGAAACGGAAATCGCCGGTGGGGCTGGCGACGACCTCGGCGGTGAACTCGCCGGTCGAATCCAGCAACCGCACGAAGGCGCCGGCCACCGGGCTACCGGAGCCGTCGGTGACCTGTCCGGTCAGGACGGTCTCCTTCTCGACGTCGACGCCCGCGGGCAGCTTCTGTCCCTGTTTGGGTGCAGCACACATACTTACTTTCCTTCTCCCAGTTCAACCGGAACGCCGACCAGCGAACCGTATTCGGTCCAGCTGCCGTCGTAGTTCTTCACATTCTTGTGGCCCAGCAGCTCCTGCAGCACGAACCAGGTGTGGCTGGAACGCTCGCCGATGCGGCAGTAGGCGATGGTCTCCTTCTCGCCGTCGAGGCCGGCCTCGGCGTACAGCGTGGCGAGGTCCTCGTCGGACTTGAAGGTGCCGTCTTCGTTGGCGGCCTTGCTCCACGGCACGTTGATGGCGCCGGGGATGTGGCCGGGACGCTGGCTCTGCTCCTGCGGGAGGTGGGCCGGCGCCAGGATCTTGCCGGAGAACTCGTCGGGGCTACGGACGTCGACCAGGTTCTTCACGTCGATGGCCTCGACGACCTCGTCGCGGAAGGCGCGGATGGTGTTGTCCGGGTCGGCGGCCTTGTACTCGGTGACCGGACGGCTCACGGCGTCGGTCGACAGCGGACGGCCGTCGAGTTCCCACTTCTTGCGGCCTCCGTCGAGCAGCTTCACGTCCTGGTGGCCGTAGAGCTTGAAGTACCAGTAGGCGTAGGCGGCGAACCAGTTGTTGTTGCCGCCGTAGAGCACGACGGTGTCGTCGCCCGCGATACCGCGCTCGGAGAGCAGCTTGGAGAACTGCTCGCGGTCGACGAAGTCACGACGGACCGGATCCTGCAGATCGGTCTTCCAGTCGATCTTGACCGCGCCCTCGATGTGGCCGCCGTCGTAGGCGCTGGTGTCCTCGTCGACCTCGACGAAGACGACCTTGTCGGTGTGCAGGTTCTGCTCAGCCCAATCGGCGCTGACCAGGACGTCGGAACGTGCCATGGATTTTCCTCCCGGATACATGGGTGTGGGATAGGGGAAATGAAGATGAAGGCGTCGGCGTCGGATTGCCGAAGACTTCGGCGGACGATGACGGTCACAACGCTCGATGCGCGTTGGTCGCCCAGAGCTCACAGAATGTGCGCCGTGCCGACCGTCATCGATAGGTGAGCGTGCCGGCGCGATGCGCCACGATCACCGTGTACAGCGACAGCAACAGTCGGCGACGCGACAGAAGTCGATCGCCCGGCGGCGGGTGAGCAAGAACTCACGGCGCTGTTGCATGCCCACGAGGGTACAACAGCGCCCCGGCCGCACCGCAATCGCGTCGGTGGTCTGCGGTCGCGGTGATCAGAACCGGTCGGGCCGCAGGTCACGGGGGCCGGACTCGGCGGTGAGCATGATGTCGCTGCCGGCGCTGTGCGCGCCGGTGGCGGGCAGATCCCACGGCATCGGCAGCGGCGGCAGGGTCCGGGTGAATCTGTCGAGCACGGCGTCACGCATCTGTTGTGCCCCATCGCCGGACAGTTCCGCGGACACCACGTGTTCCTCGGGGCCGGTGTAGAAGCCGGTGGCCTGCAGATGGAGTCTGCCGTCGACGACCGACAGGTCGACGGTGACGCTGACCCTGGTGTGCGCACCGGGGTACTCCGACGCCGACGGGGCCCGCGTCGGGTCGGGTACGCCGCCGGGCTCGGGTGCCGACGACGGCGGCAGCGCGACCGTGCCGGTGAGCACGACGCCCGTGCTGCGTTCCAGATTCCCGAACTGCGGACCGCCCCCGCCGACGCGGTCGGGGGTCGCGGGGGTGTTGACGCTCAGGTCGAGGATGCCCAGCATCCGGCCCAGGTTCACCGAGTTCAGCAGCGAATACGCGGTCACCGACGACGTCCGCATCACCTCGGTCGGGCCGATGTCGAAGCCGTCGTCGACGGTGACCGGGCCGAGGGTGGCGCCGAGTTCGGCGAAACAGTCCGGTGCCTGCGGATACGTGCACCCGGACACGGGTACTCCGCGTGCGGTGATGACGATGCCGGTGAACTCGCCGTCGGTGGCGTGGCGTAGGAACGGGAACCCGCCGAGGGTGACCTCGGGGCGGTACTCGATGCCCGGTGCGGTGGCCAGCGACGTCGACAGCCGATGCTCGGCGCGGCTCGCGGCCACGGTGTCGGTGACGAAGGCGCCGACGACGATCACCAGCGCCACGATGACGGCGACGATCACGGTGCGCCGCAGCCGACGAGCCGGCGTCCCGGCGGGCGAATCGTCCGAGTTCACGGCGTCCGCGTCGGCCTTGTTAACAGCAGAGCGCGACATTGCGGCTATTCTGTCACCTGTCGCGCACATGTTGGTAAGGCGGAGTAAACATGCCGAGCCGTCGGCGCGACCGATCGTTCGCCTCAGTGTCGAGGTGGCCGAACGGGGGAGAATGCCCCCGGGGTCACTCGCCGCGGGGACGAGAGGTGCTTCGGGCGCGACTGAGGAAGATCGGAGTATTGCGTGGATCTCCTACTGTTGACCGCCGATCCCAATCCGGAGTCGGTTCTGCCGTCGTTGGCGCTGCTCGCGCACACGGTACGGGTTGCTCCGACAGAGGTGTCGTCGTTGATGGAGGCGAGCAACGCCGACGTTGCCATCGTGGATGCCAGGACGGATCTGGCCGCGGCCCGGGGCCTGTGCCGGCTGCTGGGCAGCACCGGTTCGGCGGTGCCGGTGGCGGCCGTGCTGACCGAGGGTGGGCTGGTGGCGGTGAATGCCGACTGGGGGCTCGACGAGTTCCTGTTGCCGGCAACCGGACCGGCCGAACTCGACGCGCGACTGCGATTGCTGGTCATGCGCACCCGCGGGGTGACCGCCGAAGAGGCGTCGGGCAAGGTGACGCTGGGTGAGCTGGTGATCGATGAGGGCACCTACACCGCGCGGCTGCGTGGGCGGCCACTGGATCTGACCTACAAGGAATTCGAACTCCTGAAGTACCTCGCGCAGAACGCGGGCCGGGTCTTCACCCGGGCGCAACTGTTGCAGGAGGTGTGGGGTTATGACTTCTTCGGCGGCACCCGCACCGTCGACGTCCACGTGCGGCGGCTTCGGGCCAAGCTCGGCAGCGACCACGAATCGCTCATCGGTACCGTCCGCAACGTCGGCTACAAGGCGGTGCGGCCCAGCCGTGGACGCGCCGGCGGCCCGGACACCACGGTCGACGACCTCGACGACGACCTCGGTCCGGACCTGCTCGAGGACGAACCCGTTGAACCCGCAGACGAGGAAATCAGTGCCACGGGAGGCTGACCACCAGTGACATCACCGTTCGGCGATACGACGATTCCGGATGAGCCGACCGTCAGCGAGGTGGTGTCCCCGCAGGTCGCGGCGCATGCGCGTCGTCTGGTGGCCGCCGCAGCGGAGGTCGACGGGGTGGCGCCGCTGTCCGAACAGGCTGTGCACGCGATCGACGGCACCCCCGGCGTGCGCCACGTCGTGTCGGCGGCCGGGTACGCGAACATCACGCCCGGACGCGACGACGAGCCCGCGATGATCGAGGCGGTCATCGATCCGGAGCTCCGGCGTCGGGGACACGGTCGGGCGCTACTCGAGGTGGCGTTCGCCGCGGCACGCGAACTCGATGCCGACGGAGCACCCCGGGCGTGGGCCCACGGCGATCTTCCCGGCGCGCAGGCGCTGGCCGAGGCCATGGGTCTTTCCCGACGCCGTGAGCTGCTGCAACTGTTGCGTACCGGCGGCGCCGGGTACGGAGTGAGCGGGCCGGATGTCTCGGGCGCCTCGAGACTTGATCCGCTCGTCGTGCCTGCCGATATCGAGCTGCGCACCTACGCCGGGCCGGCCGACGACCCGGAGATCCTGCGGGTCAACAACGCCGCCTTCGCCTGGCATCCGGAACAGGGCGGCTGGGCGCCCGAACAGATCACCGAGCGGGTGCAGGCCGACTGGTTCGACCCGGCCGGCCTGTTCCTGGCGTTCGACACCGCCGCTCCCGACACCCTTCTGGGATTTCACTGGACCAAGACGCAGAGCCCGACACTCGGCGAGGTGTACATCGTCGGTGTCGATCCGGCCGCGCAGGGTCGTGGGCTGGGCCGGTTGCTGACGCTGGCCGGACTGCACTACTTCGCCGACCGGGGCATCGACGACGTGATGCTCTACGTCGAGGGCGACAACACCGCGGCCTTACGTACCTATGAGCGGCTGGGATTCGGGCGGCACGCCATCGACGTCGCCTATGGCTGACCGGTCGTGGGCGTCGGTGGCGCGCCGCCGGGTCGGGGGACACCGGGACCGCGGGGTCGGAGGTTGGTGCGAGCTGCGGCCACCGTCGTGGGGATGTCGGCGGTATTCGCCTGCGCGGCAGGAGTGTTCGCGCACTACTCCGGGTTCGTCAGTTCGACGGCGAGCCGCGTCGCCGCCTTCACTCCGGTGTTGGTGGTCGTCGGCGTCGTCGGACTCGTCGTGCTGCTGCTTGCGCGGCGGTGGATCGTCGCGGGCATTGCGGCGCTCGTGGTGGCGGCCGGCGTGGTGACGCAGGCGCCGCTCTATGTGGGAGCGTCGTCCGCGGCGGACTCCGATCTGGTTGTCATGCAGGCGAATATCTACCTCGGTCAGGCCGACATCGTGTCGCTGGCCTCGACGGTACGGGCCGAGGACGTCGACCTCCTGACCATCGTCGAACTCACCGAGGGTGCGTTGAATCGCATCGAAGTGTCGGATCTCGCTGTGGCGCTGCCGTATTCGTTCACCCATGCGTTGCCCGACGGCCGGGGTGTCGGGATCTTCTCGAAGTATCCACTCGTCGACGGGCGCGTACTCGACGGTTTCCGCCTCGGGAATGTGCGCGCGGAAACCGACCTTCCCGGCCACGGCCGCACTGCGGTGTACGCGCTGCATCCGCTGCCGCCCTGGCCGGAGGCCGCGTGGCGATGGGATCTCGAGATGAGTCGACTATCCGACATCCTTGCGGCCGAGGCACTTCCGACGATCGTCGGTGCTGACATGAACTCCACCTGGGATCATCGGCCGTTCCGTAGGATGCTCGCCGGATACGGACCCGACACGTCGCCGGATCTGCTCGACGCCGCCGAGGTGGTGGGTGCCGGTTTTGTGCCGACCTACCCGGCGGACAAGGCGATTCCGCCGCTACTGACCATCGATCACGTGCTGACGCGCGGCGGTCTGCAACCCACGTCCATGCACACGGTGACCTTGGTGGGCTCCGATCACCGCGGTGTGGTGGCGACGGTGCGGTAGGGCTCGATCGGCGGGTTGCGCAGGTTCGCAGCGTTTTTCGTTGATCGAGGTGGGCTTTTCGTTGGTCGAGCCGAAGCGCCGGTGAGGTTACTTTGTTGGTCGAGCCGACCGGAGCGTTAGCCGCCGCGTTGAGCTCCGTCGAAACGGAGGTCGTGTCGAGGCCTGGTGGGGTGGGGCTGGGAGGTGTTGGGCTGGTTGGGTTGTCGGGTTGCGGTGGTCTCGAGGCTCGTCGCCCTGGGGGCTCCTCGCGCTTCGACCGGCGAATGGGTGGCTCGGCCGGCAGGCGGGGACGCTCAGGCCACCGCGGTGGTCGCCGGGTTTCTCAACAGCGGGAGCAGGAGGTCGGCGGCGATCTCGGCCTCGGCGGCCAGCGGCCAGCCGGACAGAATCCAGATGTCGATCCCTGCTTGTTCGGCGAGTGAATTCATGGTGGCCGCGACGTTCCCGGCGCTGCCGACGAAGTAGGTTCCGGTGCCCTTGCCCGCGATGTCGAATGGTGGTTCGGCGGCGGTCCAGGTGGTCAGACCGGCAGCCATATTCGGTGCGTACTCCAGGAGCTCTCGGCCGGGGATGCGTCCGGCGCGCAGGGCGTCAATGCGGCCCTGCACCTGTGGGTCGTCGCTGGAGATCTCGCCGAGCCCGGGGAAGCCGAAGCTGCGCAGGTTGCGGTCGGCGGTGGCCAGGACGGTTTCGGGTCGGGTCCTGCTCAACTGGGATTCGAACCGTTCCCACGCCTCGTCGTCGGTCTCCCGGACGATGACGCTGGCGAGCACGCCGAACCGCAGCGTGCGGCCACGCTCGGATGCGGCGGCCCGGACCCGGTCGAACAGTCCCGTCAACTCCGACGGGGGAGCCATGAACGACAGGTAGACGTCGAGCACCTCCGCGGCGTGCCAAATGCCCTCCGGGGAGGCGCCCGTGCCCCACACCTCGATGCCGCCGGGCTGCCGCGGACCGGGGATGGCCGGTTTGTACCGCGGGCCGTAGGAGAAGAACTCGCCGTCGTAGGCCTCGGTCTCGTCGGCGTAGAGCCGTTTGACCTGCCGCCAGTACTCCGCCGACAGCCGATACCGCTCCGCCTTGGACTCGCGGCGCCCGTACCGCGCGAGCACCGGGTCGGCGCCGTTGACCTGGTTGAAGATCAGTCGCCCGCCCGAGTACTGGTCGAAGACCTGGGCCTCCTCGGCGAGTTGCGCCGGCGGCTTGACGCCCGGGTACACCGGGATGAGGAATCGCAGGTTGTCGGTGCCGGGCACCAGCGCGATCGGTTCGCGGGCGGTGGTGAGTGCGCCGGAAAAGCCCAGGCGGTCCAGGGTCTGGGCCTGGTGCCGAATCACCTCGAGGGTCGGCTCGACGCGCAGCGACGGTTCCCACGGCACGTCGCCGTCGGTCGGATTGATGTACCAGAAGACCTCAGGACCCATGGTTAGTGAGGGTAGCCTACCCTGTTGAGGTGGATGTAACGCGACCCGAGACAACTCGCGCGGTGTTCTCGCTGCCCGCGTATCTCGACCGGATCGGAATCGACGCCCCCACCTCGCGCGGTGCTGAGTTGGTTGCGCAGGTGGCCGCCGCGCAACACGCACGAGTCCCCTTCGAGAATCTCGACATCCACCGCGGTATTCCCGTCGAGTCCGAGGAGTCGGCGATCGTGGCACGACTCGTCGACGGCCGGCGCGGCGGGATCTGCTACGAGCTGAACGGGCTTTTGGCCATGGCCTTGCGGGCGCTGGGCCTGCAGGCGCGGGTGATCGGCGCGCGCGTGGACGCCGGTGGGCAACCGGGTCCGCCCCTGGGGCATATGGCCGTCGTCGTCACCGTCGACGGCGCTACCCTGCTGGTCGACGTGGGCTTCGGTGGCGAGCGCGTCTGCCGCCCGGTCGACCTCGCATCGGAGCGCGACCGCCGCGTCGACGTCGGTTCTGCTGCTTACGTTCTCGAGTCGCACCCTCGTCCCCTCGCCGATTTCGAGGCGATGGCGTGGTGGCACAGTACCTCTCCACGCTCGCGGTTCACCCGCTCACTGATCTGCACACTGCCCGACGGCGACGGACGCCGGACACTCACCGACACCGACGTGCCCGGGCGCTTCCGGCTGATCATCACCAATGGTGAGCACCGCACTGAGTCGATTCTCGATCCGGCCGCGGCGCGGCACGTGTGTCTCCGCGACTTCGGCGTCGATCTGGCCGAGATGCCGCTCGGCGTCGCGCAGTTCGCTACGCGGCCCGCCACGGAGTAGGGAACGGCAGGCCCAGATACACCTCACCGAGGCCGTGCTGTTCGGCGTCGGACTCGGCCCACCGCTGCAGTCGCGCCCGACGCAACTCCCAGTCGAAGGGGTCGTCGGTGAAGCGGTGCAGAATCGAGGTCAGTGTCCAGGAGAAGTTCTGTGCCTGCCAGATTCGTGGCAGCGCGGTGTCGGTATAGGCCTCCAGCCCGGACCGATCGCCGGTGCGGTAGAACAGTCCGAGGGCGTGGGAGAGAACGCACGCATCCGACACCGCGAGATTGAGTCCCTTCGCCCCGGTCGGCGGCACGATGTGGGCGGCATCGCCGAGCAGGAACAGCGACCCGGTCTGCATGCGTTCGGTGACGACGCTGCGCAGCGGTGCCAGGCTGCGATCGAAGATCTCGCCGGTCTCGAGTTCCGGATGATCGTCGGAAGCGCTGCGCCGCTTCAGCTCCGACCAGATGCGGTCGTCGGGCCAGTCGGCGAGGTCGGTGTCGGCCGGAACCTGGAGGTACTGCCGCGTGATGTGAGTGCCGCGCATGCTGTGCACCGACAGTCCGTCGGGATGCGCACAGTACATCCCCTCCTCGGTCACCGGCGTGGTGCGGGCCAGGATGCCGAGCCAGGCGAACGGATACACCCGTTCCAGGGTGCGAACGGTCTGCGGGAAGGTAGGTGCGGGTGACGCCGTGGAAGCCGTCGCAGCCGGCGACGATGTCGGCGACGAGGCGTTGCGGTTCGCCGTCGACGACATAGGTGATCTCGCTTGTTGCAGAATCGATTCCGTCGATCTGCACATCCTGCGCCTCGAACACCAGAGGTAATCCCGCCGCCGTGCGGGCGTCGATGAGGTCGGCCACGATCTCGGCCTGCCCGTAGACGTAGGCATGTCGGCCGTCGAAGCGGTGGAAGTCGAGACGATGGGTGGTGCGGTCGAAACGCAGATAGAATCCGTTGTGCACCAGCGCCTCCCGATGCAGCCGATCGGCCACACCGAGTTCGGTGAGGATGTCGACGGTGGTGTTCTCGATGACGCCGGCCCGGACGCGGGCGCGAACGTACTCCTCGGAACGAGCCTCGAGAACCACGGCGTCGATGCCCTGGGGGGCGAGCATCTGACCGAGTGCGAGCCCCGCGGGTCCGGCGCCGATGATGGCCACCTGGCAGCGTTGAGATGGTGCGGACATGGCGTGGAAACCTCCTGGCGTGGCACGCGGTCGGCGTGAGTTTTGGGCGAAAAGTGTTGAGATGACGCGGTGCTCAGGTCATCGACGCCAGCTCGAGCATGCGCAGGGGAAGAAGGTTCATCGCCGTGTCGACAGCGTCGCCGGGCACGACCGCGTCGAAATATGCTGTCGCGACCGACATCCCACCACCCACCATGGCGGTGGTCACGGTGATTCCATACGGCGTCGGTGGATCGGCGACCGCGAGCACCTGCGCGCGCTCGTCGTCGAGCCACCGCCACCGATCCTCCGAGCCGGGGATGTGACCGACGCTCGAGTGCAGCAGGTGCACCGACGACGGGGATGTCGGGGCTGCGGGACGGTGGCTCGGAAACATCGCCGCGAGCCGCGTCTTCGCCTCGGTGGCAACGAGATTGGCCACCGGACGACCGATCCGGGCGGCCTCGGTGAGCTCGTGATGCAGCCGAGTCGGATCGGTGCCGGGGGCAACCTCGAAGGCGAGCCCCGCGGAGAAGTTCGCCAGGGTCGACCGGTCCTCCGGCAGGTAGGCGCGGGCGTCGAACGGTGCGGTGACGACGGGATCGAGTGCCAACCCGGCGGTGTCGAGGACGTCGACGAGGGCGGCGGTGGTCAGCGCATACAGGGTGACCCCCGGGCGGTGCTCGTCCCGTGCGGACCGCACCGCGGCGATGGTGTCCGACGGGATGCGCAGGGCGTGGGCGCGGGGGCGTCGCGACACGGAAACATCCGGCTGCACAACAGTTCTCGTCGATGACGAGAGCGGTCTGGGCGGTGTGCGATCGGGTCGGCGGGTCAGCCGGGCGAGCGCGACGAGACGTCTCGGATCGGCGGCGATCCGCGCCGAGGCCACGGCGAGGGGAGGGAGCCGGTGGCGATAGCGATGCCACAGTCGATCGTCGGTGGGATCGGCAACGCCCAGAGCGACATCGACGACGGTGTGCATGAGTCGGGCATCGCCCAGCCCGTGATCGAAGTCGATGGCCACGTGATCGCCGCCGATCGCGACCCGCAACGGTTCGTCACCGCGGGTGCGCACCTCGTCGAGCAGGCGCAACGGATCGTCGCCGGGATCGACCGCGGTACGCACGACGTGACCCTCGGCCGCGGGGTCCAAGGGCCACCTGCTCGACTCCGGAGAAGGTCGCAGGCCGATCCGGGACCACGCGCCGCGGGCGGCCAGCGCCGCGAGACGATCGGCCGCGTCGGGCACCGCGGGCGTCGCCACCGGACCGAACACCAGGGCCGATCGGCGACGGCTGTGGTGCCGGTCGATCGGCGACGCGCGGATGGCCGCGCGGTCGGTGTCGGAACGTGGTCTGCCCATGAGAATCAGAAAGACTTTACCAAGGCTTACCTAAGTGAAGCTCGACGGCCGCCCGCCACCCGTTCTCGCCGGGCCGCGGCGGCGACGGTCCCGACGGCCATCTACCCGGATCCAGGTGTCGGGGATGTCCAATTCATCTTCCGTTCACCTTCGGTGCGCGGGCCGTCCATCGGCGGACCCTAGGGTTGTCCCGACCGGGCGCCCCGCGGGGGGTTGTCGTGTTCTGATGCTGGAGGAACCTGAAAGTGAAATTGAGTCGTACGGGTGCAGTCGTCGCCGCGATGGCGGCCAGCTCCGCCCTCGTCCTCGGTGCGTGTAGCAGCAACGCCGACAAGGACGACACGAGTGCCGCGCCGGCCTCGGCCGTGGCCGACATCCAGTGCCAGGGCAAGCAGTCGCTGAAGGCCAGCGGCTCCACCGCCCAGGCCAACGCCATGAAGATCTTCTCGACCTCGTTCGCCAAGACGTGCCCGGGGTACGAACTCTCCTACGGCGGCGGCGGCTCGGGCCAGGGCGTCTCCGACTTCAACCAGGGCCTCACCGACTTCGGCGGTTCCGACTCCCCGCTGAAGGGTGACGAGATCTCGGCCGCGGCCCAGCGCTGCAGCTCCGAGGCCTGGCAGCTGCCGCTCGTGTTCGGTCCGATCGCGGTCGCCTACAACGTCGAGGGCGTCGACAACCTGGCCCTGTCGGGTGCGACCCTGTCGAAGATCTTCAGCGGTGAGGCCAAGGCCTGGAACGATCCGGCGATCGCCGCCGACAACCCCGGCGTCACCCTCCCGTCGACCCCGATCAATGTGATCTACCGCGCCGACTCCTCGGGCACCACCGACAACTTCCAGAAGTACCTGACCGCGGCCGGCGGCTGGACCAAGGGTACCGGCAAGACCTTCAACGGCGGTGTCGGTGAGGGCAAGCAGGGCAACCCGGGCGTGGGTTCGGCCGTGAAGCCGACCCCCGGTTCGATCGCCTACGTGGAATGGGCCTACGCACAGTCGAACCAGCTGTCGATGGCCAAGATCATCACCGACCAGGATCCCACCGGTGTGGCCCTGACCGCGGAGACCGGTGGCAAGACCATCGAGTCGGCGACCCTGGCCAACGGTCCGGACAACCACAACATGGTGATCGACACCTCGTCCTTCTACAAGCCCACTCAGGCCGGTGCCTACCCGATCGTTCTGGCAACATACTCGATCGTGTGCTCCAAGTACTCTGACGCCTCCGTCGGTCAGGGTGTGAAGACCTTCCTGTCGGTGGCCGCCGCGCCGCAGAACCAGGGACAGGAACTGGTCAACGCCGGCTACATCCCGCTGCCGACCGAGTTCCAGCAGAAGCTGCAGGCATCGATCAACGCGATCCAGTAGCAGTAACAACCACCACGATGCGAGATAAGAGTTATGTCTGTGGATGACACCACCGGACTGGGCCGGACTTCGGCGGGCAAACCGTCGGAGTCCGGCTCCACGCCGGACGAGCCCAACCAGTTACCGCCCGAGCAAGAGCAGGAACTGCAGGAACAGCTCCACCCCGGCCTGAAGAGCCACCGGGGCGCGGTCGGCGACCGCGTCTTCTCCTACCTCGCGCGTGGGACCGGTTTCTTCGTGATCGTGCTGATCGCGGGAATCGGCATCACGCTCGTGATCGACGCGATCCCGTCGATCACCGCGAACACCACGACGTTCCTGTTCTCCTCGGAATGGAATGTCGCCCAGAGCAACTTCGACGACGGCACCGTCAGATTCGGTGTGTGGGAACTGTTCCGCGCCACCGTCCTGACGTCGTTCTTCGCGCTCGTCATCGCCACCCCGATCGCGATCGGCATCGCGGTCTTCCTCGTCGAGTACGCGCCGCGGCAGATCTCCCGTCCGCTCGGCGCGGTCATCGACCTGCTGGCCGCGGTGCCCTCGATCATCTTCGGTCTCTGGGGTATCTACATCCTGGCGCCGTTCATCGCACCGTTCGCCGAATGGCTGAACAGCAGCCTCGGCTGGTTCTTCCTGTTCGGGACCGGTAGCACGTCGATCGCCGGTGGCGGCACCATCTTCACCGCCGGCATCGTCCTGGCCATCATGATGCTGCCGATCATCACCTCCATCACCCGAGAGGTGTTGCGGCAGACGCCGAGTGGCCAGAAGGAAGCGGCCCTGGCGCTCGGCGCCACCAAGTGGGAGGTCATCCGGATGACCTCGTTCCCGTACGGCCGGTCCGGCATGATCGCCGCCGCGATGCTGGCCCTCGGGCGTGCGCTCGGCGAGACGATCGCGGTGATGATCATCTTGAGCGCGGCGGTCGGACGCCTCAAGTGGTCGCTGTTCGAGGGTGGTGACACCTTCGCCTCGAAGATCGCCCGCGACGTCGGCGAATTCGTCGGCAGCCGCGACACCCAGAGCGCCTACATCGCCGCCGGCCTGGTGCTCTTCGTCCTCACGTTCGTGGTCAACGCGGTCGCCCGTGCGGTCGCCGGCGGAAAGGTGAACGGATGACCATCACAGCCGACGAAGCGGCCTCCGGTGGGGGTCCCGTCAAGCAGGCTCCCAGCGCATTCCGTGAGGTCTCGCTGAGCCGCAAGGCGAAGAACAACGCGGCCAAGATCGCCTTCATCGCCTGCTTCGCGCTCGGGGTGATCCCGCTGGTGTGGTTGCTGTGGACCGTCATCTCGCAGGGTGCACAGGCGATCACCGATCCCAACTGGTGGTTCGGCGACGCCTACGGCATCGACACCACCACCCAGTACGGCGCCGGTGTGGCACCGGCGATCGTGGGGTCGATCATCCAGGCGTTGATCGCGGCCATCATCTCGGTGCCCATCGCCGTCCTCACGGCCATCATGCTGGTCGAGTACCCGACGTCGAAGCTCGTCAAACCGGTCAGCTTCATGGTCGACATCCTCGCCGGTGTGCCGTCGATCGTCGCGACGCTGTTCATCTTCACGGTGTTCGTCATCGGACTGTCTATGGGGCAGAGCGCCTTCATGGTGAGCCTGGCGCTGATCCTGCTGATGATCCCGATCGTGGTGCGATCCACCGAGGAGATGCTCAAACTCGTCCCCGACGAGTTGCGCGAGGCGTCCTACGCCCTCGGTATTTCCAAGTGGAAAACCATTGTGCGCGTAGTTATTCCGACGGCGCTGTCGGGAATGCTCTCGGGTATCTTCCTCGCGATCGCCCGCATCATGGGTGAGACCGCCCCGGTGCTCATCCTCGCCGGGCCGGCCAGCTCGCTGGTGAAGACCAATCCCTTTGAGGGCGGCATGAATTCGCTGCCGCTGTTCATCAAGGACATGTGGTCGGCCAGCCAGCCGGCGTCGTCTTTCTACTACTGGGGCGCGGCACTGACGCTGATCATCATCATCGCCGTTCTCAACGTCATCGCCGCGTTGCTGGCGAAGTACCTGGCGCCCAAGACCAAATAGACCCGCGGTGCGCGCCGCCCGGCGCGCACCCACCGGGTCTCATCCACCAGTTCACCCAGACTTCCCAAAGGTAGTGCCATGGCCAAGCGCCTCGACATCAAAGATCTGAACATCTACTACGGCAAGTTCCATGCCGTGAAGGACGTGACGCTGTCGGTGCCGCCGCGCAGCATCACCGCATTCATCGGACCGTCCGGCTGCGGCAAGTCCACCGTGCTGCGCACCCTCAACCGCATGCACGAGGAGATTCCCGGCGCCTACGCGGTCGGCGGTGTGCTCCTCGACGGCGAGGACATCTACGCCAAAGAGGTCAATCCGACTGCGGTGCGCACCACCATCGGCATGGTGTTCCAGCGCCCGAATCCGTTCCCCACGATGTCGATTCGCGACAACGTGGTGGCGGGTCTGAAACTGCAGGGCATCCGCAACAAGTCCGAACTGAACGAGGTGTGCGAACGCAGCCTCAAGGGTGCCAACCTGTGGGATGAGGTCAAGGATCGTCTCGACAAGCCCGGTGGCGGCCTGTCCGGTGGTCAGCAGCAGCGTCTGTGCATCGCCCGCGCCATCGCGGTGTCGCCGGACGTGTTGCTGATGGACGAGCCGTGCTCGGCGCTCGACCCGATCTCGACGCTGGCCATCGAAGACCTGATGGGTGAACTCAAGAAGGACTACACCATCGTCATCGTCACCCACAACATGCAGCAGGCCGCCCGCGTGAGTGACCAGACCGCGTTCTTCAACCTCGACGGCGTCGGCAAGCCCGGTCAGCTCGTGGAGATCAACGACACCGAGACGATGTTCTCCAACCCCACCAAGCGGGAGACCGAGGACTACATCTCGGGCCGTTTCGGATAGGCCGGACCGCCCACCTTCGGCGCCCCTACGACACAGAAATCCCCGATCGCCCACGGCGGTCGGGGATTTCTCACATGTTGAGGTAGAGGATCACCAGCAGTGCGAGCAGCGACGCGATCACGCCCCCATAGATGACGAGCTGTCGGGCACCGAGGTGATGGTGTCCGGTGTCATCGTCGTCGGACACGGCGTTGAAGTCCGGTTCGGCGGGGTAGCGCAGGCCCATGGGCAGTTACCCTAATCGCTCGCCGATGTGCGTCGCACATTCTGAGACGATGTACCCCACGCGGCGTATGAGTGGTCGGGGTCACGATGTCTGGGTCACGGTGGGCGCAGACGGTAGTGGGCGCAGACGGCGATCGGCGCCGACGCACGAGACGTCGACGCCGATCAGCGGTCGGAACCCGGCGAGGATCAGACCTCGAGGTCCTCGAGGGTCTTGCCGGTCGCCTGGAAGACCACCCGCCGGCCGATGAGGACGGCGTGGTCGGCGAAGCGCTCATAGTAACGACCCAGCAGGGTGATGTCGACGGCGGCGGCGACGCCGTGATTCCATTCGCGATCCATCATCACCGTGAACAGGTGACGGTGCAGATCGTCCATCGCGTCGTCGTCCTCTTCGAGGCGCGCGGCGGCCTGCGGATCCAGGGTTTCCAGCGCCTCACGGGCGTTGTGCGCGAGGATCACCGCCAGCCGACCCATCTCGGCGAAGTACCCGGCGACCTCTTCGGGGAGGGCCTTGGCGGGATGGCGACGGCGGGCCACCTTGGCGACGTGCAGCGCCAGGGCGCACATACGGTCGGCGTCGGAGACGATCTGCAGGGCGCTGACGATACCGCGCAGATCACCTGCGACCGGATTCTGCAGCGCCAGCAACGCGAAGGCCTGCTCCTCCGCCTGCGCGGTGAGCTCACTCATCCGCTCGTCTTCACTGATGACGTCTTCGGCGATCGAGAGATCGGCCTGAAGAAGGGACTGGGTGGCACGTTCCATCGCCGAGCCGGCGAGGTCGCACATCTCACCCAGAATGGCGTTCAGAACGCGCAGTTGTTCCTGGTAGGCGGTACGCATGTATCAAGGCTACTGGGTCCGGGGTGCCCAGGCCCTCTTCTGGGCGGTGAACTCCCAGTGAACGCCTCAGGAGCACGTGGTGTCGCCGGCGTTGGTGATCGCCAGATCGTTGGGCAGGTCGCCGGTGTTGGCGGCCGGCGGCAACGATGACACCGACAGCGTGGTGCCCACCGACGGCACGGTGCCGACCGTACCGTCGAACTCCGATCCCAGGATCACCTCGACACCGGAGCGGACGGTGCGATCGAGTTGGATCGAGGCACCCGGGAACATCTCGGCCAGGGTCGCCGCGGAGTCCTGGGAACCGGTGCCGTAGCGGATCACGGTGTCGGTGCGGTTCTCCGACGCGTCGGCCACGCCCTGCACGTTGAAACCCTGCGCGTAGAGCTGATCGGAGACCTCGCTGGCGATTCCGTCGCGTCCGGTGCCGTTGAGCACCCGGACCTCGACGTTGCCCGGGTTCTGGGCGGTGGCCGACACATTCGTGGGTGCGGCCGTGGTGGTCGTTGTCGACGTCGACGAGCTCGAGCTGGACGTCCGTTCGGCCTGCTCGCCGGGCAGTGGTCGGTCATCGATGATCGCGTTGAAGATCGCGTCGATGGCCTCGGTGTTGGGTAGCTCGTTGTTGCTGCCGTCGGTGGCGGTGCCGGTCGTCGGGATCGTGATGAATGAGACCCGTCCGGCCTCGATGCCCTGCATCGACTCG
This sequence comes from Gordonia oleivorans, assembly GCF_040044975.1. Lineage (NCBI taxonomy): Bacteria > Bacillati > Actinomycetota > Actinomycetes > Mycobacteriales > Gordoniaceae > Gordonia > Gordonia oleivorans. The sequence continues at coordinate 228,366 of NZ_JBDZDI010000005.1, forward strand.
GCGAGCTTCAGCAACGACTCGGTGTTGACGTTGTCGACGTAGCTGTAGTCGATGAACGTGTTGACGATCGAGTTGAGTTTGCTCGGATTGGTCAGCACATTGCCCGACAGTGTCGATCGCAGCAGCGACGACATGAACAGCTGCTGGCGTTTGATGCGGCCGTAGTCACCGTTGCCCTCGGTGGACACGGTTCGTGCCCGCACGTAGTTCAGTGCGCGTCGGCCGGTCAGTTTCTGCTTGCCGGGCTTGCGCAGGATCTGACCGAGTTCGTAGTCGTAGAGCGGCTGCGTGGAGCACACCTCGACACCGCCGACGGCGTTGACGACCTTCTCGAAGCCGTAGAAGTCCATCGCGATGAAGTGGTTGATGTTCAGACCGCTCATCTGGGTGATCACACGCACCAGGCATTGCGGCCCGCCGAGGGCGTAGACGCTGTTCAGCTTGACCTCGGTCTGTGCGGGCAACGGATCGCCGTAGGTGCCGTTGTCGTTGTCCCACTGCTGGCATTCGGGCTGATCGACCTGCAGGTCACGCGGGAACGAGACGGCCACGACGCGGCTGCGGTCGGCCGGGATGTTCACCAGGATCACGGTGTCCGAGCGGGCGCCCTCGGCGTCGGCGGTGGTGCCGGCGCCGACGTCGCCGTTCTGGCCGCTGCGGGTGTCGGTGCCGACGATCAGGTAGTTCTCGTCGCCGTACTGGGCGTTCTTGTCGCGGATGTTGCCGTCGTTCGGGTCGACGGCGATGATGTTGCGCCAGTTACCGTTCCACGACTTCAGATAGCCCCACACGAATCCGGTGCCGACCAGCGCCATGATGCAGGCGACCGAGACCAGGATGCGCCCGGTCATGGTGGCGTTGCGGCTCAGCGATTGTTTGCGGGTCCGTCCGGCGAGTCGACGCGGTCGGGACCGGGCGACCTTGGTCAGATCCGGCGTGCGCTCCATCGGTGCAGCGGCGACCGTGTCGGGTGCTGCGGCCGGAGCCGGGGCGACCGGTGTGAAGGCGTCGTCGTCGGTGGGGGCTGCGGTCGCGGCGACGGCCTCGGTGGGCGTGTTGTCGGCGGGGGCGTCCTGGATTCCTGCGGAGGATTCGCCGGCGGCGGTCTCCTCGGGCGCGACGGGGCCGGGGACGGGTTGTCCGCCCTGCGCGCGGGACTCCTCGATGGCCCGGCGCGTCGTCGCGCGATCGGACAGGTCGGGTCCCGGGCCGTCGGCGCCCACCGGTGGGATCTTCTGCGTGACGTCGTTGCCCTCGACGCGCGGTATCGGCGGCAGCGCCGTGGTAGGAGCGTCGGGACGGGGAGGCTCGGGCCGGGTCGGCTCGGGGCGGTGTTGCTCGGGGCGGGGCGGGGCCGGCTGATGATTGCTGCGGGCGGGACGGAAGCGTGAGCGGGCGGTCGGGATGGCCTGCGTCGGCGATTCGTCGGCGGGACCACCCTGGTGGGCGCGATTGCCGTCGGGATGCTCGCCGGCGGCGTTCATCTGTTCCATCAGCTCGCGCACGGTGATGCGGTTGCGGCCGCGGACGAAGCGGTCGGCGGAGCGTGGTTCGCGCAGGCGGTCGGATTCGGGGGTCTCGCCGGCCGGTGGTGCGGAGAACATCGAACCGAGGTCGTCGCCGGAGCCGCCGCGGTTCTCGCGACGGCGTCGCCCGCCGGCGGTTTCGCGCCCGGCGGTGGGCTCGTCGTCGCCCGATGCGCCGCCCCTGTTACGCGTCCAACGACTCAACTGACAGATCCTCATCCCCCGCTACTTGGTGAACCACGGCGTCGGGGGTTGACGCCTGCGGCACGTACCTCTGGTGGAACCTGCCGCGGCAGGGCCTTGCGACATCGTACTTGGTCGAGGCTGAGAGGCATCCTCAGCTCACGGCTCGTGTGATGTGGGGTGCCCTTCTCCGGCGTTGACAGCGCTCTCGCCATCACTGACGGCGCTTTCCGAGTCACCGACGGCGCTCTCGCTATCACTGACGGCGCTTTGCGTGCCGTCGACAGCGCTCTCTCGGGAGTTGACAGCGCTCTTTCTGTCACCGACAGCGCTTTGTTCGACGCCGACTCGTTCAGATGTAGGGCACATGAGCGCGGTGAACGACGTGCAGAGCGCTGTCAGTGATGAGGAAAGCGCTGTGATCGACGTGGCAAGCGCTGTCAACGCAGGGAAGAGCGCTGTCAACGCGGGACAGGGCGCTGTCAGTGATGAGGAGAGCGCTGTCAACGCGGCGGGGGAGCGACCGCTCAGCCGCCGGAGTGCATGACTTCGGCGCCCTCGGGGACGACGTCCTCGTACGGGTCGTCGAGCCATCCCTCGGGGAGGGCGACCTTCGCGGGTGATCCCTGCCGGCCGCGTGGGCCGTGGCCGTCCTCGGGGAAGGGGGCATCGGCCGGCAGTGACGCGACGAGTTCACGTAGCTCGTCGAGCGTGGTCACCAGTGAAAGGCGTTGCCGCAGATCCGAACCCGCGGGAAAGCCACGTAGGTACCAGGCCACGTGCTTGCGGATCTCGCGCATCCCCTTGTCCTCACCGTGATGATCGGCGAGGAGTTGGCCGTGGCGGACGATGATCGCGGCGACGTCGCCGAGTGTCGGTTGCGCCGGTGCCGGCAGACCGTTGAGTTCGGCGGCGAGTTCGGCGAACAGCCACGGCCGGCCCAGGCAGCCACGTCCGATGACGACGCCGTCGCAGCCGGTCTGGTTCATCATCGCCACCGCGTCGGCCGGTTCGAAGATGTCGCCGTTGCCGAGGACGGGAACCTCGGTCACGTGGTCCTTCAGCCGGGCGATCTCGCCCCAGTCGGCCTCACCGGAGTACCGCTGGGATGCGGTACGCGCATGCAGCGCAACGGCTTTCGCTCCCTCTGCGGCCGCGATACGCCCGGCGTCGAGGTGGGTGTGATGCTCGTCGTCGATACCGATGCGGAACTTGACGGTGACCGGGATATCGGTGCCCTCGACCGCGCGGACGGCGGCGGCGACGATTTTCTGGAACAGCACCCGCTTGAACGGGATGGCCGATCCGCCGCCTTTGCGGGTGACCTTGGGGACGGGACAGCCGAAGTTCATGTCGATGTGGTCGGCGAGACCCTGGTCGACGATCATCTTCGCGGCCTCGTAGGTGTAGCGCGGGTCGACCGTGTAGAGCTGCATCGACCGCGGGTTCTCGTCCGGGCCGAACGTGGTCATGTGCATCGTGACCGGGTGCCGTTCGACCAGGGCGCGGGCGGTGACCATCTCGCACACATAGAGTCCCGACACGGTCCCGGTGCGGGCCAGCTCGAGCTCGCGGCACAACGTCCGGAACGCCACGTTGGTGACGCCGGCCATCGGGGCCAGCACGACGGGGCTGGCGAGTTCGATGGACCCGATACGCAGCGGCGTCGCGCGGGTGGCAGACGACAGCGCACCGGCGCCCTCGGTGGAGATGGAGGGCGCCGGCGCGGTGATCGGGTGCGTGGTGGTGCTCAGGACGCCTGCCGTTCCCGCTTCTTGGCCTCACGGGCGAGTGCGCGGTCGCGCATCTCCTCGAAGCGGATGGTGTCCTTCTCGAGCTGCTCGAGGAAGGCGGCGAGCTCCTCACGGGTCTTCTCGCCCTCGGCGCTGAAGTCCTCGCGCTCGAAGACATTCCACTTGCGCAGCACCGGCTGCACGACCTCTTCGAGGTGCTGACGCAGGTCGTAGATGCCGTGCTTGGCCATCAGCACGCCGTGGCGACGGAAGTTGGGCATGCCGGCGCCGGGCATCTGGAAGTCGGTGACGATGTCGGTGACCGCGCGCAGCGTCTGATCCGGGGCGAGGTCCATACCCGCCCCGCAGATGTTGCGGTAGAAGATCATGTGCAGGTTCTCGTCGGCGGCGATGCGCTGCAGCATCCGATCGGCGATCGGGTCGTTGCAGGCCTTGCCGGTGTTGCGATGGCTCACGCGGGTCGCGAGTTCCTGGAAGGTCACGTAGGCGACCGAGTGCAGAATGCCCAGTTCGTCGGCGTGCTCCTCCAACTCGTCCACGCGCCCGGCGGCCGCCAGCATCGGGTCGTAGCCGTTGGTCATGTGGACCATGCGATCGGCCTCGAGGGCGACCGGGTCGACGCCGCGGGTGACCACGAGGTAGTCGCGCATCACGATGCCGTGCCGGTTCTCTTCGGCGGTCCAGCGGCCGACCCAGTGGCCCCACGCGGAGTCCATGGAGAAGTTGTCGGCGATGACGCGGTGATACGAGGGCAGGTTGTCCTCGGTGAGGAGGTTGGTGATCATCGCGGCCTTGGCGACCTCGTTGAGCTGCGACTGCTCCGGGTCGTAGTCGCTGCCGCCGAGTGCTGCGTAATTACGTCCCTCATCCCACGGGATGTAGTCGTGCGGATTCCAGTCACGCGCGGTCTTGAGGTGACGGTTCACGTTCTCTTCGGCAACCGGAGCGAGTTCCTGTAGGAGCTCCAGCTGAGTCAGTGCACGTGCCATAAAGATTCCTCCGAACGGTGGTCGCATGCGTTGTGGGTTCGGTGCGCACGCGCGTAGGTCAAGGGACCAGGCTACGGCACCGGGCCGGGTCGGCCCAAGTCTCGACCTACGGGGGCGTAACCGAACCGTGTGGGTTGTCGTCGTCGGGGTGCCGGGCGTTACGTGCCCGGTTCCGACTCACCATCGTGCGTGGATCGAATCCGACCGTCCACCCCGCGGCCCGTACTCACAGGGGATCGGCAGGTCATCGTCGCGCGGCAAACGCCGGCCCGATCCGTCGCATCCACTTCTCCGCGCTGTCGTCGAGAGTACCGAGGTCGGCGGCCTTTTCGCACCATTTCATGGCCGCCGCGCCGAACTCGAGAGGGTTGTATACGTCTTCCTCGGCCGACCACAGGCCCTCACCTGCATAGGTGAGGATGGTGATGTTGGTCGCAGTGATCAGGGTCCCATCGCCGGGATCGCGCATCGGATTGTCGACCTCGCAGATCACCCGGGCCGTCGTCGGGTCGCAGACGTGCCAGAGCGCGGGGAATCCCGTCATGTGACTGCCGGGGAAGGCCGTCATCGTCTTCCAGATCCAGGTGCGGATCTCCGCACGTCCGTGCATGACGCCCAGGGCGTGCTCGACGTAGTCGGCGTCGACGGTGAACATGTCGGCGAAGCGATCCCAGTCGCGGCTGACGCCGACCTCGGCGACGGTTCGCTGGAACGAGGCGAAGGCGTCGTCGAGTTCTGCGGCGGTGAAGGTGGCACCCATGGGGCACACACTAGAACGTGTTCCAGTTTTCGACCGGGTATCGACGACGATTCGCCAATCTCGACAAGTGGTGGGGATCCACGACGCAGGAGAGCAGAATGGATGTGATCGCCGAGTGACTGCTCGGTGACGTGAGGGCTGGAACCGGAGGTCCGCAGTGCAGCGGTTGAGTGGGTTGGATGCGTCGTTCCTCTATCTGGAGACCCGGTCCCAGCTGATGCACGTCGTCGGGATCATGGAACTCGACCCGTCCACGATTCCGGGTGGCTACTCCTTCATCCGGATGCGCAATCAGATCTCGCGTCGGGTCGCCGGAATGCCGATGCTGCGGCGCAAGCTCGACAACTCGACCCTCAACATCGATCACCCGGTGTGGGTGGAGGACGAGCGTTTCGACATCGACCGGCACGTGCATCGGGTCGCGTTGCCGGCACCGGGCGGCAAGCGGGAACTGCACGAACTGTGCGGGCATCTGGCCGGTCAGACCCTCGATCGCGGAAAACCGCTGTGGGAGATGTGGATCATCGAGGGCAGTGCCGACGGTTCGCTGTGCGCCTTCCTGCGCATGCACCACGCCAGCGTCGACGGTGTCACCACCGCCGAGGTGCTCGGGCAACTGTGCACCCTGACCCCGGACGAGGACGAGGCCGATTCGGCGAAGTTGCAGGAGACCGCGGGCGGGCCCAATCGCACCGGCATGGTGGTCTCCGGTGCGCTCAACTACTTCGTCGGCCGCCCGATCGCGATGGCGAAGCTGATACCGCAGACGGTGTCGGTGCCGTTCGAATGGTTGCGCCGATCCCGCTCGCACACCAGCATGCCGGCACCGTTCGCGGCCCCGCGCACGGTGTTCAACGGCCCGATCTCGCCGCATCGCAGCATCGCGACGACCCAGCTGTCCCTCGACGACGTCAAACGGGTCAAGAACCGTTTCGGGGTGAAGGTCAACGACGTCGTGCTCGCCATGGTGGGCGGCGCGCTGCGCGAGTACCTCGACCGTCACGACGATCTGCCGGATCAACCGTTGGTGGCGCTGGTACCGGTCTCGGTGCACGGCGCCGACGAACGTGACCTCGTGGTCAACGGCACCAACAAGGTCACCGGGATGTTCACCGAACTGCCGTCGGACGTCGCCGATCCCGTCGCCCGGCTGGAACGTGCCGGCGAACTGTCCCGGCGTGCCAAGGAACATCACGCCGACATCGACGCGAACATCCTGCGGGCATGGGCGCAGTTCGCGCCCGGCACCACGATGTCGACGCTGATGAAGTTCTACGGCGACCGCAAACTGTCGATGAATCACCCGCCGGTGTACAACGTGACCGTCTCCAACGTCGCCGGACCGGATTTCTCGATGTACTTCTGCGGCGCCAAGGTCACTGCGGTGTACCCGCTCGGGCCGATCTTCCACGGGTTGGCGCTCAACGTGACGGTCTTCTCCGTCGACGGTCACCTCAACGTCGGCATCCTCACCTGTCCCGATGAGGTACCCGACGTCGACGAGATCGCCGAGGCCTTCGAACATCAGCTCAAGGCATTGATCGAGGCGTGCGACGACTGACCGATACGCTTATCGCGTGTCCGTCTATGACCATGGCTTCGCACGCGTCGCCGGAGCCGTTCCGGTGGTCCGTATCGCCGACCCCCGCGCCAACGCCGAGGCCACCATCGAGCTGATGGCCGACGCCGCTGCCGACGGCTCCGCGTTGATCGTCTTCCCCGAGATGGGGCTGTGCGGCTACAGCATCGACGACCTCGTCCAGCAAGATGCCGTCCTCGACGGGTGCCTGCAGGCGTTGGCATCCGTCGTCGACGCCAGTGCGGGGTGTCCGGCACTGGTGGTGGTCGGGGCGCCGCTGGTGGTCGGCGACGGGCTGTACAACTGCGGTGTCGTGATCCGCGACGGGCAGATCCTCGGCGTCGTGCCGAAGTCGTATCTGGCCAACTATCGGGAGTTCTACGACAAGCGCTACTACAGTGCCGCGCGTGATGCGCCGACCGACTCGGTGCGGCTCTTCGGCGCTGATGTGCCGTTCGGTGCCGACCTGATCTTCGTCGCCGACGATGTGCCCGGCTTCGCGGTACATGTGGAGATCTGCGAGGACGGCTGGGTGCCGATCCCGCCGAGCGTGTGGGCGTCGTTGGCCGGTGCCACCGTGCTGGCCAATCTGTCCGGCTCGCCGGTCACCGTGGGCAAGGAATCGTATCGAAAGCTGTTGAGCACCAGCCATTCCGCGCGGTGCATCGCCGCGCACCTGTATGTGGCGGCCGGGTTCGGCGAGTCGACCACCGATCTCGCCTGGGATGGTGACGCGTTGATCACCGAGAACGGGTCACTGCTGACGCGCAGCCGGCAGTTCGAGATGGGCGCCCAGATCATCAGTGCCGACATCGATCTGGACCGCCTTCGGCAGGAACGTATGCGAATGACCAGTGTGCGGGACCAGGTCGGGGACCACCGGGAAGCTCTCAAAGGCATGCGGCGTGTGTCATTTACGTTCGGCGACATCGCTTCCGGTTCCGCCGCAGGCATGCTGCGACGCCCGATCCCGCGCTTTCCGTTCGTGCCCAGCGGTACCGCGGATCTCGATGAACGTTGCCGCGAGGTGGGCAACATCCAGGTGCAGGGGCTCGCCGCGCGACTGCGGGCGACGGGACTGGAGAAGATCGTCATCGGCGTCTCCGGTGGCCTCGACTCCACGCTGGCGTTACTGGTGGCCGTCGACACCTTCGATCGACTCGGTTTGCCGCGCACCAACATTCTCGCGTACACGATGCCGGGATTCGCCACCGGCGACGCCACCTTGCGCCGGGCACACGTGTTGATGGATTCGCTGGGGGTCAGTGGTTCCGAGATCGACATCCGGCCGTCGTGTGAGCAGATGCTGGCCGATCTCGGCCATCCGTTTGTCAAGGGCGAGAAGGTTTTCGATGTCACCTTCGAGAACGTGCAGGCCGGCGAACGCACGTCGCACCTGTTCCGGCTGGCGAACCACAACGGCGGGATCGTGCTCGGGACGGGCGATCTGTCCGAACTGGCGCTGGGCTGGTGCACGTACGGCGTCGGCGATCAGATGTCGCACTACAACGTGAACTCCTCGGTGCCCAAAACCCTTGTCCAGCATCTGATCCGATGGATGATCGGCAATGGCGACTACTCCACCGAGACCACCGGTGCGCTCACCGAGATCCTCGCCGACGTGATCTCACCCGAGCTGGTGCCGCCCGGCGAGGACGGTGCCATCCAGTCCACCGAGGACGCGGTGGGACCGTATGAACTCCACGACTTCTTCCTGTATCACCTGACCCGTTTCGGCTACCGCCCCAGCAAGATCGCCTTCCTCGCGCGGCAGGCGTGGGGTTCACTCGACCGTGGCGCGCAGTGGGATCGGGAATCGGTCGACGCGCACAACGTCTACGACGACGAGACGATCGAGAAGTGGCTGTCGGTGTTCTGCAAGCGATTCATGGGTAATCAGTTCAAGCGCACCGCCATGCCCAACGGGCCGAAGATCGGTTCGGGTGGATCGCTGTCGCCGCGTGGCGATTGGCGGTCACCGTCGGATGCGTCGGCGCGGGCCTGGCTGGACGAGCTCGGCTCTCGGTGACCTGCGGAGACGCGGTTCCGCGCCGCGTTCCTGCCACTGATGTGACATTGCCTGTTGTCAGGTAAGTGACCATCTGGTAACTTCCGAAGTGACCAACTGGTCACTTCACGTTCGAACCACCCGGACGCAGACGGAGGTACTGATGTCGATCTTGGCCACGATATGGGAGCACATCGAGAATCCCCTGGTGTACGCCATCCCGTTCTTCTTCGCCTTGCTGATCGCGGAGGCGGTGATGCTCGTCCTCGAGGAGCGTCGCGAGGCCAAGGAAGCCGCCGAGCGCACCGACGGCGGAGTCCTCGGTGCGGCGCCCGCGCGGACGCCGAAGACCGGCTACTCGGCCGCGGACACCCGGACAAGCCTCTTCATGGGTTCCGGCGCACTGATCGCGATGCTGGTGTTCAAATCGCTGACCCTGGTGCTGTTCGTCTTCATCTGGACCTACATCGCACCGTGGCAGATCCCGGTGACGTGGTGGAGCTGGATTCTGCTGTTCGTGGCCGTCGATCTCACCTGGTACTGCAATCACCGGTTCTCCCACCGTGTGCGCATCGGTTGGGCCGCCCATCAGGCGCATCACTCCAGTGAGTACTTCAACCTCGGAACCGCGTTGCGGCAGAAGTGGAATCCGTGGTCGGAGGCCATCTTCTGGTTGCCGCTGCCGCTGTTGGGTTTCACGCCGTGGACGATCTACGTGGCATTCGCCTTCAACCTGATCTACCAGTTCTTCAGCCACACCGAGACCATCGGCAGGCTGCCGCGGCCGATCGAGCTCGTGATGAACACGCCGTCGCATCATCGGGTCCACCACGCCAGCGACGCCGAGTACCTGGACAAGAACTACGGCGGGATCTTCATCATCTGGGATCGCATGTTCGGCACCTTCCAGCCCGAACTCCACACCCCGAAGTACGGGCTGACCAAGCCGGTGACCACCTACAACCCGTTCAAACTCGAGTACTTCGAGTACGCGAACATCGCCCGCGACCTGCGATCGGCGCAGTCCTGGTCCGAACGTCTCGGCTACGTGTTCGCACCTCCCGGATGGCAGCCCAAACGGTTGCGGCAGAGCGAGGCGCAGACCCCGTCGACGATGGTGGCCGACAAGGCCGCGGCGGTCGAGTCGGTATGAGCGCCACCGGTACTCGCGGAATGCCGCGCGCCGAGCGGGAGGCACTCATCCTGGACGCGGCGGTCCGCGAGTTCGGTGCGAGCGGTTATGCGGGCGCCACCGTGTCATCGATCGCCGACGCGGCCGACGTGTCCAAGCCACTGGTCATGCGGTACTTCGGTTCCAAGGAGGATCTCTACATCGCGTGCGTCACGCGGGCGGGGGAGAACCTCGCGACGCGCATCGAGCCCGTACTCGCCACCGACGCGCCGTCACTGTCCATGGCCGCCGACACGCTCGCCGCCATCTTCGCCGGGCTGCAGGCGCGGCCGCACGATTGGACGGTGCTGCACGATCGCACCGTGGAGCGCGGCTCCGCCGCCCACGACGCCGCGCGGGACCAACGTCACCGGATCACCGGCCAGGGTGCCCGTGGTGTCGCGGCGTTGGCCGCCTCGGTGCCGGACTCGGTCACCGGCGAACTCGACGTCGACGATCTCGCCGTGCTCTCGGAGATCTGGATCGCCGTGGTCACCGCGATGGTGCAGTGGTGGTTGCGTCATCCGGATCAGACCGCGGCGCAGATGACGCAACGGTGCTACCGGTTGCTCGCGGTCATCGGGCGCTTGGAGACCCCGGCGCCGTAGCGGGCCTCGGCCGCGGCTCGGGAGACATGCCTCAGAGCCCCAGATCCTTGGCGATGATCGTCTTCATCACTTCGCTTGTGCCGCCGTAGATCCGGGAGACGCGGGTGTCGGCGTACAGACGGGCGATGGGGAATTCGGTGATGTAGCCGTAGCCGCCGTGCAACTGCAGACACTTGTCGATGACCTTGCCCGCGGTGTCGGTGGCGAACAGTTTGGCGCGTGCGGCGTCGGCGACGGATAGCTCGCCGGCGTTGTGCAGGGTCAGTGCGCGGTCGACGAAGTGCTGGATCGCCTCCACCTCGGCCGAGCATTCGGCGAGGACGAACTTGGTGTTCTGGAACGATGCGACCGGCCGTCCGAAGACGTCGCGTTCGCGGGTGTAGGCCAGCGCATGCTGCAGTGCCGCCGCGGCCGTCGCCGACGAACCGATCGCGATCGTCAGCCGCTCCTGCGCGAGATTGTGTGTGAGGTAACGGAATCCGGCGCCCTCGTCGCCGAGTCGATCCGCCACCGGGACCTTCACGGAGCTGAACGACAACTCGGCGGTGTCGGAGGCCTTGAGGCCGATCTTCTCCAGCTTGCGGCCGACGGCAAAACCCTCGGAGGTGGTGTCGACCACCAGGATCGTCAGTCCGGCACGACGGTTGTCGGGATCGAAGGGCGAGGTGCGGCAGACCACGAGGATGCGGTCGGCGAGGGCGCCGCCGGTGATGAAGGTCTTGGCGCCGTCGAGGATGTAGTGCGTGCCGTCCTCGGTGAGCTTGGCCGTCGTCGAGATGTTGGCGAGATCGGATCCGGTACCCGGTTCGGTCATGGCGATCGCGAACATCAGGTCGCCGGAGCAGAATCCGGGCAGCCACCGCTGCTTCTGCTCGTCGGTGGCGTACTCCATCAGGTACGGCAGGATCAGGTTGGCGTGCACCGAATAGCTGCCGAAGGTCACCCCGGCCGCGGCGCATTCCTCACTGATCACCAGGGAGTAGGTGAAGTCGTGTTCGCCGCCGCCGCCGTACTCCTCGGGTGCCTCGATGCCGAGCACGCCGAGTTCGCCGAGCTTGTTGTAGAACTCGCGGGGCGGATGCCCCTGCTTCTCCCACTCGTGATGGACCGGCACCACCTCCTTGGCGATGAAGTCCCGGATGGTCTTGCGGAAGGCGTCGTGATCCTCGTTGAAAACGGTGCGCTGCATGTTCTTTCGCCTCTCAGTTGGTCCGGTACTCGCGGAGGAGTCCCTTGGAGATGATCTGCTTCTGGATCTCGCTGGTACCCTCACCGATCAGCAGGAAGGGCGCCTCGCGCATCAGTCGCTCGATCTCGAACTCCTTGGAGTACCCGTATCCGCCGTGGATGCGGAAGCTTGCCTGGGTGACCTCGGCGCAGTATTCGCTGCACAGGTACTTGCTCATCCCGGCGGCCACGTCGTTGCGTTCGCCGGAATCCTTGAGCCGCGCGGCATTCACCATCATCAGATGGGCGGCCTCCACCTTGGTGGCCATCTCGGCCAGACTGAACGCGACCGCCTGATGCTCGGCGATCGGCTTGCCGAAGGTGCGTCGCTGCTGGGCGTAGTCGATCGCCAACTCGAAAGCGCGTTGTGCCACACCGCATGCGCGGGCCGACACGTTCACCCGGCCCACCTCCACGCCGTCCATCATCTGGGCGAAGCCACGGCCGGGAACGCCGCCGAGAATGTTGTCCGCGGACGTCTGGTACCCGTCGAAGATCAGCTCGGTGGTGTCGATGCCCTTGTAGCCCATCTTCTCGATCTTGCGGGGAATGGTCAGTCCCGCAACCACTTCGCCGAATCCGGCGGGCTTCTCGATCAGGAAGGTCGTCAGGTTGTGGTGGGGCTTCTCGGCGCCCTCGTCGGTGCGGACCAGTGCGGCGACGAGCGTCGACGACGCGCCGTTGGTCAGCCACATCTTCGCGCCGTTGATGGTGTATCCACCCTCGGTGTCGCGTTTGGCGGAGGTCTTGATGGCTGCGACGTCCGAACCCAGATCGGGCTCACTCATCGAGAAGGCGCCACGCACCTCGCCGGTCGCCATCCGCGGGAGCAAACGCTGCTTCTGCTCCTCGGTCCCGTGCTGACGCACCATGTAGGCGACGATGAAGTGGGTGTTGATCACCCCGGACACGCTCATCCAGCCGCGTGCCAGTTCCTCGACACACAGGGCGTAGGTCAGCAGCGACTCGCCGAGACCGCCGTACTCCTCTGGGATCATCAGGCCGAACAGCCCCATCTCCCGCATGCCGTCGACGATCTCCTGCGGGTAGGTGTCGGTGTGCTCGAGCTCCTGCGCGTTCGGGATGATCTGGGTGTCGACGAACCGGCGCACGTTGGCGACGATCTCGGTCTGGATATCGGTGAGTCCCAGGGTCTGGGCGAGGCGGGCCATGGACACAGCATGCCCCGCGAGGCAGGTATCAGGAACGTGGTCTCCGGCTAACGCTCCGATAGGGCCAGACAATGGATGACCCGGAAACCACCGGGATTCGGCGCCCGACCTGCGCATATAGGTTCGGCCTTCCGGCTCCATCGCCAACTTGGGCATTGTCGGCAAAACGGACCGTCGGTTCTGATGGGACTGCGGCTGTGATCCAGCGCACTCATTCGAGCATCGGGTGGCGCCGCCACACTCGCTCCCGGATCTCATCCCCGCCGCCAGAACCCCCGGAGGACCCCATGACCCTCGCCGCCCCCGACGGCACTCCCGAACCGACGACCACGCTCGCCACGGCCCCGTCCACCACCGACATCCCGGCCGCCACCCCCGCGGGTGGCTCGGCCGGTGGTTTCGGCGAATCGCGTCGCACCGCGTGGGGACTCACCGGCCTCCTGGTGGCGCTCTACGTCGTCAACTACGCCGACAAGGCTGTCCTCGGCATCATCGCCCAGCCACTCGCCGACGAGATCGGATTGAGTTCGGCGCAAATCGGTTTGGTGGGCAGCCTGTTCTTCCTGACCTTCACCATCGGCGGCTTCTTCGCCGGACTGCTCAACCGCTGGCTCACCCTGAAATGGGCGTTGATCCTGCTCGCGCTGTGTTGGGGGGGTGGCGATGCTGCCGCTGGTGGCGGTCGCGTCGTTCGGTGTGCTCATCGTCAGCAGGTTGCTGCTCGGCCTGGCCGAGGGACCGAGTTCGGCGCTGCTGCACACGGCCGCCTACTCGTGGCATCCGCCCGCCCGGCGTGGTGTGCCGTCGGCGTTGCTCGCGGGCGCGGCATCGATCGCCAAGATCGCCATCGCCCCCGTCCTGGCCGTCGTCACCGTCAGCCTCGGCTGGCGCGCCGCACTGATCTGCCTGTCGGTGGCCGGGGTGGTCTGGTGCGTGATCTGGCTGGGTACGTGGCGTGAGGGTCCGTACACCAAGGGTGGCGTGAAGAAGGCGTCGGACGACACTGGTGCCACCGAGGTGGCCGAGGAACCGACGGTGCCGTGGCGCCGGATCGTCACCTCACGCACCTTCGTCTTCGGGGCGCTGCTGGTGATGAGTGTGTACGCGCTGGTCACCGTCGTGCTGACCTGGCTGCCGTCGTACTTCGAGGTCGGCCTCGGCTACAGCCGCGTGCAGGCCGGATCGATGTTCGCGCTGCCCTCGATCGTCGGTCTGATCCTGATGCTGGTGTCGACGTCGGTGGGCGATCGGATGCTCGCGGCCGGGTCGTCGTCACGCAAGGTCCGGGTGATCGTGCCCGCGGCCGGGGTCCTGTTCTGCGGTGCGATGCTGGCGCTGCTGCCGTCGATCGGCACCCCGATCGTCGCCGTGATGGTGGTCTCCGTCGGGTACGGATTCGCCGCGATCGTCTTCCCGCTGCTGAACTCGGCGATCTCGGAGATCTGCCCGCCGCGCCAGATGGCCGGCACCCTGGGCGCGTTTCTCGCGGTGATGGCCATCGGCGGACTCATCGCGCCGTACGCCACCGGGCTGATTGTCGACGCCGCCTCGAGCAAGGCCGCGGGCTATGCCACCGCCTTCCAGATCCTCGGTCTCGTCGCCGCGGTGACCGCGGTGCTGGCGCTGATCTTCGTCGATCCCGACCGCGACAAGAGGGCGATCCGGACCACGGTGTACGCCGATGCGTGAGGCGACCATAGGCCACGGCTATGACCGCATGAACGTGAATCTACTTGTGAAGCAACACCGGTCATGGTGGATTCGAAGGACCGGCAGCAAGGGAAGGACACGACCATGACCGACGCAGTGATCGTCGACGCGGTCCGCACACCGATCGGACGACGCGGGGGAGCGTTGTCGGGAATCCACCCGGCCGACCTCTCCGCCCACGTCCTCGAGGCGCTCGTGGGACGCACCGGCATCGATCCGGCCGACATCGACGACGTCATGTGGGGATGCGTCAGTCAGCATGCCGAGCAGGCCGGCAACATCGCGCGTACCGCGATCCTGGCCGCCGGCTGGCCGGAGAGTGCTCCCGGCACCACCATCACCCGCGCCTGCGGCTCGAGTCAGCAGGCCATCGCGATGGCGGCCGCCGCGGTCATCTCCGGTCAACTCGACGTGGTCGTCGCCGGCGGGGTGGAATCGATGAGTCGCGTCCCGATGGGCAGCGCCGCCCCCAACGGGGAACACCAACCGTCGACCGTCCTCGACCGCTACGGTGTGGACCGCTTCAGTCAGGGCCTCGGCGCCGAGACGATGGCACGCCGCTGGGGCCTCTCCCGCACCCGACTCGACGAATACTCGCTGCGCTCACACGAACTCGCCGCGGCCGCCTCCGACGCCGGAGCCTTCGACGGGCAACTCGCCCCGCTACCCGGGGTGCTCGAGGGCGACGAGGGAATCCGGCGCGGCGGCTCGCTGGAATCGATGGCCAAGCTGCGCACGGTCTTCGACGAGAACGGAGTGATCCACGCGGGCAACGCCTCCCAGATCTCCGACGGTTCCGGCGCGCTGCTGATCATGTCGAGTGCTCAGGCCGCCGCCCGCGGCCTGACGCCGCTGGTCCGCATCCACACCACCGTCGTCACCGGCGACGACCCGGTGGTCATGCTGACCGGACCGATCCCGGCCACCGCCAAAGCCCTTGCGCGATCCGGACTCTCGATCGGCGACATCGGCGCCTTCGAGGTGACGAGGCATTCGCGCCGGTGCCGCTGGCGTGGCAGATCGAGACCGGTGCCGACGAGAAGGCCCTCAACCCGCTCGGTGGGGCCATCGCCGTCGGCCATCCCCTCGGCGGTTCGGGGGCCATCCTCGCCACCCGGCTGGTCCACCACATGCGCAACAACGGTATCGGCCACGGCCTGCAGACGATGTGCGAGGCGGGTGGCATGGCCAACGCCACGATCTACGAACTGCTCGGCTGAACACTCGCCTCAATTCTCAGGAGGATACATGGAACTCAAAGGTCTCTCGACCGCCGTCACCGGTGGCGCGTCCGGTCTCGGACTCGCCACCGCACAACGCATCATCGATGCCGGCGGGCAGGTCACCCTCATCGATCTGCCCACCTCCGACGGTGCCGCTGTCGCCGAATCGCTCGGCCCGGCAGCAGCTTTCGCCGCCGCCGACATCACCGACGCCGAACAGTTCGCGGCCGCCCTCGACGTCGCGGACGGCCGGGGTGGGCTTCGGGCGCTGGTGCACTGCGCCGGCGCGGGCCGGCGCATGCGCATCCTCGACCGCGACGGCAAGGCCGGGTCGGCCGACGACTTCGAGTTCGTCATCCGCCTCAACCTGATCGGTTCCTTCCATGCCCTCTCGCTGGGGGCCGAACGGATGGCCCGCCTCGACGACATCGACGGCGAACGCGGCGCCATCGTCATGACCGCCTCGGTCGCCGCCTTCGAGGGCCAGATCGGCCAGATCAATTACAGCGCTTCCAAAGCCGGCATCGTCGGCATGACGCTGGTGGCCGCGCGTGACCTGGCGAGCAAGCTGATCCGCGTCAACACCATCGCCCCCGGCACCATGGACACACCGCTGCTGGCGCGTCTGCGGGACGATGTACGCGCGTCGCTGGCCGCGAGCATCCCCAATCCGTCGCGGCTGGGCAAGCCGTCGGAATTCGGTGAGCTGGCCGTGTCGATCCTGGAGAACAGCTACCTCAACGGCGAGACCATCCGGCTCGACGGCGCCATCCGGATGGCGCCCCGATGAGCGAACTCCATTACCCGGCACTCACTCTCGCCGACCCCCCCGGCCGGCATGGCGCACCTCTACCCGGGACGTGCGGCGGTCGTCGACGGTGTCACCGTCCTCACCTACGACGACCTCGACGTGCGTACCGCCGCGGTGGCCGCCGGGCTGCGGGCGGCCGGGGTGGCCGAACGCGATGTGGTGGCACTGCATCTCACCAACAGCATCGAGTTCGTCGTCGCCTATTACGGTGCGTTGCGGGCCGGTGCCGCGGTCACGCTGATCAACCCGGCACAACCGGTGCCGGGTCTGCGGACCCAGCTCGTCGAAACCGCCGCCGTGGCGGTGTTCACCGGAGCGCAGCAACTCGACACCCTTTTGGCCGCAGCCGATTCCGCGTTGCGTGCGGTGATCCTCGTCGACGGCGAGGCGGCCCCGGCCGGGGTGATCACCCTCGCCGAACTGACCGCCGACGCCACCGGGGTTCCCGAGCTCACGATCACCGGGGACGACGTCGCTCACCTCGCCTTCACCGGCGGCACCACCGGGGTGTCCAAGGGCGTGCAGGTGTTGCACCGCAACGTGATCGCCAACGCCACGCAGATGATCGCCTGGCGGGCGGGACACGCCGTGACCGAGGACGCCGACGGTGGCTTCACGCTGGTGGCTCGAGAAGACTCGAATCGCGGCGTGGTGCCGGGAGCTGCCGCGACCGTGGTGGTCTCACCGCTGTTCCATGCCCACGCCCTGATCAACATGTCCTTCCTGCTGTTGTGTGGCGCCACCCATGCGCTGGCGGTGACCGGCGCGCAGCGGTTCGATCCGGCGCGGATGCTCGAGCTCATCGAGACCCACCGCGCCACCTACATCACCGGGAGCCCGACGATGTGGCATGCGCTGGCCGCGCATCCGGACGTCGGGACCCGGGACCTGTCGTCGGTGCGGGTGGTCTCGTCGGGGGCCGCACCGATCGACCACGTCACCCTCGAGCGGCTGGCCGCCGCGTTCCCGCACGGCTCGGTGGTGGAGGGTTACGGTCTGACCGAGGCCACCTGCCTGGTGTCGTCGGCGCCACTGACCGCCGGTGCGTCGGGGATCGGTGACTACCGTTTCGGCAGTGTGGGATTGCCGACCTTCGACACCCAGGTGCAGATCCGCTCGCTCGACGATCAGGCGACGGTGCTCGCACCGGGCGAGCGGGGCGGGCTCTGGGTGCGCGGCCCGCAGGTGACCGCCGGCTACCTGAATCATCCCGATGTCACCGCCGCGCAGTACGTCGACGGGTGGCTCGACACCGGCGACATCGCCTACCTCGACGACGACGGCCACCTCTACATCTGCGACCGCGCCAAGGACATGCTGATCTACAAGGGCTACAACGTATATCCGCGGGAGCTCGAGGAGATCCTGGTGACCCACCCCGACATCTCCAGTGCCGCGGTGGTGGCCCGGGAGGCCGGCGCCAAGGGGCAGGAACCGGTGGCGTTCGTGGTGGCCGAGGGCGGTCATCACGTCGACCCCGATGCCGTCATCGGCTTCGTCGCCGAACAGGTGCTGCCGTACAAGAAGATCCGCGACGTCATCGTCGTCGACGCCCTGCCGACGTCGGCGGCGGGCAAGATCCAGAAGGTGGCGTTGCGGGCCCAGCTCGCGGCATGCTGAATCACGACATTCTTTTGATCGTTCACGAAGGAGAAGGGCAGACCCCATGCGCGACGTGGTCATCTGTGAACCGGTTCGCACCCCGATCGGCCGCTACGGCGGCATGTTTCAGGCGTTGACCGCCGTCGAGCTGGGGGTGAGCGCACTGTCCGGCCTGCTCGAGCGCACCGGTACCGCGCCGGACGTCATCGAGGATGTGATCCTCGGACACTGCAACGGCAACAGCGAGGCGCCGGCCATCGGCCGGGTGGTGGCGCTGGACGCCGGACTGCCGACGACGGTACCCGGCATGCACATCGACCGCCGCTGCGGCTCCGGCCTGCAGGCCGTCATCCAGGCCGGCTATCAGGTGGCCGCCGGTGACAACGATCTGGTGATCGCCGGTGGGGCCGAATCGATGAGCAACGCGTCGTTCTACTCCGTCGACATGCGCTGGGGTGGCGCACGCACCGGAATCACCATGCACGACAGTCTCGTTCGCGCGCGTTCGACCGCCGGTGGTAAGAACTACCCGGTGCCCGGCGGGATGATCGAGACCGCCGAGAACCTGCGTGCGGAGTACGACATCTCCCGCGCCGAGCAGGACGAACTCGCCGTCGAATCCCATCAGCGGGCCGTCCGCGCACAGAAGGACGGCATCCTGGCCGAGGAGATCATCCCGGTCACCGTACGGAACCGTAAGAGCGAGAACGTCATCGACACCGACGAACATCCGCGGGCCGACATCTCGCTCGAGGCACTGTCGGGTCTGCGGCCGATCATGGGCAAAACCGACCCCGATGCCACGGTGACCGCGGGCAATGCCAGCGGCCAGAACGACGCCGCGTCGATGTGCATCGTCACCACCCCCGATGTTGCCGAGAAGCATGGGCTGCGACCACTGGTGCGGCTGGTGTCCTGGGGTCTGGCGGGCGTACCGCCTCGCACGATGGGTATCGGTCCGGTTCCGGCCACCGAAAAGGCCTTGGCCAAAGCGGGTTTGGCGTTGTCGGACATCGACGTCATCGAGTTGAACGAGGCATTCGCGGCGCAGGCCCTCGCGGTCACCCGGGAATGGGGGTTCGGTCGGTTCTCCACCGACAGTGCGGATTTCGCGCGCACGAACGTCCACGGCTCCGGTATCTCGCTGGGGCATCCGGTCGGTGCCACCGGCGGCCGGATGCTCGCCTCGCTGGCCCGGGAACTGCACCGCCGAGAGGCCCGCTACGGTCTCGAGACCATGTGTATCGGCGGTGGTCAGGGTCTGGCGGCTGTGTTCGAGCGGGTGAGCTGACACCCGTAGCCACACGTTCTGTGTAAAGCCCGCTTGACATGTCATGTCAAGCGGGCTTTACTCGTGGCATGGCGGATCGGGAGTCACCGGTACGGGTGGCGCGGACCCGGAACGCCATGCGACAGGCCGATCTGGCATCGGCGGTCGGGGTGAGCAGGCAGACGATCGTGTCGCTGGAACGTGGCGATTACGCGCCGTCGGTGTACTTGGCGTTGCGGATCGCACGAGCTCTCGGTGCGACCGTGGAGGAACTGTTTCCGTTGTCCGACGACGAATGACGATTCACGAACGGGGTAAGTGAGATGGGTTCGACGAAAATGACTGTGCCGGAACTGCTGCTGGGTCCGGATGACGGGTCATGGGGCGACGAGCGGGAGCGATCGGTCCTGCTGGACGGCTACGCGTATATCTACATCCTGGGATCTATCGCGCTCTGGGTGCTGGGGGCAGTGGCGGCCTGGTTCATCCCGATCTGGGTGACCATCGCGCTGTGGCTGGTGCTGGTGGTGCCCGCGTGGGAGTGGCAACGCTTCGCGAAGGCGCGCGGTGTCGACGCCCAGGCACTCGCGTATGCGCGCGCGGCGCGCACGCGTATGGTCCTGCTCAGTGTGCTGGTCGGGGCGTGTTCGGTGTCGATGGGCCTCGCCGTATGGGGCGCTGTGGTGCCCGACGACGGTTCATCGGGTCTGGTCGTCTGGACCATCGTCGGTGGCGTTGTGGGCGGTGCGGTCGGTGGGTCGGTGACCTTCCTGGCCAAACGTCGTCGCGCGAAGGCGACGATGGCGACCGCCGATGCCGGCGACGACGTCGACCACTGACCCCACGCACGCACCGGCGCCCAGTCACCGAAGTGGCCCACCCGCTGGTCGATTCAGCCCCACCTGCTGGTTGGGTGCGCCTCACCCGCTGGTCGAGTAGCCCCGAGGAACGAGGGGCGTATCGAGGCCACTTCCGCAAGACGAGAGCGTCACGCAAGCAACCGCTTCGACCCACCAGCAGTGGCCTCGACCTCGAGAAGCTCGGCCCGGCGGATACGGCTCGTCAGCCGCCGACCATCGCCCGCGCGGTATCGGCAAACGCCTGACCCGCCAACGACAGAGCGCCCGGATCGAAGACGAGCGCAAAGGTCCGCGCGAAACGCGGACTCATCGGGCGCACGACGGCGCGGTCGGCGACCGATTCGGCGATCTGCCGTTCGAGGAGGCTGCCGCCGATCCCGGCGAGCACCATCGGCAAGCGTTCCTGCCGATGCGCGGAGATCACCGCGAGGGGTAGCCGAACCCCGGATTCGCTTATGGCGCTTTCGATCTCGTCGGCCACCGAACCGCCCCGCGGGACGAAGATCATCGGGATGAGCGGCATGTCGGCCACCGCCACCGGACCGTCGGGAAGCTCGGTGCCCGGTGGGCAGACCAGCCAGTACTCGTGCTCACCGAGCACGATGGCGTCGAGATCGTCGGACACCGTGGACAAGTGGGTGATCACGAACTCGCAGCGACCCTCCTCGAGCATGGTCGCGGCCAGCTCCTCGTCGCGAAGGTCGCCGAGATGAACGGTGGCACTGGGATGGTCGAGCCGAAAGCGCTGGATCAGGTCGGTGACGGCTTGTCCCTCGACGAAGGGCGAGGCCAGGATCTCCACCCGGCCGGTCACCTCGCCGCCGGCAGCCGACAGTGCATCGTCGACGGCGCCGACGTCGCGGATGATCTGCCGTGAGCTGCCCACCAGGGCGCGGCCGGCGGAACTCGGCACCATACCGCGTCCGATGCGGTGGAACAGTTGCACCCCGAGTTCCCGTTCCAGAGCCCGAAGTGCCTGGGACACAGTCGGTTGGGTGACGCCCAACGCGGTCGACGCGCCGCCGATGCCGCCGTGTTCGACGACCGCGAGGAAGTACTCGATCTGACGTAACTCCATGGCTCACCACACCGCCACGTCGTCGAGTGGACCGGGTTCCGAGCCGGGTGCCGACGGCGAACCGAGCACACCGCGCGCGGTGGCGATGAACGCCGCCGCGGCGGGCGAGGGTTGACCGGACCGCAGGACCAGGCCGTAGTGGCGTCGCAGCGGCGGCCGCAACTCGTAGACGGGCAATGCCGGTGCCTCGTCGGCGGCCACCGCCCGCGGCGCGATGGTCGCACCGACCCCGCGTGACACCAGATCCCACGTCACGTTGGGATGCGCCGAATCCACGACCACATTGCGGGCGCCGTCGGCGACGATCCCGGCGAGAACCGCAGCACTGGCCTGATCGGACAGATCGACGATCAACGGCAGGTCACGAACGCTCGGGTGTGACAGTGTGCCGTCGGCGTCGGGTAGATCGTCGTCGACGATGCCCGGCGCGGCGACCAGCACCAGCTCTTGCGTCCCCAGCGGCAGCGCGGTGAAACTCGCGTGGTCGGCGTCGGAATCCATCACCCCGATCTCGGCGTCGCCGCTGCGCAGTGCGGTGAGGATGCCGGCCGGGCCGTCGGCGGCGGTGATCCGCACCAGGACGTGATCGAACCGGGTGCGGAAGGCCCGTACCAGCGACACCAGCGGATCGATCGCGAAGGAGGCGTCGGCGACGATGTCCACACGTCCCGAACGCAATTCGCGGACCGCGGCGACCTTGGCCTTGGCGCGGTCGACGTCGGCCAGGATGCGTCGCGCGGCCACCTCCACCCGGCGTCCGGCGTCGGTGAGTTCGAGGCGGCGTCCGGTGCGGTCGAACAGGGTGACCCCGAGGCGACGTTCCAGAGTGCGGATGGCCTGCGACAGCGACGGCTGGGAGATGTAGAGAGCCTGCGCCGCCTTGGTGATGCCCCCGTGGTCGATGACCGCGACGAAGTAGGTGGCGAGATGCAGGTCCACCCGATAATCCTAGGCCAGCCGCGCCCGCGGCCCGGCCACCACCGAGGGCGACGTCCAGGACTGCGGTATGCGGGCGAAGGACCCGGTGGCCGGGGCCATCACGGGGCGGTATCCGGCGCGTGGACCGGACTGCGCGGTCATCTCCCGATATGCGTCGACGCCGGTCGTCGGCTTCCGGGTCAGGCTCGGATCGGTCAGTACGTCGACCTGGTACAGACCGAAACGTGAATCGTAGGTACCCCATTCGTAGTTGTCGGTGATCGCCCAGTGGTTGTATCCGACGACGGGCAGGCCTTCGCCGCGGGCCCGCTGTAACCAGAACAGGCTGTCGCGGATGAAGTTTCCGCGGGTGTAGCCGTCGGGTCGCGGTTGGCCGTTGTCGGTGGGCATCCCGTTCTCGACGATGTACAGCGGTTTCCCGGGGAACGCGTGCGCGTAATGGTGGCAGGCCTGATAGATGTCGTCGGGTTGTGGTGTGATGCGGGCGAATTCGCTGGTGGCGCCGTAGATGGTGGTGAGATTGCTGAGCGCGGCGCCGTAGTAGTAGTCGATGCCGACGAAGTCGAGGACATCGACGACCCGATCGAAGAACATCGCGTCGGTCACCGGCGTCACCGCCGGCAGGAATGCCTCGTTGACGGCCACCCGCGCATCCGGATTGGCCTCATGCGCCACCCGGTGGGCGATGCGATGCCCATCGGCGATGGCGTCGAGGAAGCGCGGCAGGTCGGCGGTGGTGATCGCGCCTATCTCCGTCTCGTGGCCGTAGAACACCAACGGCTCGTTGAAACTGATCCACATCGTGCACGCGTCTGCGTAGCGGGCGGTGATCATGCGGGCGTACCGCTCGAAGTCGCGTAGGGTCGCCGCGGCGAGGAAACCGCCCTGATCGGCCACCCAGCCCGGGTACACGTAGTGCACCAGGGTGATCATGGGGCTCATGCCCAGCGACCGGATTGTCGCGATCACCGAGTCGTAGTAGGCGAGTGCGGCGGGGTCATGGTGGCCGCGCCGGGGTTCGACGCGGGCCCATTCGATGCCGATCCGGAACGTGTTGAGTCCCATCCCCTTCGCCAGTTCCAGGTCCTCGGCGTAGCGGTGCCGGAAGTCGGCGGCGTTGCGCACCGGATCGACGGTGCCGGCCTTCGCCGCCCGGTCGGTGTAGCGTCGCCAGTTGGAGTCCGGGTTGAATCCCTCGCATTGGAAACCCGAACTGGCGGCACCGAAGTGGAAGCCTTCGGTCCATCCGGCTACCGGTGTCGGGGAGGCGAAGGATGAATCTGCGGGCGCGGCAGGTGCTTTGGCGGTGCCCAGCGCTCCAACTGCCAGTGCAGCGGCACCGAGCCCGGCGCCGGTGAGGAGCTGTCTGCGGGACACGCTCGGATGGTGCGGCGCCGGGGTGCTCATGGGAGCAGAGTACTCAACTCCCGGTCCACTTCGGCGCACGTTTCTCGGCGAAGGCCAACGCGCCTTCTTGTGCGTCGGCGGAGGCGAAGATCGGGTCGAGGACACTGCGCTGTGCGGTGACGAGGTCGGGATCGGTGTAGCGGATCGCCATGCCGACCACCTCCTTGGTGGCGCGGACCGCGAGTGGGCCGTTGGCGGCGATGCGTGCGCCGAGTTCCCGCGCACCGTCGAGCGCCCCGCCGGGGGCGGTGAGGACGTTGACCAGGCCGGCATCGTGCGCACGCTGCGCGGTGATCGGGTCTCCGGTGAGGGCGATCTCCATGGCCAGCTGATAGGGGAGGATCTTCGGCAGCCGCAGCAGTCCACCGGCAGCGGCGGCGAGTCCGCGCTTCACCTCCGGCAGACCGAATTTCGCGTTGTCGGCGGCGACGATCAGATCCGCGGACAGGGCCAGCTCGCAACCGCCGGCCAGGGCCCAGCCCTCGACCGCGGCGATCAACGGCTTGCTCGGCGGCTTCTCGGTGATGCCGCCGAAGCCGCGACCGGGAACGCTCGGAACCTCACCGCGGGTGAAGGCCTTCAGGTCCATTCCGGCGCAGAAGGTTCCACCCGCTCCGGTGAGGATGCCGACGGTGATGTCGTCGCGGGAATCGAACTCGTCCATGGCAGCGGCGAGGAGTTCGGCGACCTCACGGTTGACCGCGTTGCGTGCCTCGGGCCGATTGATGGTGAAAACGGCGACGCCGTCGGCGAATTCGGTGGTGACCGGACTCATCGGGGAATGTCCTCTCGAGCAGGGGGATGGGGTTCAGTCGAGGTCGGGGCGGTCGGGAACCACCCGATGGGTTCGGTGCCGACGCCCCTGATGAGTCCGCGTTCGGCCAATACCACCAGGTGGGCATTGGTCTCGCGCAACGCCATCCGGCTCAGGGGCAGTGACAGCTGCTCGAACGGCCGCGACCAGGTGACCGACCGGGTGATCTCCCAGGCGGTGGATCCCGGTGCGTCGGTGATGGTCTCGGCGATCTCGGTCAGCCGCTCCTCGTGATGGGACAGCAGATCGGTGACGCGGTCGGACAGGCCGCGGAATCGGTACTCGTGTGACGGCATCGCCTCGAGATCACCGAGGTGCTCGGTATTGGCCAGTGAGGTCAGGTAGTCGGCCAGTGGACTCCGGCCCTGGAACGGGTTGGTCGACACGTTCGGACTGATCCGGGGGAGCAGATGATCGCCGGTGAAGATCACCCCGGCGTCGTCGTCGGCGAAACACAGGTGGCCGGCCGTGTGACCGGGGGTCCAGATCGCACGCAGGTTCCAGCCGGGGATGTCCAGGGGCCCGCCGCCGTCCAGTTCGACGTCCATCGTGCGGCCCTTCGGCAGACGCACGATCTCACGGAT
The DNA here is from genome assembly GCF_040044975.1 of Gordonia oleivorans. Taxonomy (NCBI): domain Bacteria; kingdom Bacillati; phylum Actinomycetota; class Actinomycetes; order Mycobacteriales; family Gordoniaceae; genus Gordonia; species Gordonia oleivorans. The sequence goes on from NZ_JBDZDI010000005.1 coordinate 253,641, forward strand.
TCCGGCGTCGACGATCTCGGTGGGGGCGCCCAGCTCCAGGAGATCGAGTTGGGCGTCGGCGACCTGACGGGCCACCTCCTCCTCGTCGTGATGACGCAGGAACCGGGCGTCGTTGCGGTGCATACCCAGCCGCGGATCGGTGTGCTCGAGCAGGCGGGGGACCAGGCCGAAGTGGTCGGGGTGCAGGTGGGTGATGAAGACATCGGTGATGTCGGAGAGGTCGTGCCCGGTGGCATGAATCCCCGCGACCAGGGTGTCCCACGACTCGTCGGTGTTCCAGCCGGTGTCGATGAGAGCCAGTCCGCCATCGGCGGTGACCAGCGCGTACACCAGGATGTAGCGCAGCGGATTGCCCGGCATCGGCACCGGGATGGAGAACAGGCCGGGGCGGACCTCTTCGACCGGTGGGAGAACCTTCTCGGCCCAGGCCTCGCGCTGTCGGTGGCCGGTGACCACCACCGACAAGCCCGTCGGCTCGGTATCCGATGCAGTGCTCATCGATCCATACGATCACGGGATAGGTGCATCGGGCAACCATTTCTGGGCTCATGCATCGTGAGGTAAACCCTATGTGTCACAGATGTGCTCGGACGTTGACACGCCGACAGTGCGACGGTCAGGGTGGCGCAGTGGGCTTCGATGATGCGACCGCTGCTGACCCCGCCGGTGATTCCGGCGCCGGTGACTCTGGCACCGAAGACGGGTTGCCGCTCGCCGGCCTCACCGTCGTGGCCGTCGAGCAAGCGGTTGCCGCGCCGCTGGCCACCCGGCACCTGGCAGACCTCGGAGCGCGCGTCATCAAGGTGGAGCGTGTCGGTGAGGGGGATTTCGCCCGCAACTACGACGCCGCCGTCGAGGGGCTGGCGTCGCATTTCGTGTGGCTGAACCGCGGTAAGGAGTCCTTCGCGGTCGACCTCAAGTCCGAGCTGGGTAAGCTGCAGGTGCGCCGCCTCATCGACCGCGCCGATGTCTTCCTGCAGAATCTGGCGCCGGGCGCCGCGACCCGTCTCGGGTTGGATGCGGGCACACTGCGGGCCGGTCATCCCGAACTCATCGTGGTCGACATGAGCGGCTACGGCACCGCCGGCCCGATGCGTGACCGCAAGGCCTACGACATGCTGGTGCAGGCCGAGGCCGGGCTGATCTCGGTGACCGGTACCGCCGAGCACGCCACCAAGACCGGCGTACCGACCTCCGACATCGCCGCCGGGATGTATGCGCTCACCTCGATCCTGTCGGCGCTGGTGCGTCGCGGGGTGACCGGACGCGGCGCGAGCATCTCGGTGTCGATGTTCGACGCCACCGTCGAGTGGATGGGCCACGCCATGTACATCCAGATGTACGAGGATCGGCAGATCCCACGCTGCGGGGTGGGGCACGCCGCGATCGTTCCCTACGACGCGTACCCGACGCGTGACGGTGAGATCCTCATCGGCGTTCAGAACGACCGCGGTTGGCGCACTCTGGTGACCGACGTGTTCGGTCGCCCCGAACTCGCCGATGACCCGCGCTACGCCACCAACATCGAGAGGGTCGCCCGCCGCGCCGAGGTCGACGGACTCGTCGCCGACTGCACCTGCGACTTCTCCAGCGGAGACCTCGATGAGCGGCTGGCGAAGGCCGGCATCCCGGCCGCACAGATCCGCGACGTCGCCGGCCTGGTGGAACATCCGCAGCTCTCCGCCCGCGATCGGTGGCGCACCGTCGACACGGAGATCGGCCCGATCCGAGCACTGTTGCCGCCCATCACCTTTGAGGACGTCGAACTGTCGATGGGTGCGGTCCCCGCCCTCGGTGAGCACACCGACGCCATCCTCGCCGAACTCGACGCCGACGACGCGCCGTAACGGCATCTGTGCAAGCGGAAGCTGTGGGGTGCGTCGGGCTTTCGGCTTGCGAGGTCTCGATACGCGACGAGCTCGCTTCGCTCGCGCGGCGCACTCGACCGGCGGGGGTGGCGGCGCGGTCGAGCGGCGGTGAGATCGCTGGTCGCAGTGGCCGAAACGCTCACGGCCCGGTGATCCACTCACTCCAGGTGGTCAGGGCCGCCAGGGCATCGGTCAGTGGTGTGACGCCGATACCCGGTCCGGTGGGTACGGTCATCCGACCGTCCTGTGCCACAAAGGGTTCGGTGATGTCGGTGTGGAAGTAGCGTGCCGACGACGAGATGTCGCCGGGCAGGGTGAAGCCGGGCAGTGAGGCCAGTGCGAGGTTGGCGGCGCGACCGATCCCGGTCTCGAGCATGCCGCCGCACCACACCGGGATTCCGTGCGCGGCGCAGACATCGTGGATGCGGGCAGCCTCGAGGTATCCGCCCACGCGGCCCGGTTTGATGTTGACGATGTCGACGGCCCCGCGGGTGATCGCGTCGGCCGCGCCCGCGGCCGACAGGATGGATTCGTCCAGGCACACCGGTGTCGTCGAGATCTGGCGCAGCCGTGCGTGACTGGCGATGTCCTCCTCGTCGAACGGCTGCTCGATGAGCAGGAGGTCGTACTCGTCGAGGCGGGTCAGATGACGCAGATCGGCCGGGGTGTAGGCGGTGTTGGCGTCGACCTGCAATGGGAGGCGTGGACCCCAGCGGTCCCGCACGGCCGCGACCGGCTCCACATCCCATCCGGGCTGGATCTTCAGTTTGATTCGGCCGTAACCGGATTCGAGGTATCCGGAGACCTCATCGAGCAGGGCGCCGATGTCGTCCTTGATGCCGACGCTCACCCCGACCGGCACCGACGTCGCGGTGCCGCCCAGTCGGGACGCCAATGACATCCCCGCCGAACGTAATTCGGCGTCGAGTACCGCTGCCTCCAACGCCGCCTTGGCCATGCGGTGTCCCTTGATGTGGGCCAGGCGTGGCGCCACCGCAACCGCGGTGACGTCGTCGCCGTTGGTCACTGCCGGAATCAGGAAGCGCCGCAGGACGTCGATCGCTCCGTCGGTGTATTCCGACGAATACACCGGCTCGTCGATGCTGACGCATTCACCCCACCCCTCCGCGCCCGGGGTGACCACCCGCACGAGAAGGGCGTTGCGGCTGTGCTCGACGGCGAAGGATGTCCGAAATGGTGACACCAGCGGGAGTTCCACCCGCCGCAACTCGACTCCGGTGATCTTCACGACGCTCCGTTCATCGGGTCGAGTTCGCGCTCGGTTGCCGGACCGAAGACATAACACCCCGATCTCAGGAAGCTCACCGGACGAAACGGCCCATCGGATAGCAACGGCGACAACGCGTCTCGCGTCACCTGCCGCCAGCGCGACGCCTCTCTGGGATGTGCTCGACGCATCGCCTCGATGTCCCGCGGGATCTCCACCAGCACGGTGTCGTCCGGTCGTGGCTCCTCGAGGGACTGTACGGGATGTGCGGGGTCGGTGGTGTCGATCGCGACGACCGCACCGGCGGCACGCAGGCTGTCCACCGTGGCGATGCCGTTGCGGCCCACCGTGTCCGGTCCATCGATCGCCCAGCTCATCACCATCCGGTCGGATTCGTCGGCGCCGCCGAGTTCGTCGCCGATCGCGCCATAGAAGTCACGATGATAGGCCACCGGTACGGCACCGAGTTTGGCGATGTTGAAGTAGGCGTTGCGTGCCACCAGCGGATCGAAGGTCCAGGTGATGCGCGCCAGTTCCTGCGCGCGCGCCCAGTCGCGCTGATGCAGTTTGAGCGCGAATCCGACCCGACGTCCGATGCCGCGGCGCGACACCCCGGTCATGTGACTGTGCAGAACTTCACCGACCGGGGCGCCGAAGAAGGCGACGGTCCCGCCGGCCAGTTCGCCGTCGACATATGCTCCGACGACGTAGTTGCCGGCATGCGACAACGCCTTGAGCATGTCGACGCTCACCGGACGATTCGTCGGATCCGGGTGCCACACATCGTCGAACACCCGGGTGAGCGCATCGAGGTCGTCGGTGGAACTCAGTTCGCGTATCCGGACGCCCGGAAAGTCGTTGGGGAACATGGAGTCTGCGGTCATGGCGGGCCGACCCCTCGGTCAGGGTTCGATGAGAAGTCCGGCGGGTTCCTCGGCGGCGTCAGCGGAATCCCATAGGGCCATCAGTTCGGCGAGGATCTGGGTGGAGGCACCCAGCGCACTGAGGTGACTCTCACCGGGAAGCTCGTACAGCTTGGCATCACTCAACAGCGAAACCATATGTGTCCCATGAGCATACGGGATGATGTGGTCGTGGTCGCCGTGCCACCACCGTACCGGGGTGGAGATGTCTGCGACGCGGAAACCCCAGTCGCGGGAGAACGCCAGGATATCGGCGAACGGCGCGTCCATCCGGCGGCTCCCGCCGTGGAGCAGGTCGTCGAGGAACATCGCCCGGAACTCCGGGCGGGCGAGGAGTTCGCGGTCGGCTCGCGGAGATAGTTGCCCGTAGAGACGGATCGCGGGATCGGCGATCGGCCGGGCCACTCCCAGGAACGAGCTGATGATCTTGCCCACCGGCGCACCTGCCACACCGACGATCGGTGCGGCGAGTGTCCCCAGTCGCATCGCCCCGCCGCCGATGGCCTCGGGGCCGACGGTCGGTGCGACGCCGCCGACGATCCCGGCGGCCACCACCCGGTCGGGGAAGGCGTAGGCGGAGGCCAGGGCGTATGGGCCGCCGCCGGACATGCCGATCACCACGAACTTCTCGATGCCCAGTGCCTCGAGGACCGGGTCGAGGTCGGCGGGGAAGTCGGCGACCCGCTGGTAGCGGTGGGCGGTGGAACTGCCGACACCGGGCCGGTCGAGGCCGATCAGGCGGATGTGGTTCTCGGCGGCGTAGGCGCGCGCCTCGGTCGGGATCTGCCTGCGTGCACCCGGCGTACCGTGCAGCCAGATCACGGCGCGGCCGGTGGCCGAGCCGAACTCGGCAAACCCGATACGGCGTCGTCCGGCGTCGACGGCCACCGAACCCTCGATCTTCGGGCGGTCGATTTCCATCATGTGATCAGGATCGCACTGTGGGGTCGCGTCGGGGAAGGCGGGTCGACGGTCGGTGTCCCGATGAACGCGAATAGGGCACTGTGGAGAACAATTCGCCCGGCGAACGAAATGGGGTTTGTATGTCATGGGGAATGGCGCCACTGCGCAACAGGGTGTTCCGCAACCTCTTCATCGCCCAGATGGTGTCCAACATCGGCCTCTGGATGCAGACCGTCGGCGCACAGTGGTTCCTCGTCGACGCGCACGCCGGCCCGACGGTGATCTCACTGGTCCAAACGGCGAGCCTGATCCCCACGGTGCTGTTATCCCTGCTCGCCGGGGTGCTGGCCGACATCCTGGATCGCAAGTGGCTGCTGGTCGTGATGAGTGCGTATGCAACGGTGGTCGCCGCGGTCATGGCGGTGTTGGCCTGGGCCGATCTGCTCGATCCGGTGACCCTGCTCATCCTGACGTTCTTGCTGGGAGCGGGGTCGGCGCTGGCGGCGCCGGCCTTTCAGGCGGTCAATCCCGATCTCGTGCCCCGCGAGCAGATCGCCGACGCGGCATCCCTGGGAAGCATGTCGATCAACGTGGCCCGCGCCGTCGGACCGGCGTTGGCCGGTGTGTTGTTCTCCGTCGGCGGTGCCGGGGTCGTGTTCGCGATCAATGCGCTCTCCTACGTGGCGGTGGTGGCGGCGCTGCTGACGTGGCGGCGTCCGGCGGCCACTGCGCAACTGGAACCCGAGCACCTCGGGACATCGCTGGTGGTCGGCGTGCGGTACGTGATCGCCGCACCGATCGTTCGGCGCATCCTGGTGCGTTCCGGGCTTTTCGCGTTTCCGGCGTCGGCGTTGTGGGCGTTGCTGCCGGTGGTGGTCTCCGACTCGTTCGGGTGGGGATCGACCGGCTACGGGATCGTGTTGGGCGTTCTGGGTGCCGGCGCCATCATCGGTGTTTTCGCGCTGCCCTGGATGCGTGATCACCTGCCGCCCAACGTGATCCTCGCGTCCTCGGCGGTGGTGTTCGCCGGTGGCACCCTGGCCGCCGCCGTCGCCCCGGCGATCGTGGCGGTCATCGTGTTCATCCCCACCGGCATCGCCTGGATTGCGACGCTGTCCACTCTCAACGCCGAGATGCAGTTGACCCTGCCAACCTGGGTGCGCGCCCGCGGTATGGCCGCCTACCTGCTGGTGTTCATGGGATCGCAGGGTGTCGGCTCGCTCGTCTGGGGCGCGGTCGGCGGCGCACTGAGCGTGCGGTGGGCTCTGATCATCGCCGCGGTGGGCCTCGTGGTGACCGCGGTGAGCGTGGTGGCGCTGCCGATCCACGCCGAGACCGGGACGCTCGACCGCACCGTTTCGGCGGCATGGCCGGAACCGACGCTGATCTTCGAACCCGCTCCCGACGACGGCCCGGTGCAGGTGAGCGCGTTCTATCGAGTCGCGGCCGACCATCACGACGAGTTCATGAACCGGATGGCGGCCGTGGCCAAGGCGCGGCGGCGGACCGGCGCGCGCAACTGGCATCTGTTCCGCGACGGAGCCGATGCCGACGCATTCGTCGAGCAGTTCGTCGTCGGCTCGTGGTCGGAGTACCAGCGTCAGCGCATCGACCGCTGGACCGAGTACGACCATCAGCGGGTGGCCGACGCGCTCGCCCTCACCGAGGACGGGCGGTCCCGTCAGGAACATCTGTTCTGCGTGCCGGTGGGTTAGGACGCGCCTGTCCACAGGTCCCGGGAAGGATCCTCGCGTACCGTCGTACCGGTGAGTACGTCAGTGGTGGATCGGGTGGCACGAGCCTTGCCGTTGGGGCAGTCGCCCTACCCGCGGGTCCGTGATCTGCCGGCCGGCCGCATGGTCGAACTCCCGGGTCGGGGTGCCACCTTCGTCACCGATTCCGGTCCGGCCGACGCCCCGGTGATCATCCTGCAGCACTCGGTGATGACGACCGGCCTGTTGTGCTGGTACCCGACCATCCCCGAATTGAATCAGCGGTACCGGGTGATCACGCTCGACCACCGCTGGCACGGCCGGGGTATCCGGTCCACCGAGTTCAACCTGCTCGACTGCGCCGACGACGTGGCGGCACTGGCCGATGTCCTGGGCGTCGAACGCTTTGTCGCAGCCGGGTTCTCGATGGGTGGTGGCATCTCGCAGCTGGCGTGGCGCCGGCATGCCGATCGCGTCGCCGGCCTGGTGCTGTGCTCGACCGGTCCGTTCTTCAGTACGAACGATCCACGGCTGCGTGAACAGGCCAATCGCACCGGCCGCATGCTCAAGCCCGTCTACAAGGTGATCCCGCGGCCGACGGGGCAGACCCTGGACAAGCCGACCTCCAACACCATGGTGTGGGGGATGCGCCAGTTCTTGTCCACGCCGCTGTCGCACACCGGCGACTTCGGGGAAGGCTTGGGCCGCTTCGATTCTCGTGAGTGGCTGCAGACGATCGACGTTCCCACCGCCGTGGTCGTCTCGACCCGCGACAAGACCGTATCGCCCGAACGTCAGCAGCTCCTCGTCGATGGCATCCCCGGCGCGCAACGTTTCGACGTCGACGGCGGGCACGCCTGCTGTGTTCTCGGCGCCGACAAATTCGTCCCGCAGTTCCTCAATGCGGTCGACGCGGTTGTGAGCGCGGCCAATGTGAGCACACCGCCGCGGCTCATCCTGCCCTGAGTCGGCGGTCGGACTTCCCGCGCGGCCGGCGCCGATGTGCAATTACTCGTCTCTTCACCAGGGCCTTCCCCGTTCTATCGCGCGCGATCATTGACGCATTCGCGATAGGAAAGGGGTGTGATGGGTACTCCGGCACGCGCCCACCGCGACGCCCTGGTCAGTCGGGGGATGCGGGATCTCGACTCGATCGTGCGCCCGGCGATGACCGGGCCTTCGCAACCCGGCGAGCTCGGCGCGATCGTGACGAGTCTGCACGAGATCGAACAGTCCCTCGGCGTACCGATGGTCGACGTTCTCCGGGTCCTCGCAGACAACCTCGCAGCCGCTCCGTCAACGTCGGTGTCGCGGATGATGACCGCCGATCAGGAAGCGGCGTTGCGGGCCGCGGGATCGTTCGTCGACGAGATGCCACCCCTGGAGGAACGGGCGTCGACGACCGCCCTGCACCGCACCGGTGACCTACTCGCGACCGCGCTGAGCACCGACGAGGCCGCCGTCAGACTGGGGGTCACTGCGGGACGAGTACGTCAACGACTGTCGAATCGCACCCTCCTTGCGGTGAAGGTCGGTGCCGCACATCGGCTTCCGGCCTTCCAGTTCACCGATGACGGTGAACTCCCCGGATGGGATCGGGTCGCGCCGGCCTTTCCCTCCACCGCGCACCCGACCGCCGTCGCCTGGTTCATGCAGACCCCACATCCTGATCTCACCGCCGCCGGTGAATCCCTGTCGCCCAGCCAGTGGCTGGCCGGCGGCGGAGACATCGACCGCGTCGTCGACCTCATCACGACCGCGTTCGCTGTGCACGCTTCGTGACCGAATACCTCCCGCCGCCGGACCCGACCCGGTTCCCCGTTCTCGCCGACGAGCACGTGCAGCTCATCAGGCCCGGCGTGCCGGTCGGCCGCATCTACTTCGCCGGCGGCCCGTTCCCGGCAGTGTGGGACGACTTCCGGTGGTTCGGCCCGACAGGGTCGCGTTTCGACCATCACCAACCGCCGGCACGCGTACACACCGGCCGCGCCATCATGTACCTCGCACCCGCCCTCACCGACAGCCGGTACACGATGTCCGTCCTGGAAACCGCGCTCGTGGAATGCTTCCGCGACACCGGCACCGTCGACGCATCCACAGATCTCCCACACCTCGTCCTCTTCACGCCGACGCGGCCGCTGCGGCTGCTGGATCTCGCCGACAGTGACTGGGTGACTATCGCCGGTGCCAATGCCGCCATCTCCGGTGGCCGCCGCGACACGGCCCGCCGGTGGGCCTCCGCGATCTACGACCACTACACCGGCGCCGGTGCGGTCGACGGTCTGATCTACACCACCTCGAACAAACCGGCCAACCGCTCCATCGCACTCTGGGAACGCGGTGCCGACGCACTGCCCGACCGGCCAGACCTCAACGAACCCCTCAACCACCTGGCCCTGCGCCCCGCCGTCGAAACCTTCGCCTACCGCGTTGGGCTGTCCCTCATCATCTGACCGACACCGCAACAGCACCATCGGCCGGCGGCACACATCCGTCGTCGTCATTCGGCGACACACGCTCATCGGTCCGGCGCCAAGAGATATGGCCAGGCATCGCCACGATCCCCCACATACGACGAGACCGATACCGCAGTCGGGGGTCGCGGTATCGGTCTCGTGTGCGATGACGCCGATCGGTTCGTCACCGCTCCCTGTGAGAAGGGAGTTTCAGAATATCAAGTGGCCTGCGATTTCAGGAAGGCTGAACGGCCTCGATTTCGAGGGTGATGGTGATCTTGTCGCCCACGACCACGCCGCCGCCCTCGAGCGGCATCTCGATGTCGATGCCGAAGTCCTTGCGGTTGATGACGGTGTTGGCCTCGAAGCCGGCGACGGCGCCGTGTCCCATGCCCGGGTTCTGGCCGTTGAACTCGAGATCGAGCTCGACCTGCTTGGTCACGCCCTTGAGGGTGAAGTCGCCGACGAGCTTGTAGTCGTCGCCGGAGGGTCGGACGTCGGTGGAGACGAAGGTGGCGGTCGGGAACTTCTCGGCGTCGAAGAAGTCGGCCGACTTGATGTGGCCGTCACGCTGGGCGTTTCCGGTGGTGATGGAGGTGACGTCGATCTCGGCCTGCACCGACGGGGTGCCGTCTTCGGCGACGGTGATGGTGCCGCTGAAGGTGTCGAACTTGCCGCGGACCTTGCTGACCATCAGGTGCTTCACGGAGAAGCCGACGGTCGAGTGGGTCGGGTCGATGGTCCAGGTGCCGGCGGCGATCGGTGCGGTGACGGTGGGGGTGCTCATGGTGGCTCCTACGCTCGGTTGGTGATGCTTGGTGGTCTCTGGGCCGTCGTGACCCATCGCCGAGTATAAGCGGACCGCGGTCCGATTTCATTCCCGGATTCGCGAATCTTTTTTCCGTGGGCCTATGACCAGGCGAAAACCGGTTGCTCGTATCCGTCGACGCGCGTGTGGCGACCGCGCAGGCACACCTCGGCGAACTGATGGATGACCGCGGCCGTCGGCGCGTGGACCAGGGCGCCGACGATCGGCAACTGGATGACCGGGCGCGGGGACTCGGGGATCGACAGGAACCGCGGAGTGACCAGGACGTCGTCGAGAGGCACGAAGAACAGTTGTGCCACCTCGGCCGGGTTGGGCGTGGGGTCCTCGGTTGCCCCCGCCCAGCAGACGACCGGGGTGATCACGAATCCCGAGCGGGTGGGGTAGTCGTCGAGGAGGCCGACGACGGCGTCGTCGTCGAGTGCGATGCCGATCTCCTCGTGCAGTTCGCGCAACGCGGCCGTCGGGGCGTCCTCGCCGGCGTCGCACCGGCCACCCGGAAGGGCGAACTGCGCCGCGTGCCGACGCATCGTCGCCGGACGTTTCATCAGCCAGATGCCGAGGGTGCCCTCGCGCTCGGTGATGACCACCGCCACCGCGGCGGCGGTACCGGGGAGCTCGGTACCGCGGCGGTCGAAGGCGTCCAGGCGTGCGGTCAGGGTGTCTCGATCGGGATGGGTCACCCGTTCAGTTGACCACGCCCCTCGGTGACCATGCCGGTCCGTCAGTACGGCGTCGCGATCCGGCGCAGTGGAAGGTCGGCGGCGCGATACTCGCCGACCGTCCGTTCCGGCAGTGTGATGTCGAGGGGTTCGAGCGGCGTGTAGGGAATCTGCTCGAGCAGATGGTGGATGACGTTGAGGCGTCCGCGTTTCTTGTCGTCGGTGTTGGCGACGTACCACGGCGCCCACCCGGTGTCGGTGGTGCGGAACATCTCGTCACGCGCCCGGCTGTAGTCATCCCAATGTGTGTAGGACTTCAGGTCCATCGGGGAGAGCTTCCAGTACTTGCGCGGGTCATCGATCCGCCCCTGCAGCCGCAGTGTCTGCTGTTCCTCACTAACCTCGAGCCAGTACTTGAGCAGGATGATCCCGGAGGCGACCACGGCCTTCTCGAAGCCGGGAGTGTCGGCCAGGAACTGCGTGCTCTGCTCCTCGGTGCAGAATCCCATCACGCGTTCGACGCCGGCACGGTTGTACCAACTGCGGTCGAAGATCACCACCTCGCCGGCCGCCGGCAGATGCGGCACGTACCGCTGGATGTACATCTGCGACTTCTCGCGTTCGGTGGGGGCGGGCAGCGCCACGACGCGGAAGACGCGTGGGCTGACCCGCTCGGTGAGCGCCTTGATCACCCCGCCCTTACCGGCGGTGTCCCGGCCCTCGAAGACGATGCAGATCTTGGCCCCGGTGGACTTCACCCATTCCTGCAGGGCCACGAGCTCGGCGTGCAGGGGTTTGATGAGCTTGCGAAACTCCTTGTTGGACATGGGTTCACGGTCGGATGATGGCGGAGCCGGCGGAATCGCCGCCGGTTCGTGGCGCTTGTCGTGCTTGTGCTTCTTCTTGCCCATGTTCCGACCTCCGCGTCGACGATCCGTGGGGTCCACCCTATTCCACCGGTGATCGCCTGCGGCGTCATCTGTGGCAATCGATCCCCCATCTTCCCCGCAATGTCTGAGCCAACCGAATCCGGTTGCAGTCCTGCACTTTACGAGTCGATTACCTGGTCCCCGGTGTGCGCATACTGGTCGCGTGTCATCGACGCTTGCCCCACTGACACTCACCACGGCGTTCGCCTCGTGGCGGGCCGACCTGCCGACGCTGCTCCTCGTCGTGGCGATAGCGCTCACCTACTCGTGGGGTGCGCGCCGCGCCGGGATCGGGTGGCGGCCGGCCGGTGCGTTCGCGGCGGGTGTCGTGCTGTGGGTCATCGGAGCGTGCAGCTTCATCGGCGTGTACGCCGACACCCTGTTCTGGGTGCGGTCGTTGCAGTTCGTCGTGGTGTTGCTCGCCGTGCCATTCTGTCTGGCCCTCGGCCGGCCGGTATCGGTCCTGTGTCGGGCCCTCGGACCCGATCGCGCATCACTCGTCGACGATGCGCTCGCCTCGAGGGTCGTTCGCGTCCTCGCATCGCCGGTGGTGACATCGGCGGGCGTGGTGCTCACGCCCTGGCTGATCTACCTGACCGGCTGGTATCCGCTCGTGCTGCGCTCCGACGCCATGGATGTGCTCACCCGAATCCTGCTGGTGCTCTGCGGTTTCGGCTACTTCTATGCGCGCCTGCAACTCGACCCGGTGCCGCGACGGTACTCGCCGAGTCTGTCGCTGCTGATCACCATCGTCGAGACGTTGGGTGACGGCGTACTCGGCGTGGTGATGTGGCAGGGGCCGTTGATTGCTGCAGCTTATTACGCATCCGTGCACCGGACGTGGGGGCCGTCGCTGCGCACCGACCAGACGATCGGCGCGGGAGTCTTCTGGATATTCGGTGATCTCGTCGGCCTGCCGTTCCTGCTGGTCCTGTTTCACCGATTCCGACTCGACGAGCGTGAGAGCGCCGACGCGGTGGACGCCGTCCTCGATGCCGCCGATGACGGCGAGGACGTGCCGAGCGCGTCACCCGGCCTGTGGTGGCAGGCCGATCCGCAATTGCAGCAGCGGTGGCGCTGAGCGTCCGCCGGGGTTACCCGGTGCCGGGCCCGTACACCGTGCGGTACCAGATCGCGGTCAGGATCTCGATGGCGGTGTCGTCGTCGGGGCGTGCCACGCCGATGTCTCCATCGGTGGCAAGCCATGTGTAGCAATAGGACTCAAGGGTGGTGACCAGGGCGGAGGCGAGTGCGTCGAGCGGCAGGCCGATGCGGTAGCCGGCCCGCTCGGCGCCCTGCAGGCCGCTGAGGATCTGTTCGATGCCCGAGGCCCGGTTGCTGCGCCAGCGCTGCCGGAAGGTCTCGTCGAGCATCGACATCTGGAACAGGCCGATGATCTCGGGGAGGTACTTCTTGTAGGTGGTCCAGTAGGCGGTCACCGCGGCACGAATCCCGGCCTCCGGATCGGCGTGTTTGCTCGACAGTGAACCCGCCACCACCTCGCTGCCGAACTCCTCGAGCAATGCCTCGAGGAGTTGTTCCTTGTTCTCGTAGTAGTTGTAGAACGATCCGGTGGATCGGCCGGCCGCGGCGGCGATGTCGGAGATCTTCGCGTTCAGATATCCCTTCTCGGAGAACACCTGACGCGCCGCGTCGAGGAAGGCGGCCTCGGTTCGACGGCCCTTCGTGGTGGGTGGCACGTGACCCCGCTTCCTCGTCTCGTCGTGGTCGGCGCCCCGACCTGTGGTTGTGAGTATGCATGTTCGCCGAATGTGTCGGCGAGTTCGTCGCGTCCGACGCCGACTCCTTGTGATTTCCTGAAACTGAATCTAGCATCAGAAAACAATGCGGGTGACCACCGAAGGAGAATGCGCATGGCGATGATGACCAGGGACGACTACATCGCGTCGCTCGATGACGGCAGGCGGATCTTCGCCGAGGGTGAAGAGGTCAAACAACTTGCCGAACACCCGCAGTTCGCCACGGCCATCGCACTGATCGGCGACGGATACCAGCAGCACCACGTCCCCGGTGATGACGCCAGTGGACCGTACTTCGCGGTGCCGGAGAGCAAAGACGATCTCAAGGTCATCCTGGAGCAGCTGCTCGGCTGGGACATGGTCACGGTGACCACCAGCCAGGGACTGCTCGCGTTGCTCACCGCGGCGGCCCGGATGCGCGCCGATCACCCGGAGCTGGCCACGCGGATCGAGGACTACTTCGAGTACTGCAAACGCAACGATCTGCGGTGTGTGCAGGCCATCACCGACGCCAAGGGTGATCGGCGGCTGGCACCGGGTGCGCAGACCGACCCGGATGTATACACACGCATCGTGGCGCGCCGTCCCGACGGCATCGTGATCCGGGGCGCCAAGCTGCACATCTCCTCAGCGGCGGTCTGCCACGAGCTGGTGGTCATGCCGACGAAGAACATGAAGCCCGGTGAGGAGGACTACGCCGTCGCCTGCGCGGTGCCCGTGAACGCACCCGGCGTCCGCATCGTCAACACCAATTACGCACCGCGCGAACGGGAAGAGGACTTCCCGGTCAGCTCAAAGCACAACATGCCGGAGGGATTCATCATCTTCGACGACGTGTTCGTGCCCAACGAACGCGTCTTCCTGGCCGGCGAGACCGGCCATTCGGCCACCTTCGCCCACGCCCTCGGGTTGTGGGAACGGCTCGGCGGAACCGCCCACATGGCCGAATTCGCGGACCAGCTGGTGGGTCTGGCCCAGCTCATCGCCGAGGCCAACGGCACCGAACGGATCAATCACATCCGCGAGAAGATCGCCGAGATGGTCATTTACGCGACGATGACGCGCTCCGGGCTGGAGGCGGCGATCGCCAACGCCGAACCCAGCCCGGAGGGCTGGTACTTCCCGAGCGAGCTCTACACCAACGCCGCAAAGCATTACGCCGCCGAGCAATACAGCCTGATGGTGCGCCACCTGCACGACATCGGGGGTGGCTCGATCCTCACCGCACCGTCGGTCGCCGACCTGCGTAACGACGAGGTGGGCCCGTTCATCGAGAAGTACATGGCCACCAAGGACGGTATCTCGGGGGAGTACCGGACGCGGCTCTTCCATGCGATCCGCGACTTCACCGCCGACGCCTACGGTGGTTGGCAGTTGGTCACCATGATCCAGTCCGGCGGTGGGCTTTACGCCCAGCGGCTCGTCGCCCGCAAGCATTACGACATGGACAAGGCCAAACGGCTCGCGCTCGAACTCGCGGGACTGGCCTGACGGTGACGTCGGTGACGACGACAGGCATAGCGCCACAGGGTATCTCGGAGTTCGCGGTTTTCCTGCGCGAGCGGTTGGCCTCGCTGGTCGGCGAGTTCACGCAGAGCGGCGACGGCCACGACGACGGTTCCGGTGACCGCATCGCGGCCGTCGAAGAACTGCGCGAGGGTCACGAGGAGATCGTCGCACGGGTCCGGGCCCTGCAGGGTGCGTTGTTCACCGCCGGAATCGCCTGGCCCAGTGGGCCGGTGGACCTCGGGGGGCTCGGCTTGACCGCCGCACACGACCAGGTGCTCGACACGGTGCTCGACGAGTTGGGATTCCCATCCCGGGAGGCGTTGTTCGTCGGACTCAACATCGTCGCTCCGGCGCTGGTGCACCACGCCCCGCCGGAGTTGCGGGAGCGGGTGGTGACCGGATTGTTCCGCGGCGAGCTCATCGGGTGCCAACTGTTCTCCGAACCGGACGCGGGATCGGATCTGGCCGGCGTGAACACCCGGGCGGTCCGCGACGGCGACGACTGGATTCTCTCCGGGCAGAAGGTGTGGACGTCGATGGGTCACCTCGCCGATGTCGGTGAGGCACTCGTCCGCACCGATCCGCAGGCCCCCAAACACGCCGGCCTCACCATGTTCTGTGTCGACATGCACGCCCCGGGTGTCACGGTGCGCCCGATCCGCCAGATGACCGGTGGCGCCGCCTTCAACGAGGTCTTCCTCGACGGGGTTCGGGTACCCGACACCCATCGGATCGGTGATGTCGGGCAGGGCTGGCGGGTCGCCGCAACCAGTCTCGGCAACGAACGCGCCACCATGAGCGGCGCCGCCGGACCGCTCACCCCGTATGTGATGGAACGCGTTGTGGCACTGGTCCGTCGGCTCGGCGCCGAGGCCGACCCGATCCACCGACCGCAGATCGCGCGAACCGTCGCCGCGGTGACCGCGATGCGAGCCGCCGCCGATCTCACCCCCGGATCCTGGTCGCACACCATGGCACCGGTGTCCGGGTCGGTGAGCAAGATGCTGATGGCCGCCGCGGCCGACGAGATCGCCACCCTGGCGGCCGCGGTCCTCGGCGACGCGGCGTTCATCGACCTCGGTGCGAAGGACTCCTTCGCGTGGTCGGAATTCATCCTCGGTGTTCCGGCACTGCACATCGCCGGTGGCACCGACGAGATCCAGTACAACATCATCGCCCAGCGCGGGCTGGGCCTGCCACGCAAGTGACCACGCCAAGCCGGTGCCACTCATATCCGTTGACCGGCAATCCGATTCACCCCCTACAGGAGATGTGAGACATGGAATCGTTCATCCATCACCGCAGCGGACGCACCCCGCGGCAGGTGCACCGAGACGTCGAGGACCTCAAGGACGACGAACTCGGGCGTTACGGCTTCACCGGTCGCACCGCCCACCTCTATCGCCGCAACGATCCCACCGCGTTCCGGGCCGTCGGCGATCACGCCGGACTGGATCGGCAGACATTCGAACTCACCCCGACCGACCAGATCGACGCCGCCGGTGAGCCACTGGTCATGTTCTACAACGACGACGTGCGGATCTCCCTGAGTCGCCGCGGCGAGGTGGCTCCCTTCTACACGCGCAACGTCGACGGTGACGAACTCATCTTCGTCCACGCCGGCACCGGGGAGTTCGAAACCGAGTTCGGCCGATTGGCCTACCGCCCCGGCGATTACGTCTACATCCCGAAGGGCACGACGTATCGGCAGGTTCCCGACGACCGCTGCGTGTTCCTCATCATCGAGGCGGTCGAGGAGTTCCGGGTACCGGAGGCCGGGGTGCTGGGACGGTTCTTCCCGTTCGACTCGTCACTGGTCACCGTCCCGGTGGCCGAGGTGTTCCCCGACGACGGCCGCGAGGAGTACGAGGTCCGCTTCCGGCAGCGGGAGGGCAAGACCTCGATCTTCTACCCGTTCAACCCGCTCGACGTGGAAGGCTGGAAGGGCGACAACTTCGCCTTCACCTTCAACATCGAGGACTACGACGTGATCACCTCGGAGACAGTGCATCTGCCGCCGACGGTGCATCTGTTCATGCAGGCCACCGGTGTGTACGTGATGAACTTCCTGCCGCGGCCGGTCGAGGGCCGCCCGGGCACCGAACGTCTGCCCTGGTATCACCGCAACACCGATTTCGACGAGATCGCCTTCTACCACGGCGGCAGCGTCTTCGGCGTCGACATGCCGGCGGGGCTGATCTCCCATGCGCCACAGGGGATTCACCACGGCATCCCGGAACGTGCGCGGGAACGTGCGCGTCGTCGCTTCGAGAAGGATCAACGCGTCGAATGGCAGGTCATCGCCATCGACACCCATCGTCGGCTCACCCCGACACCGGCGATGTTCGCCTCGGCTCCGGTCGAGGTCGCGCAGGAGGTTCAGGTATGAGCGACGAACGATTCGACTACGAACGCATCCCGTACCTGGTGGTCTTCGACGACACCTCGGCCTATCGGGACACCTACGGCGGGGTCACCGAGTCGGTGGTGTTGGAGAGCTACCTGTTGCGGCCCACCGGAAAGCCCTCCGACACCGTCATCATCTTCATGCACCCGATCGGCGGCGGCGCCTACCTGCCGATGACCAACGCCCTGCCCCGCGCCGGACATCACGTCATCTACTGCAACAGTCGGTACCGCGGCGTGGACAGCGCCCTCATCATGGAGAAGGTGGTCCAGGACCTCGGCGCCTGCGTCAAGGATGCGCGCGAACGCCTCGGCTATACGACGGTCATCCTGGCCGGGTGGAGCGGCGGCGGTGCGCTCTCGCTCTACTACCAACAGCAGGCCCAACACGCGACGGTCACCGCCACCCCCGCCGGGGAGGGCCCCGACCTCACCGAGCTCGATCTGCCCGCGGCCGACGGGATGATGTTGCTGGCCGCGCACGTCAGTCGCCATGGGACCCTGACCGAATGGATGGACGCGTCCATCCTCGACGAGACCGATCCGGAGAAACGGGATCCGGAACTCGACCTGTACAACCCGAACAATCCGAATCAGGCACCCTACTCCGAGGAGTTCGTCCAGCGGTATCGCGGCGCCCAGATCGACCGCAATCGCCGCATCACCGCGTGGGTCAAGGAGCAACTCGACGACCTGCGTGGGCGGGAAGAACCGTTGATGGAGAAAGGGTTCGTGGTGCACGGCACGATGGCCGACCCGCGGTGGCTCGACCTCACCCTCGATCCCAATGATCGTGCGCTCGGCTGCTACCTCGGGGATCCGCGCATCGTCAACATGGGGCCGGTCGGCCTCGCGCGGTTCACCACACTGCGAAGTTGGCTGTCGCAGTGGAGCTATGACGATGCCAACGGCGACGGGCCGCGATGTGCCGCCGATCTGGAGATACCCACCCTGGTGATCGGCAACTCGGCGGACAACGCCTGCACGCCGAGCCACACCCAACGGCTCTTCGACGCCGTCGGACATCCGGACAAGACCATGCACACCATTTCCGGTGCCACCCACTACTATTCGGGTCGGGCGCAGCTGCCGTATCTGAAGGAGGCCGTCGACACCATCACCACCTGGCTGGGGGAGCGGTCGTGGGTGCAGTGACGGCGGAGAGTGATTCGTCGGAGGAGATCTCCGCCGACGAGGTCCGCGCGGCGCTGCGTGATTACTTCGCCGATGGGAGTGGTCTCGACGAGGTGCGCCGCAACCGGGATCACCCCCACGCCGTGACCGGTGGTGTCGACCGTGCCGGCTGGCGACGACTGGCGCAGCAGGTCGGCCTGACGTCGATGACCGCCCCGGTCTCCTGGGGTGGGCTCGGTCTCGGCGTCCCGTACGCGGTCGCCGCCGTCGAGGAGTGCGGTGCCGCACTGTATCCCGGGCCGGTACGCGCGGCGACGCTGTTGGCCCGGATGCTCGGCGGCATCGAACCCGACGACGTGGCGCCGCCGGTACGCGCAGGCCTCGAGGATGCGCTGGCGGGCACCGCGATCGTCGGGGCGAGTGACCGGGGTGATGGGTCGGCGGTTCCCGAGTTCCGGGTCGGCGGGGTGACCGGACGGATCGGCGCGTGCACCCATGGTGACGTGGCCGAGGTGATCGTGGCCCCGTGCAGACCGCGGACGGTCCGGCGATCGCCGCCGTCGCGGTGAGCGCCGGCGGGTCCGTCGAACGCAGTGCGGTACCGACCATCGATCTGGCGACGCCATTGGCGGACGTCACGGTCGTCGACGTCCCCGCGATCGTGCTCGTCGCACCCGGGAATATGGTGGGCCTGCAACGTTTCCGGAACGCGCAGATGCTCCTGCTCGCCGCCGAGCAGGTCGGCCTCGCCCAGGGATGTCTGAAACAGATGGTCGAATATGCCTCCTTCCGTGAACAATTCGGCGTACGCATCGGCACGTATCAGGCGATCTCGCACCGCTGTGCCCGCACCGCGGTGTCGATCGCGGCGGCCCGGGCGTTGGTGGCCGCGGCCGCGGAGGAGATCGACCGCGGAAACGACACCGCGGCAACCCAGTTCACCCTGTTGGCGCGAGCCGAGAGCGCCGACGCGCAGGCCGCGGCCTCCGACGCCCTGATCCAGGTGTCCGGCGGGATCGGATTCACCTGGGAACACGACGCGCATCTCTACTTCCGGCGAGCCCGCGCGACCGGTGCGCTCGGCGGTATTCCCGCCCGCCTGCGCGACGCGGCGGTGCGGGCCGGATGCCTGGACCTGTTGCTCTCGGAAGCGCGCTCATGACCCTCAGCGCCGATCTGAGCGGACTGGTCGCGGTGGTCACCGGGGCGTCGAGTGGCATCGGTGCGCACTTCTGCTCGGTGCTGACCCGCAACGGCGCCACCGTTGTCGCCGCGGCACGCCGCAAGGACCGTCTCGACGCCCTCGTCGCGGCCGGTGACGCGGCCGTCGCGGTGGGGTGCGACGTCGGTGCCGCTCCCGACGTGGCCGCGCTGATCGACGCCGCCGTCGCACTGGGCGGCCCCGACATCGTGGTCAACGCCGCGGGATTCGGTGATGATCACCCGGCCAAGGACGTCCCGATGGACGAGTTCCGGCGGACCATCGACGTCGACCTCACCGCCACCTTCGCGGTGGCACAGGCGGCCGGAAACGCCATGCCGGGCGGTGGGGCGATCATCAACATCGCCTCCATCCTCGGGCTGGTCGGTGCCTGGCCCATCAACCAGGCCGCCTACTGCGCGGCCAAGGGCGGCGTGGTCAACCTGACCCGTCAACTCGGCGCGGAGTGGGCCAAGGACGGTATCCGGGTGAATGCGATTGCGCCGGGCTGGTTTCCGAGCGAGCAGACCGACGACATGTTCGCCGACGAGCGGGCCATGGCCTGGATTCGGCGCAACACCCCGATGGGCCGGCCCGGCCGCCTCGACGAACTCGACGGCGCGCTTCTGCTGCTCGCATCACCGACGAGCACCTTCCTGACCGGGCAGACCCTGGCCGTCGACGGTGGCTGGACCGCACGGTGATTCCACGGTGATTCCACGATGACCGTACGGCTGGAACGGGTTGACGGAGTTGTGACCATCACGCTCGATCGACCGCAGAAACGCAACGCGATGACCGACGAGATGTGGGCGATGTTCGCCGCGCACATCGGTTCCCTCGACGTCAACGGCACGGACAGGGTGCTGGTGATCACCGGCGCCGGTGGCGCCTTCTGTGGCGGATCGGATGTCGCTGGGCTGCTCGATGATCCGGAGTCCCTGCCGGACCGGATCGACGTGTCCAATCGGTGTGTACTGGCGATGCGGCAGTTGGCGATGCCCACCATCGCGCTCGTCGACGGCATCGCCGCCGGCTCGGGAGTGAACCTCGCGCTCGCATGCGACCTCGTCTACGCCTCCGATCGCGCGCAGTTCGCGCAACTGTTCATCCATCGTGGCCTGTCGCTGGACAGCGGTGCGAGTTGGCTACTGCCGAGACTGGTGGGGGAGCGACGGACGCGGGAACTGTGCCTGCTCGGCGAGAAGATCCCGGCGGCGGAGGCATTGGCGATGGGAATGATCAACCGGGTGGTCGCTGCCGGCGATCTGATCACCGTGGGGTCCGGGATCGCCGGTCGCCTGGCCGGGTATTCGGGTCAGGCCCTCGCCGGCACCAAGGCGTTGCTCAACCAGACCTGGGAGCACGATCTGGCCGGCGCGCTGCGCGCCGAGACCGACAATCAGCTCCGGGTGATTGCCGGTGATGCTGCCCGCGAGGGTATCTCGGCGTTCGGCGCCGCGTCGCCCGATCGGTGACCTGGGCCGGTCACGGGCCTGCGGTCGCCGGTCGGTCACGGTGTGTGCCGACGCGCAGTGGCCTCGTCGAGAGTGGGCCTCCGTGAACGGGAACCGTTGCCGCCCAGAGGTTGACCCGATTCCAGGCGTCGGGCCCGGTCGGTGATGGTGGTGATCAGACGATGCGACGGCCAACCGGAGGTCACCTCGTCGGGCAGCGATTCCAGCCCAGCGCGGACTCCGGCGATCAGGTCATCGATGGCCGCTTGAGCATCGGCCTCCCGCAAGAGCATTGCCCTCGCCTCGGCGATCAGTGCGGCGCGGTCGACCTTTGCCAACGAAGTCTGGGTGCCGATGGGCAGTGCCATCCGTGCGGACAGTTCGGGGTAGTAGAGGGTGCACAGCGAGTCATAGATGGGGGCGACGGTGGCGGAGCCGCCGCGCAGCAGCAGGGAGTAGTTCTTTCCGTGGCCATCCTCATCGCCCACCAAGGCCCGGAATGCCACTTGGCGAAAGAGTCTGAGCACCTCGTGCCCTGGTGAATCGGCGAACTCACGCAGGATCCGCGCCATGCGCTCCGCGGGGCGACCCACGTGGTACTTGTCCTTCGGTCGTATCCCGAGTGCCTGGCACATGTCCTCCTGGTGGATGCGGGTGATCGTCCCGTCCTCGCCGACCATCCGGTCGTATCGTGTGGTCACGAATGTGCTTCTGCCGCCGATTGATTCGACCCAGACGTCGGTGTCGGACAATGTGCATGTCCTCGCAAGTGTCATCACCAACGCCTCGTTCTCGGCGCTGTGACTCCAGACGGTCGCGGGTTTGAGGATGTGGGTGGACGGATAGCCGTCCAGTGGTGTGCACCAGTCGTCGCCCACCCGGGTGAGCAGTAGCTTGTCTTGCGCTCCGCCGAGGGACATGCGAATCCCCTTGCCCGGGTCCGCGCCCAGGGGCCGGACCGGAAGATCGACGATGAGCGAACCGAGTTCTTCGTCGGTCAACGGTGCGGATGGTCGGGCATTCGCCGAAGGCGGCTCGCCGGCCGGGAGGACGGACACGGCTCCCGCGCAGTCCCTTCCGTACTCTGCCAACAGTCGGATCGAGTCGGCGGCGGTTTCGGGTGCGCCCGACGAATCCAGGCCCACGCCGTGCAGATGTGCGGCCGCGATCTGCAACGCCCGTCCTTCTGGCAGCAGGCCCTCGAGAAAGGCGCGTGAGGCGGCGGGCGGGTTTGCTCCCGGTAGCGCGGGCAGCGAGCACGACAGGATCGGGTCGCCTTGCTCGTTGGCTTCGGTCGCGGCATCCGTGTAGGTCACCGCGACCTTGCGGCCTCGAGATGTCATCGCGGCCGTCGCAACGATCGCGCCGTCGAGCCAGATGTCCAGCTCGGTCATTCGCCGGCCGGGCGTCGTCGGCGAGGACGGACCGCGAGTTCGAGTTCCAGTGCGGCGAGCACATCGAAGAGCCGGTCGACGGCCTTGGTGGCGTCGCCGTCCTCCATCTGGGCCAAGGTGTAACGGTTGGTGCGCGAGATCTCGGCGAGATCGGATTGGGTCATGCCGCGTGACTGACGTGCGGCCCGGAGGACTCGGCCCAGTGCGGAAGCGGATCGGACCCGCACATCGTCGATACCCTCGGATGTTGACATATCGCCACATTATGGGCCATGGATGCTGATGTCAAGAAAACGTCACATCGGATTCGTATATGTCAGATGTCAAGAAAACGCCACATCAACTGACTTGTTGCGGAAGAAGCACCAACAGAAAAAGCCCCGACCGAAGTCGGGGCAATGTCTGTGGCCAGGGCCGGGATCGAACCGGCGACCTTCCGCTTTTCAGGCGGACGCTCGTACCAACTGAGCTACCTGGCCGGAAGGTCCGGTACATACCGAAACCTTTGGCGACCCTGACGGGACTCGAACCCGCGACCTCCGCCGTGACAGGGCGGCGCGCTAACCAACTGCGCCACAGGGCCATGTTCAGTTATCTGCCGGTCGAAACCCGCAGCGTACCCCCTACGGGATTCGAACCCGCGCTACCGCCTTGAAAGGGCGGCGTCCTAGGCCGCTAGACGAAGGGGGCCGGTTCTCCGTTCGGAGGCGCTCCGTTGGGAGCCGACTTAGATTAGGACACCGCGCGGAGAAAACACAAATCGCCATGTCAGGGCGGGTTTCTCAACGATGACACGCACAGCGCACACCGTCCGCACCGGCGTCGGATGCGACCGGGTAAACTCGCATCCGCCTTCGTTCGACGAAGGACTGCCCCTATAGCTCAGTTGGTAGAGCTACGGACTTTTAATCCGCAGGTCGTAGGTTCGAGCCCTACTGGGGGCACCGCAGGTGCCGACGAGAGTCACAGCATCCTGGGTCGCATCGCCTCGACGAGGACGTCGACGGGCGGAGATCCGAGTCCGCGGGCTGTCCACGATACGGCCTGTGCGGCGTCCTCGGTCCGTTCGATCCGGGTCCGGCCGGCCCGATACACGATCAGCTTCAGTCCCTTCTGCTCCCAGGGCATGGGAGTCAGCAGTGCGGTGACATTGCGCCGCATCTCACGTGACCAATGACCGGACCGCGACAGCCTGCCCTCGTCGGCGCTGTAGGCGATCACCGCGGACTGATATGACTTTCGGCCGACCCGTGCCAGCCCCAGCACGACGCATCGCCAGTCGGGCAGTGTCTCGTCGGCGACGACGCGCAGAGCGGTCACGATATCGGCAATGATCTCCTCATCGGGGCGGCCCGACGCGTAGGGATTGGCGGGTCGCTCGTTTGGTCCGTACGACTCGAGTCGGTAGATCAGCTCACCGTCGGGGTCAAACATCCCGTAGTCGGCACTCAGTGTCGCGCTCGGCCGCCGTCGAAGGTTGTCCAGCAGGTGCAGGTGGTCGCGCATCAAGACCAGCGATGCATGGGTGTCGCGGGCCTTTCCGCCCGCGGTGAGCGCCGGCGTGTAGGCGTAGCACTCGTCGTAGGCGAGGGTCCCGCACACCTCGTCGAGCAGCGTGAACTCCGGTTCGATCAGGCTGGGGTAGTCGTTGATCCGGTTGAACCACGACATGATGTCCGCGTCGGGTTCACCGTCGTACTTCGCGGTGCCGTCCGCGTTCATGTGGCCGGTGCCCGGATGCACACCCAGCCAGCCCGAGTTCCCCGGACTGTAGAACCAGAACTCTCCGAATGCGCTGCGCGCCAACGGGAGTACCAGCGAACCGGCGGGCCAACCCGGCACGGTCACACCGCGCAACATCTCGGCGGCGACGTCGGCCCACTCGAGGGGGTCGGTGAACCAGATCGCCCCGTCGAAGAGCCCGGCGAACCCGAAGCGACGCCAGATCCTGATGAGGAACTCCGGAACGACGCCGTCGAACCGCTGCAGATGGACCTCGCTCATCGTCACGACGCGGTCGGTGACGGGGTAGCGATCCAATTGGCCGAGCCACCGTTCGAATACCGCCTCTCGTCTGCTCGGCGGGGTGCTCTGGCTCATGAAACCTCCGCGGGTGTCGGCGTGTCGGGGTGGGTGACGGTGCGACGATAACGCGCCCGGCGCGGTGGGCCGGGCCGCACGACGCCCACCGAATGACGGCGATCCCGGCCCCCGCGGGACCATCGGGCCCTTTTGTGAGCGGTGTCATTCGGTAATCTCACGTGTGACATCGATCGGCAGGGAAGGCGCATGACCCCATCACCGAGTTCCGCCGACGGGCAACCGCATATGCGGCCCCCTCTCGACGGCTTGCGGTGGTCGAATGCGCGACGCCGATACGCCGCCCGGGTCTGGGGTGTGGCCGGCGAGCCGACCGCGGCCGAGTGGGAGCAATTGGGGATCGACGGACGCCGGCGCCTGGCCCGCCGGGCGGTGGCCGTCTCGGTGGCCGCGATCGTCGGCAGCAACGCACTGATCGGTCTGGAGACCTTCCTTCTCGTCCAACTCGCCTACAACGGTGGACTGCTGACCGTGGACGCCACGATCGGTGCGCCCAACTTCCCGGCGATCGTGGCCGCGATCGCGGTGTCGATCGTGGTGAATGTGGTTCTGGGTGTCGTACTGCTCCGCCCGCAGATCGTCTGGTTTGTCGGCGGAGAGGTCGCCGACCACGCCAGACGCCTTGCCGTGCAACGTATCCCGATGATGCAGGTGATCGGGACGAGCGTCGCGTGGGCAGCCTCGCTGCTGTGTTACGTGCTCCTGGCGGCGCGTACGCTCACCGTGTCGACGCTCGTCGGGGTCACCGTCGCCTTCTTCCTCGCCGGCATGTCGAGTGCATGTCTGACGTACCTGTTCGCCGAACGGGCGGCCCGCCCGCTGATGATGGTCGCGCTGGCCTCTGACCCCACCTCGCGTGTGGTGCACGGTGTCCGGGAGCGGATGTTCGCGGTGTGGGCGATCAGCTCGGCGGTCCCGATGATCGGCCTGATCATTCTCAACATCGGCCGGCGGATACATCTGCTGCCCGCCGTGGTCGGGGATGTCGACTGGGCGTCGGTG
Organism: Gordonia oleivorans; assembly: GCF_040044975.1. NCBI lineage: Bacteria > Bacillati > Actinomycetota > Actinomycetes > Mycobacteriales > Gordoniaceae > Gordonia > Gordonia oleivorans. The sequence goes on from NZ_JBDZDI010000005.1 coordinate 279,111, forward strand.
GTGCTGGCGATCGTGGGCCTGGCCGCCGGAGCCCGGATCATCGCGCTCGTCGGGCAGTCGTTGATCGATCCGCTCACCGAGTTGCGCGACGCGGTCGAGAAGGTCGATCAGGGCGATTTCGATGTCCACGTCGACGTCTACGACTCCTCGGAGCTCGGGGTGCTGCAGCACGGATTCAACGAGATGGTGGCCGGGCTCGATGAACGTGAGCGCATGCGGGAGCTGTTCGCCCGGCACGTGGGTGACACGGTGGCCGAACTGGCCATCGAGAACGGGATGGGTCTGCACGGCACCAACACCGAGGTCGGGGTGCTGCTCGTCGACATCATCGGCTCCACCACGATCGCCCAGGAACGCTGTCCGCAGGACACCGCGGCGCTGCTCAACGAGTTCTTCGAGATCGTCGCGCAGGTCGTCGACCATCACGCCGGCTTCGTCAACAAGTTCGAGGGTGACGCGGCCCTGGCCGTGTTCGGCGCTCCCGTCGCCATCGACAATCCGGCGGGCGCGGCGCTGGCCGCCGCCTGCGACCTCGCAGCGGGGCTGACCGAAGCACTCGATGTTCGGTGGGGGATCGGGGTGTCGTTCGGGATGGTGTTCGCCGGCAACATCGGCGCCGAACGCCGTTACGAGTACACCGTCATCGGCGACCCGGTCAACGAATGCGCCCGACTGTCCGAGATGGCCAAGACCAGTCGGGTACCGGTGCTGGCCAGCGGGCCCGCGGTCACCGCCGCGGGCGACGAAACGCAGAAGTGGACGCTGCTGGACCGGCGCGTGATGCGCGGCCGCAACGAACCCACCGAGATCTTCGCGCCCGCCGACCTGGTCGCCCGGAACGCGCCGTCGATGGGTGAGATGCTGTCGGGTTTCTTGCGTCCGACCAAATGGCTGGGATCGGCCGGACTATTGCGCCTGCGCTGACCCGCCCCGGCCCGTCCGACGCCTACGCTGGGCGACGAACGTCACGTTCGTCCACGAAGGGACTCGCACATGAGCGGATGGTCAACCGCAGACATCCCGGATCAGTCCGGCAAGACCTACATCGTCACCGGCGCCAACAGTGGACTCGGCGCCGAGACCACCAAGGCCCTCGTGGCCGCCGGCGCGAGCGTCGTCATGGCGTGCCGCAACACCGACAAGGCCGATGCGATCGCCGCCGGACTCGGGGACCGCGTGCGCGTCGCGTCCCTGGACCTCGCCGACCTCGCGTCGGTGCGGGCCTTCGCCGACTCGGCGCCCGCCGCCGACGTGCTGATCAACAACGCCGGTGTGATGGCGCTGCCGTTACGGCGCACCGCCGACGGTTTCGAGATGCAGATGGGCACCAACCATCTCGGGCACTTCGCGCTGACCGGGCTGCTGTTGCCGAAGATCTCCGAGCGGGTGGTGACGTTGTCGTCGGGCCTGCATCAACTCGGGCGCATCGACCTCGGCGATCTGGACTGGCGGTCGCGCCGGTACAAGCGGTGGCAGGCGTACGGCGATTCGAAGATGGCCAATCTGATGTTCGGGATGGACCTCGCCGACCGTTTCGACGCCGCCGACGACGGCCGACTGTCGCTGATCGCCCACCCCGGATACGCCGCGACCGAACTGCAGGGGCACACCGAATCGCTGATGGATCAGGTGATGAAGGTGGGCAATCTGTTCGCGCAGTCGGCGGCGTCGGGAGCCCTGCCGACCCTGTACGCCGCCACCTCGCCCGACGTGGTGAACGGCACCTTCTACGGTCCGACGGCGCTCTTCGGGATGCGTGGGGCGCCGGGGGTGTCGTCATACTCCGGGCGCGCGAACGATCGGGCCATCCGGGACGGGCTCTGGGCCGCGTCGGAGAAGCTCACCGGGGTCACCTTCGGGATCTGAGGGCGCCGCGCCGAAGAACGTGACCACGCCGTCACCAGACCCCGGGCGGCCGGAACTGCACACTGATGCGTGCTCCGGCGCCCGGGCTCTTGGGGACCGCGTGTTCCCACGTCCGTTGGCAACTGCCGCCCATGACGAGCAGGTCACCGGAACCCATCACGAAACGCAACGATGCGCCGCCGCCGCGCGGACGCAGGGTCAGTGCGCGCGGTGAGCCCAGCGAGAGGATCGCCACCATCGTGTCGTGGGTGGCGCCGCGTCCGATCCGATCACCGTGCCAGGCAACCGAATCCGAACCGTCGCGGTACAGGCACAGTCCGGCGGTGGCGAAGCCCTCCGGGAGTTCGTCGCGGTAGTGGCCGGTCAACATCGAACGACATTGGGCGAGAAGAGGATCGGGGAGCGGTTCGTCGGCCTGGTAGGTGGCCAGCAGGCGTGGGACGTCGACCACCCGGTCATACATCCGACGTCGCTCGGCGCGCCAGGCGGCCTTCTCCCGCAGTGCGTCGAACAGGAGTTCCGAACCGGTGATCCAGCCGGGGCGCACGTCCACCCACGCGCCGTCGGTGAGTTCGCGGCGGGTCACTCCGGTGGCCACGGCCCCGATCTCCGGCGTGGTCTCGGTGAGGTCGAAGATCGAACCCTGCATGCCGACGGTCATCCGCCCAGCCTAGCGTCGATCGAAAGAATGTTCTAGATAGGCCGCGGTGTGATGCCGGCGGGCCGACGCCGGCGTGAGTGGGTTCGCCCACAATCGCGATCCGATCTGGCTGTCGCGACGAAAGTGGAGTAAACATTGTCAAGTGTTAGTCACTCACACTTTTGTGGGTGGCGGGATGCCGCGGAGAACTCCCCGGCGGCCCAGATTCGTCCGCACACACCGCCCGTTCGCCCGTCTTTCGAGGACTCCCTGATGGCATCCATACTCTTCCGGCTCGGCCGGTTCTCCTTCCGGCACAAGTGGTGGGTGATCGCCACCTGGCTGATCCTGCTCGTCGTGGTCATCGGGTCGGTCGGCCTGCTCAAGCCGAAGTTCGCGCAGGATTTCGATCTGCCGGGAACCGACTCCGGGACGGCGACCAGCCAGCTGCAGGAGTACTTCCCGAAGGTCATGGAGCAGCAGTCGCAGGGATCGGCGACGGTCGTGGTGTACGCCGCCGACGGTCTCGACGCGCATGCCGAACAGCTGCAGAAGCTTGCCACCGACCTGCGTGGGCTCTCCGACATCGCCGACCCGCAGGCCGTGGTCAGCCCGCTCGCGGTGGCCCAGGCGAAACCGGAGATGGCCGCGTCGGTGATCGGCGACAACGGTCACGTCGGCCTCATCTCGGTACAGGTGACCACCAACATCCAGGACCTGACGGTCGACCAGAAACAACAGCTGATCGACGTACTCGAACAGAACCGGGGCGGCGGACTGCAGGTCGAGGCCACCGGGTCGCTCATGCAGGTGATGGAACAGGGCGGCACCGCCGAACTCATCGGCTTCGCCGTGGCCTTCGTGGTGATGATCGTGGCCTTCGGGGCCCTGGTGGCGGCCTTCATCCCACTGGTCACCGGCATCGTCGGCGTCGCGTTGACGATGATGCTGGTGACGCTGTCGGCGGAGTTCATGACCGTCAACCAGACCGCCACCGGCATCGTCACGATGCTGGGTATCGCGGTCTCCATCGACTACGCGCTGTTCATCGTGTCGCGGTACCGGACCGAACGGCACCGCGGTGGTGACCCGGCCGATGCCGCCGGACGTGCGGTGGGCACGGCCGGCACCGCGGTGGTCTTCGCCGGTCTGACCGTGGTGATCGCGGTGGTGGCACTGACCGTCGTCGGCATCCCCCTGATCACCCAGATGGGTGCCGGTGCGGCGGTCGCGGTGATCATCGCGGTCATCGCGGCGCTCACCCTGATCCCGGCCCTGCTCGGAGCCACCGGACGGTTCGCCTTCACCCCGAAGATCCCGTGGATCAAGCATGCCGAGGAATCGATGACCGCCGAGACCAACGGTGTGCGCTTCGGCAAACAGGTGGTCAAGCGGCCGCTGCCGTTCATCATCGCCGGACTCGCCGTCCTGGTCCTCGCGGCGATCCCGGTGGGCAAGCTCGAGCTCGGCATGGACCTGTCCAACGCCGACGAGGCGCGCGCATCGGCGTTGCTGCAGAAGGGCTTCGGCGAGGGCATCAACGGGCCGTTGCTGGTGATCCTGCACGACGACGACGGGCAGGTCGCCACCGCCGCCGACGAGGCCGTCGCACACATCAAGACGCTGCCCGGCGTGGCCAACGCGGCGTCGCTGGCCTGGACGGGCAACGGCGCCGGTGCCAACCCGAACGTCGGTGCCAACACGGCGTTGATCATGGTCACGCCCACCAGTGCGCCGTCGGATCAGGCGACGCACGACCTGATGGAGACGATCCGTGACTATGGGCCGCAGGTCGACAAGGCCGGCGTCGAGATGCACGTCGGCGGGCAGACCGCGATCATGTCGGACCTCTCGGCCAAGCTCGACAAGGCGCTCATCCCGTATCTCATCGTGGTGGTGGGGCTGGCATTCCTGATCATGATCGGTGTCTTCCGGTCGATCTGGGTGCCGCTGGTGGGCACCGTCGGGTTCATCTTCTCGGTGCTGGCGACCTTCGGTGTCACCGTCGCGATCTTCCAGGAGGGTTACCTCGGGATCATCTCCGACACCCGCCCGACACTGTCGTTCCTGCCGATCTTCCTGATCGGCGTGGTCTTCGGTCTCGCGATGGATTACCAGGTGTTCCTGGTGACCCGGATGCGCGAGGAGTACGTCCACGGCATGAGTGCCAAGGACGCGATCATCGCCGGCTACCGGCACGGTGCGCGCGTGGTGACGTCCGCCGCGATCATCATGATCAGCGTCTTCGCCTCCTTCATGCTCGCCCCGGACACCACCTCCAAGATGCTCGGATTCGCGCTGGCCATCGCGGTGTTCTTCGACGCCTTCATCATCCGGATGACCGTGGTGCCCGCGGTGATCGCGATGCTCGGCGATCGTGCCTGGAGTCTGCCGAAGTGGTTGGACAAGCTGGTGTTCGACTTCGACATCGAGGGCGGGGCCGTCCGCGATCGGGGCGTGCCCTCCGCCGAGGACGACAAGGCCCTGACGCCGGCGTCATGACCGACCTGCCGGATACGGTGACGCCCACGGTTCGTCCTGCCGGGCTGCGCGAGAAGAACAAACAGCGCACCCGGCAGGCGATCCGGGATGCGGCCATGCGGCTGTTCGCCACGCAGGGGTACGCGCAGACGACCGTCGAGCAGATCGCGCGCGAGGCGCAGGTGTCCCACACCACCTTCTTCCGGTACTTCGCCTCCAAGGAGCAGGTGGTGATCTCCGACGGGCTCGACGACGAACGGCACGCCGCCGCGGCGGCCATTCCGAAGGGGCTCGGGCACTTCGATCTGCTTCGTGCGCTGGTCACCACGCAGGGTCGGATCGCCCTCGAGGATCCGTGGGCATCGAATCCACAACGGTTGCAGCTCATCCGGTCCGAACCGGCGCTGCGGACGGCTTATCGGATCGAGGCGGATGCGTCGATCTCCCAGGGCGCCGAGTACTTCGCCGCGTATCTGGATGTGCCGGTGGACGATCCGTGCCTGCGGGTGTTCATCGCCGCCACCAGTGGGGTGATGTTCCACATCGCCGAGTCCGTCGTCGATCCGCGCGACGGCGACGTGCTGGGCACCCTGCTCGACGCCATCGATCTACTGGAACAAGGACTGCCGCTCGATCGCGGCCGATAGTGTTGGTCCGTGGCGACGACGCCGCGGGGAAAGGATGTGCATCGTGGGACGTTTGAGCGGCAAGGTCGCCTTCATCACCGGTGTGGCGCGCGGTCAGGGACGTGCGCATGCGGTTCGGCTGGCGAGTGAAGGCGCCCAGATCATCGGACTCGATCTGGCCGGGCCGCTGCCCGGGGTGCCCTATGATTCGGCGACACCCGAGGATCTCGCCGAAACCGCCCGGCTGGTCGAAGAACAAGGCGCCACAGCCCTTCTGACGCAATGCGATGTGCGTGATCTCGAGGCAATGACCGCAGCCGTGACGCAGGGTGTCGAGGCACTCGGTGGCCTCGACATCGTGGTGGCCAACGCCGGCATCTGTATCCCCGAGACGTGGGACGAGGTGACCCCCACCAGCTTTCGCGACACCATCGACATCAACGTCATCGGTGTGTGGAACACCGTGACGGCCACAGCGAATCACCTCATCTCGCGCGGCGGCGGGTCGATCATCCTCATCAGTTCCCTGGCCGGAAAGAAGCTGCAGCCGTTCATGGTTCACTACACCACCAGCAAGCATGCGCTGGTCGGGATGGGCCGGGCCTTCGCCGCCGAACTCGGCGCCCACGACATCCGGGTCAACACGGTGCACCCGGGGGCGGTCGCCACCCCGATGGGTTCGGGTCAGATGGTCGCGCGTATCGAGCAGACCAACGCGGCCAACCCGCGGCTGGCGGGCATGGGCATGACCTTTGTCAATCAGTTCGTGGCCGAGGCGGAGGAGATGTCCAACGCGGTGGCGTTCCTGGCCTCCGACGAATCGAAGTTCATCACCGCCGAATCGATCTCCGTCGACGGTGGGGCGCAACACTTCTGAGCCGACTATGATTTACCGGCGGCGCTGTTCTGCCAGTGTCGCGATCGCCGCGTCGAGGGTGGCGCAGGCCGCGTCGGCGTCGACGCGGGCCAGTGAGAGCCCGGCGATGCTCGCCGCCACCGTCATCCGGGTCATTCGGTCCCGCGTGGTGGCGTCGGCGTCGGGCAGATGAGCCTGCACGCCACGCGCGATCGCCGTCGACAATTCCCGGTGATAGGCGGCGACGACCTGCGCGACGGCGTCATCGCCGCCGATGTTGCCGGCCGCGGTCGTGAGCAGGAGGCAACCGGCCGGTGCCGCGCCGTCCCGGTCGATGACGGCGATCGCATCGCGAAGCCGGCTCAGGTAGTCGATCACGGCGTCGCCGTCGACCTTCTCGACGGTCATCGGGCGCAGCCGGGGGCGCACGATGGTGTCGAGATAGTCGGTCACCGCAGCGTCGAACAGGCCGCGCATGTTGCCGAACGCGTGGTAGATGCTGGATCGTCCGACCCCGGTGGCCGCCTCCACGTCGGCCACGGATACTGCGTCGAAACCCTTGCGCCAGAACATGTCACGCGCGTCGCTGACGAGCTTGCCGCGATCGTGGGTCACTGCGCGTCCCATGACTTCCTCGATTCCTGGTTGACAGATTGTGCAACGATCATTCTAGTATAGTTGTGGAACGTTCGGTTCACAAAGGAGTTGCCGTGGGTATCGTCGCCATCGTGTTCGCCGCTCTGGCGGCCGCCCTGCACGTCTACATCTGGGTGCTGGAGTCGTGGCGCTGGACTCACCCGTCGACCCGCGCCACATTCGGCACCACCGCCGACGAGGCGGTCGCGACCCGCGAGATGGCCTTCAATCAGGGCTTCTACAACCTCTTCCTGGCGTTGATCGCCGGGATCGGTGCGGTGACCTGGTTCGTCGACGAGGCCGTCGGCGCCGCGTTGATCTACGCCGGGGCCGGATCGATGCTCGCCGCGGGTCTCGTGCTGCTGATCTCCTCGCCGGACAAGGCGCGGGCAGCCATCACCCAGTCGGCGCTTCCGCTGATCGCGGTGGTCGCCCTGAGTATCGCGCTTCTCTCACCGGTGAACTGACATCATTTCCGCTGAATCAAGGAGGATTTCATGACCGTCACCAGCACGCAGGTTCAACTCGTGTCGCGACCCGTCGGCTGGCCCACCGCCGACGACTTCCGTGTGGCGACAATCGAACTCGACGACCTCGCCGCGGGTGAGGTGCGCGTCGCCAACGAGTTCGTCAGCGTCGATCCGTACATGCGCGGCCGGATGATCGACACCCGAAGCTACATCCCGCCCTTCGCGCTGGGGGAGACGATGACCGGCGGTGCGGTCGGCCGGGTGATGCAGTCGCGCGCCGACGACCTCCCGGTCGGCACATTGGTCAGCCACCAACTGGGGTGGCGCGACGTGGCACAAGGCCCCGCAACGGCTTTCACCCGGTTGCCGGAGCCGCCCGATGGTGTGGCCTCCTCGGCGTATCTTGGCATCTTCGGGTTGACCGGACTCACCGCATACGTCGGGCTCGCCGAGATCGCGAAGCTGAAAGACGGTGACGTGGTGTTCATCTCGGGCGCCGCGGGCGCGGTAGGTACCGCCGCCGGACAGATCGCCCGACTCCTCGGCGCGAAGGCCGTGATCGGTTCCGCGGGCGGGCCGGCCAAGGTGGATCTGCTGACCTCCCGCTACGGATACGATTCGGCGCTGGACTACAAGGCCGGTCCGGTGCGAAAGCAGTTGCGGGAGCTGGCCACCGACGGTATCGACGTGTACTTCGACAATGTGGGCGGCGAGCACCTCGAGGCCGCGCTCGACGTCTTCAACGACGGTGGGCGCGCGGCCCTGTGCGGCGCGATCTCGGCCTACAACGCCACCGAGGCGCAGCCCGGCCCCCGCAACATGAGCAACATCATCACCCGCGGACTCACCCTGCGAGGTTTCACCCTCGGGCATTACCTCGGCTTCGCCGCGGAGTTCAACGAGAAGATGTCGCAGTGGTATGCGGGCGGCGACATCGTCTTCGACGAGACCGTGGTGGACGGGGTGGACCACGCCGTCGACGCCTTCCTCGGCATGATGCGCGGGGAGAACATCGGCAAGATGGTCGTGCGTGTCTGAGATGTGTTCAGAGACGCCGTAACCGGTCGGCGGCCTCGGCGATCACGTCGTCGCGTTTGGCGAAGGCGAAGCGCACCATGTGATTCCACGGGTCCTTGTGGTCGGCGAACACGCTGACCGGCACGGCGGCCACCCCGATCCGTTCGGGCAGCGACCGGCAGAAGTCCTCGCCGTCGGCGTATCCGAGCGGGCGCGGATCGGCGCACACGAAATAGGTTGCCTCGCTGCGGTGCACGCCGAACCCGGCATCGGAGAGCGCCCGGGACAACAGGTCCCGTTTGTTCTGGAGTTCGGCGGCGCTGCGGGCGACCCATGCCATCTCCTGCTCGAGTGCCACCGCGACGGCCGGCTGGAATGGTCCCGAACCCACGTAGGTCATGAACTGTTTGGCCGCACGCGCGGCGGCGACCAGTTCGCTCGGACCGCTGATCCAGCCGACCTTCCAGCCGGTGCAGTTGAATGTCTTTGCCGCACTCGATATTCGGAGGGTGCGCTCGCGCATCCCGGGCAGTGTGGCCAGTGGCGTGTGGGTGCGTCCGTCGAACAGCAGATGTTCGTACACCTCGTCGGTCACCGCGATCACGTCGTGCTCGACGCATAGGCGCGCGATCTCGGCGAGGTCGCCGTCGGAGAGCACGGTCCCGGTGGGATTGTGCGGCGAGTTCACCAGGATCAGGGCGGTGTCGGGTCCGAACGCGGCGGCCAGCCCGTCGCGGTCGAGGCGGAACCCGTCGCCGTCGGGGATCAACGGCACGGTGCGGCGCACACCGCCGGCCATCGCGACGGTCGCGGCATACGAGTCGTAGTACGGCTCGATCATGATCACCTCGCGGCCGGGTTCGGTGAGACCGACGACCGCGCCCGCGATGGCCTCGGTGGCGCCGACGGTGATCAGGACCTCGGTGTCGGGGTCGTAGTCGAGGCCGTAATGATCGCGCTGGTGGCCGGCCACGGCGTGGCGCAGGCTCGGCACCCCGATCCCCGGCGGGTACTGGTTCTGGCCGGTCGAGATGGCGACCCGGGCCGCCTCGAGCATCGCCTCGGGTCCGTCGGTGTCCGGGAAACCCTGACCCAGGTTCACCGCGTCGTGACGCAGTGCCAGTGCCGACATCTCGGCGAAGATCGTGGCGGAGAACGGGCGCAGGCGCGTGACGGTGGCCGGAGAAGGGGGCATGGATTCAGGCTGTCACACCCCGGTCGGGTGAATCGCGACGATTGCGTCGGTTGTCCGGAGTAACCTCCCCGCCATGGGAACGCAAGTGAGTCAGAACACATCGCGGTGGGCTCGGCGCCTCGGCGTCGCATGCGCCTGCCTGGCCTTCGGCCTGCTCACCGCCTGCAGTGCCTCGGTCAGCGTCGGCAGCGACACCGTCGACTCGGCCGACGACGTCAACGTCGGCGAGTGCGTGTCCGTCGCGGACAGTTCCGACGGGAAGGTAGAGGCCACCAAGACCGACTGCGACACCACCGACGCCTTCGCCTTCTACGTCGCGTCGACGACCGCGACCACATCGCAATGCCCGGGTCAGGAATCAAGACTGACGTTCGAGGAGGGCGACCAGCAACTGTGTCTGACGCCCAACATGGCGCAGGGCAAGTGTTATGAGGTGCCCTCGGGTGGTGCCGGGTCGTTGACCGACTTCAAGGCCGTCGATTGTGGCGCGACGACGGCCGACGGCACCGCTGTGGTCGAGGTCGTCACCCGTTCCAACGGCACGGTGACCTGCGATGCGAGTCTGACCGCCCTGGAGTTCACCGAGCCTCAACCGCTCGGCTACTGCCTGCGGGTGAGCTGAACGACCGACGCCGTCCAAGCGTTCGTCAAGCGCGCGACAAGCCACGACGACGACCGTGTCGGCAGCACACCACAGCTGCCGAAAGGACCCGTCATGTTCACCACCGATCGCCACCATCCTGACCACGACCCCCACACCAACCACGACCCCGACCTCGAGGGCCGGCCCGCCCGGCCACTGCTCCGGCTCGCCTACAACGGTGCCGTCATCCTCGGCTGCCTCGGGTTCATGCTCGTCGCCGCGTGCAGTGTCAGCCTCGGCACCGACGCCATCGAATCCCCGAACGACATCGAAGTCGGCGAATGCCTGTCGATCGGCGCCGACGACGAGCCGGGGAAGGTGAACGCCTCCAAGGTCGACTGCGAACGCACCGACGGTCTGACGTTCTACGCCGCATCGACGGTGGCCGCCGAATCCGGCTGCGACGCCGCCAACACCTCCACCCTCACCTTCGGTGAGAATCGTGAGAGTCTCTGCCTGACACCGAACTTCGCCGAGGGACGCTGCTATCAGATCCCGATCGGCGGCGACCTCGTCGACTACCGCGAGGTGACCTGCGACGCGCAGGCCGCCGAGCAAACGGTGGTGGCGCGGGCCGTCGACCGTGGCGACGGGTCCATCACCTGCGATGCCGACGACACGATGTGGTCATTCGCCCGGCCGCAATCGGTGGGCTACTGCCTGCGGACTGTCGTCTGATCCGGGGAAGGCGCAGGGAGCAGGTAAGGTTACGGGCCTGACGTGCCGCCGGTGTCGAGGAGGGCTGAGGTGGTCTACACACCGGGTGATGCCTTCGCCGGGTACACGATCGAGCGGCTCGTGGGCCGCGGTGGCATGGGCGAGGTCTATCTGGCCCGCCACCCCAAACTGCCCCGCAAGGAGGCAGTCAAGATCCTGCCGGCCGATCTCAGCCGCGACCCGATGTTCCGGCAGCGCTTCATCCGGGAGGCCGAGTTGGCCTCCAGCATGGTGCATCCGGCGATCGTCACGATCTACAACTCCGGTGAGGACGACGGCCACCTGTGGCTGGCGATGGAGTTCATCGACGGCGTCGACGGCAGTGAACTGCTGCGTCGTCACCCCCGAGGACTCGACCCCGCCCTGGTGTCGGCGATCGCCATGTCGGTGGCGTCGGCGTTGGACGCGGCGCACGCCCGCGGGCTGCTGCACCGGGATGTGAAACCGGCCAACATCCTGGTGCAGGGCGCCGACGGCGCAGGTGCCACCCGCATCGGCCGGCAGCCGCCGCGGGTGCTGCTCGCCGACTTCGGGATCGCCAAGTCGACCGCCGACGTCACCAACCTGACCTCGGCGAACATGTTCCTCGGGACGGTCGCCTACGTCGCTCCCGAGCAACTCCTCGGTACCGAGGTCGACGGGCGGGCCGACCAGTACAGCCTCGCTGCCACACTGTTCCAGTTGCTCTGCGGGGTCCCGCCGTTCGAGGGCAGTACCCAGACCAGTGTGATCGCCGCGCACCTGAATTCCGATCCGCCGGCGCTCTCCGGGCTGCGGCCGGGAACCTCGAACGCCGTCGACGAGGTGCTGCGGCGTGGACTCGGCAAGACCGCCGACGAGCGGTATCCGTCGTGCAGCGATCTCGCCGCCGACCTCGATCGGGCCTTGCGCGGCGCCCAGTCGGGACCACCGCAGTCGGGGCCGCCGCCGGGTCCCACGGAGATCATCCCGGCGCGGGCATCGGCACCGCCCTCGACGTCGGTACCGCCCTCGTATGCGCAGCCGATCCCGTCCTCGCAGGTTCCGCCGGTGCCCGCGGGCCCGTACACCGGAGCGTCGTATCCCGGCGCCGTGGCGCCCGGGTCGATTCCGCCGTACGGCCCGCCCAGCGCGCCCCTGCCGGTGGGGTCGTATCCGAGTCAGCCGGGCGGCACCGGCGGTTACCCGCTGCCGCCGACGCCTCGACGCGGATCGTCGTCGAAGACCGCGTTGGCGGTCCTCGGCGCCCTGCTGGCGCTGGTCCTGGTGATCGTCGCCGGTGTCTGGGTGGCGAATCTGCTGTCCGGGTCGGATTCGGGCACCTCGACCGCCGCCGGCAACTCGGTCACCACCACGGCGGTCGCGGGGACGCCCACCTCCACGCCGTTCACCCGCCCCCCGGTGACCGAGCAACCGACGCAGATCTCCGGTCCCGGCCAGATCGCGGTCGGTGATTGTGTGCAGATCGGTCGGCAGCCCGACTCCGCCGGCAACGTCGACACCAGTCGCGTCGATTGCGCCACGTCGGCGATGACGTTCTACGCCGCCGAATTCGTCGCCGCCTCCGCGGAGTGCCCCAACGACCACAACGCCAGTCTGTCCTTCGGTGGGACCGCCCAAAAGCTCTGTCTGGCACCCAATTTCACGCCAGGGCAGTGCTACCAGATCCCCAGTTCGGGTGGTTCACTCGCCGACTACCACGAGTTGAGTTGCGGTGCGGCCGCGGCGGCGGGAACGGTCGCATTCCGGATCACCAACCGGTCGACGAGCGCGGTGAGCTGCGCGACGGGGGAGTTGCGGTGGATCTTCGCCCAGCCCGAATCCCTGGGGTACTGCCTGACCCAGGAATCCGGTTCCTGATCTGAGGTTCGCCCTCGACGGACCGTTCTCGGAGGCCGGGGCCGTCAGCCCGCCGATTCCTCGCCGATGGTGGGTCCGAGCAGGTCGTCGGCATCGGTGATGCGGTAGGCGTACCCCTGTTCGGCGAGGAACCGCTGACGGTGCGCGGCGTAGTCGGCGTCGAGGGTGTCGCGGGAGACCACCGAGTAGAAGTGCGCCTGTCCGCCATCGGCCTTGGGACGTAACAGCCGGCCGAGGCGCTGCGCCTCCTCCTGCCGGGAACCGAACGTGCCCGACACCTGAACCGCCACCGACGCCTCGGGGAGATCGATGGAGAAATTGGCGACCTTGCTGACCACGAGCGTCTGGATCTCACCGGACCGGAAGCGGTCGAACAGGATCTCGCGTTCCTTGTTCTTGGTCGCTCCCTGGATCACCGGGGCGTCGAGTTCACGGCCGAGTTCCTCGAGCTGATCGATGTACGCGCCGATCACCAGCGTCTGGGATTCGCTGTGGCGGGCCAAGATCGACCGCACCACGTTGACCTTGGTGTGGGCGGTCGAACAGAGCTTGTATTTCTCCTCCGCCTCGGCAACCGCATACTGCAGGCGTTCCTCGTCGGTGAGGGTCACCCGCACCTCGATGCACTCGGCCGGCGCGATCCAGCCCTGCGCCTCGATGTCCTTCCACGGCGCGTCGTACCGCTTGGGGCCGATGAGGGAGAAGACATCTCCCTCGCGGCCGTCCTCGCGGACCAGCGTCGCGGTCAGGCCCAGACGGCGACGGGACTGCAGATCGGCGGTCATCCGGAACACCGGAGCGGGCAGCAGATGCACCTCGTCGTAGATGATCAGGCCCCAGTCCCGGGAATCGAACAGATCGAGATTCTTGTACTCGCCCTTGGATTTCCGGGTCATCACCTGGTAGGTCGCGATCGTCACCGGCCGGATCTCCTTGCGCTCACCCGAGTATTCACCGATCTCGTCCTCGGTCAGCGTGGTGCGGGCGATGAGTTCGCGTTTCCACTGGCGGCCGGCCACGGTGTTGGTGACCAGGATCAGGGTGGTCGCGCCCGCCTTGGCCATCGCCGCCGCGCCGACCATCGTCTTACCGGCACCGCACGGCAGCACGACGACACCCGAACCACCCGCCCAGAACGAGTCCGCGGCCATCTCCTGATAGTCGCGCAGATGCCAGTCGCCCTGATCGAGTGCGATCGGATGAGCCTCACCATCGACGTAACCGGCGAGGTCCTCGGCCGGCCAGCCGACCTTCAGCAGCACCTGCTTGAGGCGTCCCCGCTCCGACGGATGCACCACGACGGTGTCGTCGTCGATGCGGGCGCCGAGCATCGGCGCGACCTTCTTGTTGCGCAGGATCTCCTCGAGGACCGCGCGGTCGAGGCTGACCAACGTCAGGCCGTGGACCGGACTCTTGACCAACTGCAGCCGACCGAACCGGCCCATCGTGTCGACGATGTCCATCAGCAGCGGCTGCGGGACCGCATACCGGGAGTAGGTGACCAGGGCGTCGACGACCTGCTCGGCGTCGTGCCCGGCCGCCCGCGCGTTCCACAGCGCGAGTGGGGTCACCCGATAGGTGTGGACGTGCTCGGGTGCACGTTCGAGTTCGGCAAACGGGGCGATCGCACCACGAGCCGCCGCGGCGTCGGGGTGGTCGACCTCGAGCAGCAGCGTTTTGTCGGATTGCACGATCAGGGGTCCATCAGTCACCCGATCCATTGTCCAGATCGGTGCAAGTCCCGTCGAGCCAGACCCCGCACGGCCGTTGACAGCGCTCTGTATCTCACTGACAGCGCTCAGCCGAGCGCTGTCAACGTGGACCAGAGCGCTGTCAACGTGGTGAGGGTGCGCCCTCACCCCTTGACGCAGACCACCTGACGCAGGTGCGCCACCACCTCGACGAGGTCGGTCTGGGCGGCGATCACGTCGTCGATGTCCTTGTAGGCGGCCGGGATCTCGTCGACGACGCCCGAATCCTTGCGGGATTCGACGCCCCGGGTCTGGGCGATGAGGTCGTCGGCGGTGAACTGCCGGCGTGCCTGGGACCGGCTCATCCGACGCCCCGCACCATGCGACGCGGAGTAGAACGACTGCTCCGAACCCAACCCCCGCACCACGTAGGAGCCGGTACCCATCGATCCCGGGATGAGACCGAGGTCGCCGGCGCCGGCACGGATCGCACCCTTGCGGGTCACCAACAACTCCAGACCGTCGATGTGCTCGGTGGCCACGTAGTTGTGGTGGCAGCTGATCGGCTCGTCGAATCGGACGACGCGGTCGGCGAAGCTCTGCCGGACCGCCTCGCACACCAGCGCCAGCATCACCCGGCGATTGCGTGCCGCGTACTCCTGCGCCCAGTCGAGGTCACGACGGTAGGCGTCCATCTCCGCGGTCCCGGTCAGGAACACGGCGAGATCACGGTCGGGCAGCTCCGCGTTGTGCGGCAAGGTGGCCGCCACCGACATATGCCGTTCGGCGAGTTCCTTGCCGATGTTGCGGGACCCGGAGTGCAGCATGATCCACACCTGCTGCTCGTCGTCGAGACAGATCTCAATGAAGTGGTTGCCGCCACCGAGCGACCCCATCTGACGCTGCGCGCGGGTGTCGAGCTGCCGAACCCCACGATGCAGGCCGGCGAAACGCTCCCAGAAGCTGTCCCAGCCGCCGCCGAGGCGATGGCGGACGACGTTGACCGGCTCCGCATGACCCCGGAATCCGACCGGCACCTTGGCCTCGATCGCCGAACGCAGCCCGGACAGATCGTCGGGCAGGTCCGATGCGGTCAGGTCGGTGCGCACGGCGGCCATGCCGCAACCGATGTCGACGCCGACCGCGGCCGGGCACACCGCATCACGCATGGCGATCACCGATCCGACGGTCGCGCCCTTGCCGACGTGCACGTCGGGCATCACACGGACCCCGTACACCCAGGGCAGCGTCGAGACCCGGCGCAGCTGATTGCGCGCCTGATGCTCGATCGATTCCTCGTCGGCCCACATGAGGGTCGATGCGGTGGTGCCCGAAAGGGATACGGGGAACTGCGGTTCCATGGCTTCTTCCATTGCTCGTGTCTGTTGCTCCGGCGGTTTCCGGGGCGTGGCAACGGTACGCGCGAATCCCGGCGAGGGCGAACCATTTTCGGACCGGGACGCCGGAACCGGGCACCCCGACGTGGGCTACGTGTCGAGCAGTTCGACACTGGTGATGCGGTGCAAGGAGAACCGTTGTTCGTCATCGGTGCCGTCCTCGACGCCGATCAGCTGGCCCGAACCCAACGCCTGCGGGGTGACGACGTGTTGACTGGCCGACCCGTGTGCGTCGACGTAGCCGACCCGCAGCCTGCGATGGGCGCGTAGCGCCAATTGGATGAGGGCCGTGGCGGTTTCGCCGTTTCCGCCGGCCCGTACCGACGCCGACGCCGACGCCGGGCGTGCGGTCGCGGCCCGATCGCCGGATCGGAGACGGCCGATCACCGCCAATACCTGGTCGTCGTTCAGCGCGGCCCGCCGCGGCGGGATGGCGTGACGTCGCGCGCGGGTGACGGGGACCCGGCTGCCGCGTTCACGCATGTCCACCAACTCGCCCGAGGAATCCTCCCCGCTCGGCGCGAACCCGGCAGCACGCAAGGAGTCGAGCACGTCGCGGATCTCGCTGGGGGACACCGCAACCGTCGGCGCGAGCGCGCGCATCGACAGGTGCGCGGCGGCCTCGCTGCGCAACACGGCCGCCAGGGTGGCCGCATCCTCGCAGCGGATGAACGACGAGGCGATGCCGACGCGCAACTGTCCGTGCCGACGGGCGACGTCCTCGATCAGATAGGTGAGTGATTGTGGGACGGGTGTACGAGAGTGCGCGGTGAACATCGCGATGAGTTCGCTGCTGGAGCGCCCGGCGTCGAGTGCGCGCCGCACACTCACCTCGCTGACGCGGTATACCGATGCGGCGCCGCCGGATTCGAGATCGGCCACCATCTCGACCTGTTCGGCGAGTTCCGGGGTCATCGGGCCGGGGACGGTGATCGTGAGGTCGGCCTGGGTGAGGAAGTGATCGACCGGTTCCGGCAGTGCCGTGCGCATCGCGGCGACGATCGGTGCGTCGTCGGCGCCGGCATCGGCCTCGAGGATCGCGCGTCCGACCGAACTCAGGGCGTGGTGGGCGACGAGTCCCATCTCGCGGGCTTCCCGAAGTGTGTGTTCGACGACATGAGAACCCAAGCGCCGCATCTGATGTGGGTGCTGCCAGGCCAACAGGGAGACCAGGCCGGCCACCGACACCGGTGCCGCCGTCGGGCCCAGGGCCATCGCGGAGAGGATGGTGCGCCGTTGGGCGGGTGCGTGGGCGTCGTAGTTGTCACCCGACAGTGCCGGGATCGCGGTGCCGTCGCGGTCGGGCTCGCCGACCTGCCAGGCGCGGCGCGGCATCGTCAGCCAGGCCTCGACGAGCGTGTACCACTGGCGTTCTCGTGGTTGGTGCAGCCAGGTGTCGACGGTGGTGGTCGGTGCGAACACGTGCTCACCGGTGTCGCCCGGCGGTGGCGGATCGGGGAATCCCGCGTCGATCAGTCGTGCATGTCCGAGGATCTCGATGAGCAACGCCACCCGCTGCTGATCGAGTCCGGTGGCCTTGGTGAGGCGGCGCAACTCCCGCACGCCGAGCGCGCCCGACCGCAGCACCGCCGCGGGTGTGGCGCCGAGGACGCGCAGCAACGCCGTCGCGTGACGGATGGCCTCGAGCGCCTCACCGCCGGCCGCTGCGTCGACGTCGCGGGCGGAGAAGCGGCGCGAGCCGGAGTCGTCCTCGGGCCGGGGGCGACGCAGGTTGTCGGTCTGCAACGGCGGTTCGTCGCGCAGCAACTGGCCGAGTTGAGGTGGGAGCTCGACGGTCTGGTGATCGATGCGGGCGAGCATGCCGTCGGCGATGAGGCGGGCGACCGGCGCGGCGGGGTCGGCGTCGGGAGCGGCATCACGGCTGCGTCCGAGTGCGGGACCACGCGACAGTGCGCCGAGCAATTCCCGCTCCCGTTCGTCGAGCGCGGCGAGCCGTCGGGTGAGTTCGGCGGCCGTGCGCTCGGCCGGCGGGCCGATGAGGTGCAATCCGCGCCACGGCAGTGCGGACGCGGCGTGCGCCCCGATGTGCAGCGCATCGTCGGGTCCCCAGATCAGCGCGAGCCGTCGCAGCAGATCCACGCGCACCTCGACCTCGTCGGCATCGGCGCGGTCGGCCAGAGCAGATCGGACGGCGGGCAGCGACACCGTGTCCGACTCCGGGGGGCCCAGATCGATCAGCACCTCCAGGACCGCCAGGCCGAGCAGATCCAGACTCTCACCCGCCAAGGCCGCCGACGCCGGCGACAGTGCGCGCTGGGCGAGCACCTGTGTGCCCTGCGGTGGGGGTGAGGCGAGATCCGGCCGCAGTGTGATCAGATCGGCCAACTCCGCATCCGAACGCGACGCCAGGTCATCGGCGAGTGCACTCGCGCGACTGTCCGGACTCATTCGACCGATTCTACCGAGCGGGTCGGCCCGTTGGGATCGGCCCGCGCCCGGTGCACGCTCTATGAGGTGGAGATGTTGACCCGGAACGGAGTGGCGACGACGTTGTTCTCCCCACTCGCTCCGTTGCCGACCTGACCGGCGACGTTGTATCCCCAGCAATAGACGTCGGTGGTGTCGACCCGCGCGCACGTCGTACCCGAGTTGGTGGACACGGCGTCCACGGCGCCGGCAAGGGTGACCTGCTTGGGGGCCGACGAATCCGACGTCGAACCGTCGCCGAGCTGCTTGTCGGAGTTGTCACCCCAGCACCTCAGTTCGGCACTGGCGACCGCGCAGGAGGTACCCCAGTCGGTGGCGACATCGGTGACGTCGGTCAGTCCGACCACCTCGGTCGGGGTCTGTCGTGCGGCGGTGGTTCCGTCGCCGATCTGGCCGTACGCGTTGTCGCCCCAGCAGTACGCCTTGCCCGCCGCCGCCGCACATGCGGTCTGCGGATAGGTCGACTCGGTCTCGCTGTGCTTGTAGGAGCCGATCGCGATGTCGGTGGCGTCGGTGAGGGAGAGCTGCACCGGAGAGGCCTGGCGGCTCGTCGAGCCGTTGCCGATCTGCCCGCTGTCGTTGTTGCCCCAGCAGTACACGGTGCCATCGGCGATCGCGCAGGTGGTGCCGCGTGCGGTGGCCACGTCGGTGGCGGTTCCGGTCACCCCGGTGACCTTGGTGGGTGTCGTGGAGTCCGTGGTGCCGCCGGTACCGAGCTGGCCTTGATCGTTGTCGCCCCAGCAGTACACCTCGCCGGCCGAGATCGCGCAGGTCGATCCGAATCCGGTGGAGATGGCGGTGACGTCGCTCAGCGTGGAGACCTTCTTCGGTGTCTCGCTGGAATCGGTGCTGCCGTCGCCGATCTGACCGTAGTTGTTGGCGCCCCAACAGTAGGCCTGCCGGTCGGAGATCGCGCAGGCGGTGGTGACGTACTTGTCGTCGGTGCTGACGTAGTTGCCGATGCTGACCGAGGTGACCGGTGTCAGGCTGACCGCGACCGGAGTGGTGGAATCGGTCGAGGTCCCATTGCCCAGCTGGCCGTTGGCGTTGTTGCCCCAGCAGTGCAGGGCCTCGTTGGTGACCGCGCATGTCGTATTACCGGATGTGGCAACGGTATTGGGCTGCGCGACGACAGCCGCGGGCTCATCGCTGCCACCGAACAGGCCGGTGGCGAAACCGATTCCGACCACCGCCACGACGACGACCACGAGCGCCGCGGCGATCGCCCCGATGATCAGGCCCGTGCGCTTCTTCTTCGGTGGCACCGTACCCGGTTGCGACGGGTAGCCCCCACCGCCGAGCAATGAATTCGGTTGCGCCGGATTGTATCCGGGTGGTGGGGTACCGCCGGCGAATCCGGCTGTCACCGGGGTGGTCGCTGCCGGCGGAGCGCCGAAGGGGGCTGATGGGTTCGGCTGCGACGTGTAGGGGATTCCCGGGTTCGGCTGGCCCACACCGGGATACGACGGCTGTGGGGTCGGTGCCACCGGGGGGTGGCCGGGGACGGTTGCGCCTACCGGGGAGAATCCGGCCGGCGTCGGCTGTGACGGCGGTCGGGTCTGTTGCCCGGAACCGAACGACGGTGGGTTGGTGACGGCGGTCGGCCCGGTTCTCGGCCCCGGACCGGGACGGGTGTCGAGCGCCTGCTTCAGCGCGGCGGCGAAGGCGCGGCAGTTCGGGTAGCGGTCGGCCGGATTCTTGGCCAGGCCCTTGTGTAGTACCGGGTCGAAGGCGGCGAGATCCGGTCGCAGCGAACTGATCGGCGGGATCGGTTTGGTCAGGTGCGCCATCACCAGCGCCGACGGCGTCGTCGTGGTGAACGGGGCCTGGCCGGTGAGGAGTTGGAAGACGGTGCACGCCAACGAATACTGATCCGACATCGCGGTCGCGTCGTGGCCCTCGATGACCTCGGGTGCGCAATAGGCGAGGGTTCCGATGAATGCGCTGGTGGCCGTCAACGAGGTGGAGTTGACCAGCTTGGCGATACCGAAGTCGAGGACGGTGACTCGCTCGACCTCGCCGGTGGACGGATCCCGACTGACGATGATGTTGGCGGGCTTCACATCTCGATGGATGACATGGTGCCGGTGCGCGTAGTCGAGGGCATCGGCGACCTGCGCGGTCACCGCGACGACGTCGGCCGGTGAGGTGGGGCCACTGCTGAGATCGCGTCCGTCGAGGTAGCTCATGGTGAACCACGGCGTGCCCTCGTCGTTGATGCCGTACTGATGGATCGAGATGATGCTGGGGTGATCCAGTGACGCGGTGGTGCGTGCCTCGTTGGTGAATCGCTTCTGGAAGTCGGGATCGTGGGCGCCGGCCAATGAGATGACCTTGAGCGCCTCCCTGCGGAGCAGGTGCGGATTCTCGACGAGGTACACCTCGCCCATCCCGCCCGATCCCAGCAGCGAGATCACCTTGTATCCGGCGACCTGTGAACCTGGACTGAGCGGCACGACAAACCCCTTCGACTGTCTCGGACGATGGTGTGTGACCTTACCGAAGTGCCCCCCGAATTGGTCGTCTTATCATTCGAACGATGGGTGGGTGATCGGTCGAAGTCGGTGTCATCGGCCACCATGTGCGAGCGCGATCACGTGGGGGCGGCGATGGCATGGCACAATACATCCGTGGCTGAGAGCACTTCGAAGAAGCATTACGTCGACAACGGCTGGCCGAAGGCAGCCGAGGGAGACGGACCCGAGCACGCGGTCTCCGAATTCGCGGCCGATCTCGCGGGTGCACTGTCCCCGTTCGGCGACGTGGAGTTCCCGTTGCCGGCCGACGAGGTCCACTACATCAATCCCAAGACCGTCATCAACCGCTGACGCGGTGACCGACGTCGATCCGGATGGATCGCGGCCCACGGACCGACTGTCCCACGTCGATGACTCCGGCGCCGCGCGGATGGTCGACGTCGGCGACAAACCACCGACCCGCCGCCGGGCGGTCGCCGGTGGGACCTTCCGCACGACCCGTCGAGTGATCGACCTCCTCACGTCCTCGTCGCTGCCCAAGGGCGACGTCCTGGCCACCGCACGGATCGCCGGGATCATGGCCGCCAAACGCACCGACTCCCTCATCCCGCTGTGTCATCAGCTCTCGTTGTCGTCCGTCGACGTGGACTTCGTGATCGGTGAGGACACCATCGACGTCACCGCCACGGTGACCACCGCCGGACCGACCGGCGTCGAGATGGAAGCGCTCACCGCTGTCGCGGTGAGCGGCCTCACCTTGCACGACATGGTCAAGGCCGTCGACCGGCATGCCCAGATGGACGCGATCCGGCTGCTGGCCAAGTTCGGTGGCCGTTCGGGCGACTGGACTCGAGACGGAGTTGGTCCAGACACCGTCACTCCAGACACCGTCACTCCAGACACCGTCACTCCGGACACCGGCACCGACGATCCGGCGAGTGACCGATGAGCGCCCAACGGGTGGCGCGCGTCGTGGTGGCCTCGACGCGGGCGGCCAACGGTGTCTACCCCGACCGCACCGGACCGCTGATCTCCGCCTGGCTGGCCGACCGTGGCATCACCGTCGACGAGGTCGACGTGGTGGTCGACGGGCCGGCGGTCGGCGATGCGATCCGGGCCGGCATCTACGCCGAGGTCGATCTCGTCGTCACCACCGGCGGTACCGGGCTCTCACCCACCGACCGCACTCCCGAACAGACCCGGCCATTGCTCGACATCGAACTGCCGGGGCTGGCCGATGCCATCCGTACGGCGGGCCTGCCCGAGGTGCCCACGGCGATTCTCTCGCGTGGGATCGCGGGAGTGGCCGGCCGGAGCCTGGTGATCAATCTGCCAGGGTCCACCGGGGGCGTCCGGGATGGCCTCCGCGTCATGGGTACCGTCCTCGACCACGCGCTCGACCAGATCCATGGCGAGGATCACTAGATGGCGCTGATTGTGTGCACGGAGATCTCCGAGGGCCCGATCAGTCTTGCCGACCATGAGGCGCTGGTCACCGACGCCGCGCAGGGCGCGGCGGGCGCCGTGGTGGGATTCGTCGGCGCGGTCCGCGATCACGACGGTGGCAACGGCGTGACCCGGCTGTCCTATTCGGCGCACCCGACCGCCGCGCAGGCGCTGCGTGGCATTGTCGCGAAGGTCGCCGAGGACGCCGACGGGGTGCGGGCAGTGGCTGTCTCGCACCGGATCGGAGACCTGGCCGTGGGTGACGTCGCGTTCGTCGTCGCGGTCGCCGCCGATCACCGTGGTCCGGCATTCGCACTGTGCGCACGGCTCGTCGACGAGGTCAAGGCCCAACTCCCCGTCTGGAAGCACCAGTTCTTCACCGATGGTCGCGACGAATGGGTGGGTTCGGCCTGAGGGTGGCCGGATCGTAAGAGGCCCGATCACGAGAAGGCCCGAGCATGAAAAGAGCCCCGCACGGCGCGAAGCAGCGTGCGGGGCCCTTTGCTCAGGGGGCCTTCGTCAGGCTCAGGGGAGATTCGGGATCTGGCCCTGGTGCTCGTTGAACAGGTTCAGCTGATCCGGGGTGAGCTGGTATCCACTGTTCTTGGCGGCATCGAGCAGAGCCAGCAGGCTCGGGTCGGTGGTCTTGTCGCGGAGGGTGGCGAGGGCATCGTCGGTGCTCGTGGCGTCACTGCTGCCGGTGCTCGGTGCCTGGGGGGCGGGAGCGGCGGGCAGGCGCGGGGTGGTGGTCGGCGCGGTACGCGGGGTGGCGCCGGACAATCCGGTGCCACAGGTCGGCCATGCACCCGGGCCCTGGCTGGCCAGGACGCGCTCGGCGACGACGATCTGCTGCTCACGGCTGGCCTGGTTGGCGGTCGGTGCGAATTCGGTGCCGCCGTGGCCGGCCCAGGTACTCGGGCTGAACTGCAGTCCGCCCTGGTAGCCGTTGCCGGTGTTGATGGCCCAGTTGCCACCCGACTCACACTGGGCGACCTGATCCCATTCGGCGTCGGAGGCCGCGTGTGCGGAACCGGTGCCCAGCAGGGCGCCGCCGCCGCCGAGGACAGCCCCGGTCAGTGCGACCTTCGCGAAGGTCTTGGTGGCAGTGGTGGTCGTCGGCTTGCGATGACGTCCGGACATGAGTGTGTTACCTCTCTCCACGCGCCTGCGAAGTCAGCTGTCGGGTTCGAGCGAGAGGTGCTCGGTCGCGTCGGCTGTGGCCGTCGGACTTAACCCCAAGAACGTCGTTGACGTCCGTTCTTCCCTGCGGAAGGGTGGGTCCCCCGTCCTCGTTCCCAGATGTTGCTCGTCATTCCACCGGTGGAACGAGGCTCGGCGCGACCGGTGGAAGTTGTGTGTCTTGGTTGCTGTGCTGTGACCTTCTTGGAAGGACGCTTCGTACAGTACGGCCTCGACGCCGACGAATCACACCTTCTTCCACAACGGTTTTCGTGTCTGCGAGTGGGACTTTCGCCCCCATTCGATCGTCGTCGCAGTTCACGGGCATGATGGTCTTCTCGTGTCCATCTCGTTATCCATCCGTTATGTGATTAAGCTCACATCGGCGTGGCGGCGTTTCAGCCGCCGGCAAAGGGCGGCAGGACGTCGACGGTGCGCGTCGCGCCGAGGCTTCGGTCACGGTCGCACACCGCGATCTCATCCCAGAGATAGGAGCATCGATCCAGCACCTGTCGCAGGGCCGGATTGTCGGCTGCCAGAATGTGTTCCAGCTCACCGAGAGTGGCCCCGTCGGGGACTTCGACGGCGGCCGTTTCCCGGCCCGCGGCGGCTCGCGCAGCCGCGAAATAGCGGATCGTCAGACGCACCGATCAGCCCCCGATGGCCGACATCGGACGCTCGGGCTGACGGAAATCGCCGCAGTTCACCGAGTGCCCGGCCCGTTTGGCCCAGGTGTTCTCGCGCCACAGCCGGGCGATCGCGGCGTCGACGTCGCCCTCACCGCCCCGCAGGACCGGCAGCAGCGAGGTCTCGTTCTCGGCGAACAGGCAGTTGCGCAGTGCGCCGTCGGCGGTGAGACGGGTGCGGTCGCAGTCGCCGCAGAACGGGCGGGTGACCGAGGCGATGACACCGACCCGCGCGCGACGGCCCGCGGCGTCGGTGTGGCCGTCGACCAGCCACGTCTGCGCGGGCGCGCCGGCACGCGGGACGTCGTCGGGCGTCAGATCCGCGACGTGGCGCAATGCCTCGAGGATCTCCGCCGCGGTCACCATCGCCGTGCGATCCCAGCGGTGATCGGCGTCCAGCGGCATCTGTTCGATCACCCGCAACTGATATCCCTCGCGCAGACAGAACCCGAACAGTGCCGCCAGTCCATCGAGATCGCTCCGGTCCGGGACGACGGCGTTGACCTTGACGGGGTCGAGCCCGGCCGCGCGGGCGGCGGCGAGTCCGTCGAGGACGTCAGCCAGGCGATCACGCCGGGTGATCTCGGCGAATCGAGCCGGGTCGACGGTGTCCAGCGACACGTTCACCCGGGTCAGTCCGGCTGCGGTGAGGCCGTGCACCCGACGGCCCAGGCCCAGACCGTTGGTGGTCATCGCGATCCCGGGACGCTCCGGCAGCCTGGACACCCGGGTGATGATCTCCTCGAGATCCCGGCGCAGCAGTGGCTCGCCGCCGGTGAACCGGATCGTGCGGATCCCCAGGTCACGGACCGCGACGGTCAGAACACGGACGAACTCCTCGGTGTTCAGCACCCCGTCGGTCGGTAGCCAGTCGAGGCCGTCGGCGGGCATGCAATAGGTGCAGCGCAGATTGCAGCGGTCGGTCACCGAGACCCGCAGGTCGGTGGCCACCCGGCCGAAGGTGTCACGGAGCGGGCCGTCGACCGGTGCCGGGGCGCGCGAGGCGGGGATCAGCGACGGCAGCGGGAGCCCGAGGTCGACGGCGGTCATCAGCGATCCCGCGGCTCGATGACGTCGGCCCGGGTCGCCAGGGCGCGAAAGGTGCTCGCGTGGAAAACGAGTGGTTCGACGCTGGGATCGGCCTGCAACTGTTCGATGCGCAGCAGGACGAGGATGTGGTCGCCGGCGGGGATCTCCTGCTCGATACTGCAGGACAGGTGCGCGGCCGCGCCGGGGATGAACAGGGAGCCGTCGTCGGCGGCGAGGGGGGCGATGTCGTCGAATCGATGTACCGCGGGACCGGCGAGCTGACGACACTGCCGCGATTGATCGTGAGCGAACACGCTGACACCGAGCATGTGGGCGTCGCGTAGCCGCGGCCACGTCGTCGAGGTGTTCTGGACGCAGACACTCACCAGCGGGGGATCGATGGAGACTGCGGTGAAGGCGCTTGCCGCCATCCCCACCGGCTCGGTGCCGTGACGATGACTGCAGACCGCCACCACACCGGACGGGAAGCAACTGAAGGCACGTTTGAGCGCGCCTTCGTCGGAGGCCGGTGACAGATCGGGCCGACGATCGATCATCGCCGGGACCGGGTCGTAGGATGCCGACACCGCGTCACCGGGTCCGTCGACCCGAGCGCAGCGCGTAGACCAGGCCGAGGAGGAAACCCAACGGTGCGCACATGGTCAGCAGATACACGGCGGTCGGT
Organism: Gordonia oleivorans; assembly: GCF_040044975.1. Lineage (NCBI taxonomy): Bacteria > Bacillati > Actinomycetota > Actinomycetes > Mycobacteriales > Gordoniaceae > Gordonia > Gordonia oleivorans. The sequence continues at coordinate 305,135 of NZ_JBDZDI010000005.1, forward strand.
GCGGTGTCACCGTCGGTGACCAGCGGCGTGACGAATAACGCGACGATGGCCAACAGTCCAATCGCGAAGACCACGCCGGCCAGCGCCAGCAGGCGCGAGGAACGATTCTGATCCATAACCTTCCACGGTAGAGCACGTCGGTGGCCCGACGGGTGGTCAGAAACCGCTTGGCCCAGTGTTTAGAATGGTGGATACCAGGCGCGGAAATGCTCAAGTCGTGTGTCTCCGCGTCTTTTCTTGTGACGGATTTCGACCATCAGATGAGGGTGAGCACAGTGCCGAGCGGCAAGGTGAAGTGGTACGACGCCGAGAAGGGCTTCGGTTTTCTCGCGCAGGAGGACGGCGAGGACGTGTACGTCCGTTCGTCGGCACTCCCGGAGGGTGTCGATGCGCTCAAGCCCGGTCAGCGCGTGGAGTTCGGCATGGCCGCCGGACGCCGCGGCCCGCAGGCACTGACCGTCAGCGTCCTCGAACCGGCGCCGTCGGTGGCGAAGAACACCCGCGACCGTGATCGCGAGGCCGCGCGCAAAGAGGTCAAGCGCCACAGCCCCGACGAACTGCACGGCATGGTCGCCGACCTGATCACCCTGCTCGAGGGCAAGGTGCAGCCGGACCTGCGCAAGGGTCGGTATCCCGATCGCAAGACCGCGCAACGCATTTCCGAGGTCGTGCGGGCGGTCGCCCGGGAACTCGACCGCTAGTCGCCGACGTTCGGGATCGTCGTTCGCGCGGGTGGTTCATGCCGACGCGGCATCCGCGCATTCACGCGCGCGGTGCAATGACCGCGCGAGGGTGGGCGTGCCGCGCGGGCGAGCTCGACCCGCGTAAACCGCGGGGCGAGGCGTTCCGGAGTCGTCGTTTCGCGCGGGTGGTTCATGCCGACGCGGCATCCGCGCATTCACGCGCGCGGTGCAATGACCGCGCGAGGGTGGGCGTGCCGCGTGAACGAGCTCGACCCGCGTGAACCGCAGCCGCGCCGTCCCCGACGTGGCCGCCGACGCCGTGTCAGCGGATCTGTGGCACGTTGGCCGGTGAGGTGTCGACGGTGAGCACCCCGCGGGCGAAGCTGGTGGTCCCGTCGTCGGAGGCCACCACCGACGCCGCGGTGATGGTGATGCCCAGCAGGATGTGCTGGGGTTCGGTCCGCAGCGGCACGGTGAAGGTGGTGCCCGAGGCGAACGGCGATTCGTTCTCGGCCAGACCCTCGGGGGTCCAGTAGAGCGTCGTCAGATTCCAGGGCCCCTTGGCGATCTCGTCGGACACCGACAGCAGGATCGTCTGGCCCGCCGGGATCGGGATGTGCGGGGTCTCGCGCTGCGGGCTGAGCAGCGGCGGGTCGCATTCCTTGAGGTAGACGTCGCACCACTTGACCGGTTCGACGGTGTGCAGTTCGTCGCCGACGGCGAGCTGCAGATACGCCGCGTCCTTGTGTGAGGTGCCGGTCGCGGCGAGGATGCCCACCGTCGTCCCGACCACCGCCACGAACACCACGACGACCGCGAGGATGATCGCGATGGCCTTCTTGTCACCGGAGTTGAGCACGCTCTAGTGATATCCCATCCGCTTGGTCGAGGCGTCACCCGGTCCGGACGGGTACCGCGTCGTGGGAGCCTCCGAACCCGGCTGTCCCGGCGTCGGCGGCGAGGGGTTGGGGTGCGGGTTCGGCTGGTGTGGCGTCGATGCGTGGGGGTTCGGGTGCCGCGGGTTCTGGGGTTGCGGGTTGTGGGGTTGTGGGTTCGGGGTCGCACCGAACGGCATGGTCGGTGCCGCCTGCTCGGGACGTTCGCCACCGAGCCCGGGCACCAGCGACCGGCCGCGGTCGGTCATGACGGTCTGGACGAGCCCGAGACCGAGCAACACCGACACCACCGTGAACCCGATCCACAGGGTCGTCGGCAACAGCACGCCCAGCGCCGCGCCGAGCACCCAGCACAACTGCAACACGGTCTCCGACCGGCCGAACGCCGACGCTCGCGACTCCTCCGGAAGGTCGTCCTGGATCGAGGAATCCAGACACACCTTGCCGATCGCGCTGGTCCCGGATGCGACGAACGCGGTGAGGACGGCGAGAAGGATGTTGCCGAAGATGGCGGCCAGCACGGCCATCGTGAAGCAGGCGGCCGTCGCGTAGACGACGATCTTCGCCGGGTTCTTCAGCTCCAGGCGGGTGCCGGCACCGTTGCCGATCATGTTGCCGACGCCCGCCGCGGCGCCGACCGCGCCGAGCATTGCCAGCTGACGCCAGTCGGAGTGCACCCCCTGCTGGGCTTTGGCGTAGAAGGCGATGTAGAGCGTCAGGAAGCCGGTCAGGATGCGGATGGTGCCGTTCCCCCAGAGCGCGGCCACCACCCGCCGGCCCAACGGCTGGCGCATCTTGGCGGCGATGGCCTTGGCGCCGCCCCGCACGCTGCCACGGGTCGAGGTGTGCGAATCGGGTGCGTGATAGGTCAGTGTCGTCGGGATCTCGCCCTCGGTGACCTCCACCCACGACGGAATCCGCATGCACAGGTAGGCGCCGATCGCGGCGACGATCGCCAGCCACAGCATCGCGCCTGGCAGGTGGAAGGGCAGGACCTTGGCGAGCAGCAGCTCGAACAGGGCGGCCACCGCGCCGCCGATCATCGTGCCGCCGATGAGGCCGAAGGTGGTCAACCGCGAGTTGACCCTCGGCAGGTCGATGGTCGGTGGCACCACGCGGGGCGTCACCGCCGATTTGAGCACCCCGAACGATTTCGACAGCACCAGCAGCCCGAGCGCACACGGATACAGGACCCAGGGGTCGTAGGTGAGTTGCTGGGCCGCGACGTCCCACGACACATTCGCCATGATCAGCAGTGCGAGCACCACACGCGCCGCGAACGTCGCGGCCATCGCGACCCGCCGTCCGTGCTGGAGGCGATCGAGGGCCGGCCCGATCAGCGGGGCGATCAAGGCGAAGGGCGCGATGGTCAGAGCCAGGTACAGCGCGACGCTGACCTTGGACTCGGCGGTCGCGGCCGAGAAGAACAACGTGTTCGCCAGGGCGACGGCCATGGCGGCGTCGACGGCGAAATTGGCGATCACCGGCAGGGTGAGGGCGGTCAGCCCGGACTGGTCGGCACCGTCGGCGGTGGCGGCCCGGTGGATCTTGCCGATTCCCTTGGCCGTCAGTTGCCTGCTGCGCATGGCCGCGACCCGCGCCACGGTGATCTTCTTGGGGATCCGCTCTTGCTCGGGGTCGGTGGGCAGCGCCGCGGTCGAGCCCGACGGGCGGTGCGAGGTCTCGTGGGGATCGGTGGGAGCGTCGTGCAGCGGCGGTAGATGCGGGTTGTGGGTCCGCGGCGGCAGGTACGCCTCACCACGGTTTCCGCCCGGCGGGTTCCCGTGCGGGCCGGCGCCGGTGCCGGTGCCCTTGCCGCCGCGGCGACGCGGACCGTCGGCGGGGTAGTTGGCCGCACCGGGATGGTCGACGAGGTTGCGTCGGGTACGCGCGGCGGGCTGCGGGGTGTCGTTCCCCCCAGGCGCGGTGGCGTTGTCCTTCGGCGTCCGTCCGATCACGCGTCAATTGTTCCTCATCGGTGGCCGGGCCCGCCGCATGCCGTCATCCGGTGGTGTCGTGGGCGACCTTGTGTGCCTCGACGTGGCCGAGTGAGGCACACTGGAACGGTGACTGGAGTAGTGGACGGGCCGCGGTTGCTCGACGCCGTGGACATCGCCCGGGGCGCGCTCATCGATGATGGACACGAGCCGGGGGCGCATCGTGCGGCGGTGACGGAAGGGGAGTGGGCGGCTGCCCACTATTTCGACGCCGACCTGGTCGGATACCGCGGATGGCAGTGGTGCGTGGTGGTGGCGGGGGCTCCCGGCGCCGACACGGTGACCGTCAGCGAAGTGGTGCTGCTGCCCGGCGAGGGCGCGTTGCTGGCGCCGCAGTGGGTGCCGTGGAATGAGCGGGTCGCCGCCGGTGACCTGTCCGCGGGTGACCTGCTGGCCGCCGACGCCGACGATGTGCGGCTGGTTCCGGGATATGTGGACACCGCCGACGACGTGGACCTCGCCGACGGTGCGGATCCCGATCAGGTCGCCGAGGTCGCCGGTGAACTCGGCCTCGGCCGCGAACGCGTGCTGAGCCGGGAAGGTCGCGACGAGGCCGCCACACGTTGGTACGAGGGCGACCGCGGTCCCGATTCCGAGATGGCGCAGGCGGCACCGTACGCGTGCTGCACCTGCGGTTTCTACATCCCGCTGTCCGGGACGTTGCGGGTGGCGTTCGGCGCCTGCGCCAACGAATACGCCGCCGACGCCCAGGTGGTCTCCGCCGAATTCGGTTGTGGGGCACATTCGTCGGTCGTTGGCCCCTCGGGGGAGGGATCACCGGCCTACGACGCCTTCGATGACGGTGTTCTCGAGATCGTTGCGGTCGGTGCGGGAACCGGCGCCCAGGCGGACCCGTCGTCCTGAACCGGGACGAGCGCGGTGCCGGCGATCGCGGCGCTACCGCCGATGATCCCTTCGCGACGGCGTCCCTGCGTGCGGCGACCCTCGCCGCGTGGCGTGATTCACCGACCCGGATGGCCGAGGACCGCGCCGCCGAGGCCGATCTCGCCACCGTCGGATACCGGGATCGGCTGTTCGTCGAACTGATCGCCAACGCCGCCGACGCGGCCGGGGCCGGCGCCGTGGCCGGCAGGGTGGCCATCTGGGCCGACGATGACGGGGCCCTGCACGTGGCCAATACCGGTGCGCCGCTGACGGATTCGGGTGTGCGGTCGTTGCTGGCGCTGCGGGTGTCGGCGAAGGGGGATGCCCACGATCCCGATGTGGTCGGGCGGTTCGGTGTCGGGTTCACCGCGACCGCCACCGTCGCCGATCGGATCGAGATCCGTTCGCGGAGTGGATCTGTCGTCTTCGACCGGGAACGTGCGGCGAGCGCCGCGGCAGCGGCGGGCATTGAGACCGCCGCCGTCCCGGTCCTGCGCCTGGCCTGGCCCACCGATCGCGCGCCGGCAGAACCCTTCGACACCGAGGTCGTGCTGCATCCGCGACCCGACGTCGACACCGGCGCACTCCTCGACTCTGCCGCGGATCAGGCGCCCGGGCTGCTGCTCGCACTGGCCGGTGTGGATCGGATCACGGTGGCCGACAACGATGTCGAGATCGAACGCGCCGTGGTGCCGGGGACCGATGCGGCAGTCGGGGCGACGGTGCACAGACTGGTGATCTCCCGGACCGACGGCGTCCAGACCCGGACACCCCAGGTCTGGACGGAGGTCACCCACCCGCCGTCGCGGTGGCTCATTGCGCATCGCGCCGATGGGGAGTCGGTCGAGCCGATCTCCCGCGACGTGCTGTGGGCACCCACACCCACCGAGATCGAGTTGTCGCTGCCGTGCCGGTTGATCGCCGGCCTGCCGCTCACGCCGGACCGTCGGCACCTCCACCCGGATGCCGACATATCCTCGGCCGCAGCCGGATACACCGATGTGATGCGCACGGTCGCCGGCGCGGAACGGTTGTCGCTGGTGCCATCCGCGCACCGCGCACGCGGACGTGTCGACGCGCAACTGATCGAGGCGGTACTCGACGAACTCCGCGTGACGTCATGGCTACCCGGCGTCGACGAGTCATCGCTGGTGCCTGCGCGTGCCGTGGTGCTGATCGGCCTCACCGATGCCCTCGCGGAACTGCTGGGTGACGCATTCGCCGATCTCGTATCCCCGGATCTGTCTCTGGCGCACCATCTTGCGTTGCTCGAATCCCTCGGCGTGCAGCGGCTGGGTCTGGCCGGTCTGGCGGAGCGACTGGCCGGCGTCGAGCGTGAACCGCGGTGGTGGGGACGGCTCTACGAGGCGCTCGCACCGTTGGTGGCCACCCCGATCGACGTCGAAGAGCTTGCCGCACTGCCGGTTCCGCGAACCGATGGACGGATGAACTACGGGGTGCGGGGCCTGTTCTCGGTCGGCGCGGTGAGTACCCCGCTGCGCTGGATCCACACCATCGCACCCGAGGCCGACCACCCCCTCCTGATGCGGTTGGGCGCGCAGCCGCTCTCGATCCCGGAGGCGCTCGCCGATCCGGCCCTGCGAGCCCTCGTCGAGGCGGCCGTCGACCTCGCCGACACCGGCGAGGATGACGACGATGTCACCGGTCTCGCCGAGGAGGTGCTCGCCCTGCTCGCCGCCGACCCGGACGCCCCGACCCCGGAGTGGTTGTCCCGGATTCCGTTGCACGACAGCGAGGGAGAGTTCCGCAGCGCCGACGAGATGCTGCTCGCCGACTCCCCACTGTTGGCCGTACTGGTCGACGATCATCCGTTCTCCCTCGTCGCCGACGGGGTGGCCGGACGTTTCGGCGTCGAGACGCTGCGCCGGCTCGGCGTCGGATGGGGGTTCGCCGTGGTGCGCGACGACCTGCCGACCGGTCCCGACCACGAGTTGCCCGATGAGGAACAGTGGTGGGAGTCTCTGGCCGACATCCCCGAGAGTCTCTGTGCAGTACGGGATCTGGATCTCGTGGATCCGGAGAGGTGGCCGGCGGCCCTCACGCTGCTCGCCACCGATCCGGAGATCGCCGCGATCGTCGACAACCGCGCCGGCTACACCGCCTGGTGGCTCCGGAACTTCGCCGAAGTCGACGGGCTGCTCCTCGGCGAGTACCGGGCCCCGGAGGACGAATCCCTCGACGGCGTCCTGGATGTGCTCGATCACCCGCACGCCGACGAATTCGCCGCCGCGGTGGCGTCGCTGCCGCCCGCGTCCTCCGACGAGGCATCGCTGCTGATCATCCGGGTGGGCGATCCGCGGCGGCAGGTCAGCCCCGGCGTGGCCCGCGGGGTGTATGCCGCCGTCGTGGACGCCTGCCGCGCCGGTGCGGTGGACTGGCGCGACATCGCCGAATCCGAGGGGGTCCGGGCGGTATCCGGTGCCGCGACCGGATCGGCGATCCTCGACGACCCGTGGTGGGCGCAGGCGATCGACCCGGACGACCTCGTCGTCGGGCCGGCCGAGGCCGACGGTGCCTCCCTGCTGGCCGACATCCTCGACCTCCCCACGGTCGGGGAGGCCTTCTCCGCCCGCGTCGACGATGAGGGGCGACCGGCCACCGGGTCGTCGACGGCGGCGGTGCTGTTCACCGCGGAGACCGGCCGCGAACTCGTCGGACAGGTCCGGGTACACGATGAGCTGTGGATCACGTTGTCGCGCAACGGTACCGGGCGCGATCGATCGATTCGGGTGCGCTGGTGGGTCGACGATCGGGGTGTCACCCATCTCGACGCCGGACGCTGATCAGCGGGCGTCGATACCGGTGGTGAGAATGGCCGCCAGCTGCCGGTAGGCCTGCGCGTCGTCGAGACCGGTGGTGGCCGCGACCTCGCGGCGCTGGATGCGACTCATCATCGACGCCGCCAGGTCGGCGGCGAAGGCGGCATTGACATCCCGGAATTCGCCGGAGGTGACGCCGGCATCGATCAGTGCCCGGACCCGCGACGCCGCGGCGGCGGTGTTGCGTTCGTAGAGTTCGCGGGTCGGGGCGAAGGCGTGCAGATCGGCCATGAACCTCGGCGACGCCGGCGTGAGCGCCTCGCCGACCGCGATGAGGTAGGTGATCACCGCGTCGCGCGCGGACGACGCCTGCGCGACCTTGTCCTCGACGGAATCGGTTGCGGTGCGGAAGAAATGGGTCACGGTCTTGGTGACCAACTGCTCCTTGCTGTCGGCGAGGGTGTAGAGCGTCGACTTCGAACAGGTCAGACGGGCGGCGAGATCGGCCACCGACAGATGCGCGAAACCCTCCGCGAGCACCAGGGCGAGGAGCGCGTCGAACAGGACGCCGCGACGCCGGGTCGCGAAGTCGGTGGCGGGGCGGGGCATGCTGCCTCCTCTGCGTCGACGGGGTTGATGCCTCTCGTCCGAGAATAGTACTGTCAGGCGTACCTGAGTACTATTTGTGAGCCCGAGAGGTGATGACATGGCGGTGGACCGGCTGCTTCCGGACGACGATGCCCGCGACCTGATCGCCCTGACCCGCGACATCGCCGACAAGCGACTGGCGCCGATCGTCGACGATCACGAGAAGCGGGAGGCCTACCCCGACGGCCTCTTCGCGGAATTGGGGGAGGCGGGCCTGCTCGGATTGCCGTATCCGGTCGAGTGGGACGGTGGTGGGCAGCCGTATGAGGTCTACCTGCAGGTGCTCGAGGAACTCGCGGCCCGGTGGGCCGCGGTGGCGGTGGCGGTCAGTGTGCACGGCCTGGCCGCGCATCCACTGTTCACCTTCGGCACCGAGGAACAGAAGCGGCGTTGGCTGCCGGACCTGTTGAACGGCAGGCTGATCGGCGCGTACAGTCTCAGCGAACCGCAGGCCGGATCCGATGCCGCGGCACTGGTGTGCCGGGCCCGCCCGGCCGACGGCGGCTACCGGGTGACCGGCACGAAATCGTGGATCACTCACGGCGGAATCGCCGACGTGTACAACGTCTTCGTCCGCACCGGTGAGGGGTCCAAGGGCATCTCGTGTCTGCTGGTCGCCCGCGACACCGACGGGCTGAGCTTCGGCAGGCCCGAGGAGAAGATGGGTCTGCACGCCGTGCCGACGACGTCGGCGACCTACGACGACGCGTTGGTGCCCGCCGACCGGCTGCTCGGGGCCGAAGGTCAGGGTCTGCCGATCGCCTTCTCCGCCCTCGATTCCGGCCGGCTCGGTATCGCCGCCTGCGCGACAGGGCTGGCGCAGTCGGCGCTGGATGCCGCGGTCGAGTATGCGCAGGAGCGGACCACGTTCGGCCGCAAGATCATCGACCATCAGGGCCTGGGATTCCTGTTGGCCGACATGGCCGCCGCAGTCGACGCGGCACGCGCCACCTACCTCGACGCGGCGCGCCGGCGCGATGCCGGACAACCGTATTCGCGTGCCGCGGCCACCGCGAAGCTCGTCGCCACCGATGCCGCGATGAAGGTGACCACCGACGCCGTGCAGGTGCTCGGCGGCAACGGCTACACGCGTGACTTCCGGGTGGAACGCTACATGCGGGAGGCGAAGATCACCCAGATCTTCGAGGGCACCAACCAGATTCAGCGCCTGGTGATCAGCCGGTCACTGGCCACCGCGTGAGTCGCCTACGGTGAGGGCATGACCGCACCCCTGGCCTTCGGCGAACTCCGGATCGATGACACCGTGACGGGCTGGATGGTGCAGGGGCGCTCGCAACCATGGATCGGGATCGCGCACGCGATCACCTTCCTCGGCAACTCACTCACCATGACCGTCATCTCCGCCATCGTGGTGGCGTTGCTCGCGTTTCGCCGTCACTACGCCGAGGCCGTTCTGCTGAGCGTCGGCGCGCTGATGGGATCGGTGGTGATGGTCGCGCTCAAACATCTCTTCGCGCGGACCCGCCCGCCCGTCGACGACCGTCTCCTGCACATCGAGAGCTACTCGTTTCCCTCCGGCCACGCGATGATGTCGATGATCGTCTACTGCCTGCTCGCGGTGGTCGCTTACCGGACCATTCCGTGGGTCCGCGAACACCCCTGGGCCATGCTCGCGGCGCCGATCCTGTCCGTCGCCATCGGCATCACACGCGTGTACCTCGGTGTCCACTGGACCACCGACATCCTCGCCGGATGGGCATGCGGCGCGCTGTGGGTACTGCTCTGCGTGTGGTTGTCCACCAGGGTGACGTTGCGGCCGTCGGCCTCCCGGATGTGAACCACACAGATTGATCCACTCGGACGATGGGCACGGACATCGACGATGCGATTTACTGGGTCGATGTCGGATTCGGAATGGCCGTCAGGACACCCTGAGCCAGGGCGCAACGACTCGACCGAATTCATCCCGCGACCCGCGCCACCCACCAACATGGCCCCGATGCCACCGGGGACCGGGGAGCCGATGTCTCCACCGCCTCCGGTCGGCAACTACGAACCGACCATGGCGCGCCCGATCCCCACGGGTGGCTTCCCGGCGCAGGATCAGTACCCGCAGTCCGGCCAATACCCGCAGTCCGGCATGGGGTTCTACGGGTATCCGCCGGGATCCCAGCCGCCGCAAATGCCATCCCAGCAGCCGCAGCGTCGCCGTATCTGGCCGTGGGCGATCGCCGGCGTCGCCCTGCTGTGCGTGGTCGGTCTGGTGGTCGGTGGCGTCATCCGCTGGGTGGCCGGCGACGACAACGACGCCGAACGCCAGGCGCTGCTGCCGGGGCAACTCACCGGCGCCTACCCCAGCGCGCCGAGTGCGGCGTGGACGGTCACCGCCTCCGACGCGGGTGGTGAGCAGTTCCTGTCGGTCGATCCGAGCCGGTCCGCATACGGCACCGTCGGCGCGGTCACCGACGGCACTCACCTGGTGACGATGGTCGGGTCGAGATCGTCGAGCGAGGGCCGGCGGGTGGTGGGAGTCAACCCGGCCACCGGCGAGCACTGGACCGCGGCCCGCGCCGTCAAGGGATGCTCGGATGCGATCGTCGACGGCCAGATCGCGTGCTACGACGAGAGCACGGTGACCTTCTTCGACGCGGCGACCGGACGCGTCACCGCCACCGCAGCCAGTCCCAGTTCCACGGCGTACGAGATCGCCCTCAACGGCGACGCCGCCTACCTGCGGGACTTCGGCGGTGGGAGTGGAAGCATGCGGATCAGCAAGATCTCCCGGCAGGGACAGGCCGAGTGGACCAAGGCATACACGCTGATGGAAGGCGCGCCCGGCGGTGACTCCTCGTCGTTCACGGCGACGCCCGCGCTGGTGGCCAGTGCGCAGACCTCCCTGGTGGTGGTCTCGGCGGTCGACGGCCGTGAGATCCTCAATCGACCCGGTTTCTCCACCCTCGAAACACTCCCGGATGGGTCCATTGCGGCGGTGTCCGGAACCGGCTCGGGCGGGACGTTCCAGGCGGGCCCGGTCGTGGTGGTGCGCCCCGACGGCACCGTCGTCGAGATCCCCGGAAGAGCGGTGGCGGCCGCGACGGTGGCCACCCCGGAGCAGCGGGATCACCTGCTGGTGGCCGGCAAGTGGACCTCGGCGAGCACGGCCCAGAGCTCGTGGGCAACCTCGCTTTCCGGGGAGAGTTACGAACTGAGCGCCGCCGAGGTGATCGTCGCGGACAACCGCGAGATCCTCACGCGGGTGGGGCAGCAGATCGTCGCGAGCGATACCGTGTCCGGTCGCCAGATCTGGACGTCCGATCTCGGGACCGGATCGGGCTACCAGAACACCGGCGTCACCGACGGCGCCCGGCTCATCGCCGGCGATTCCGTGTCCGGCCTCCAGGCGGTGAATCTGACGGACGGGTCGTCCGCGTGGAACCTGCCGTCATCGGCGCTCGGCGCGACGTCGAATACGGCACCGCAGGTGTTCGCGGTCGGCAAGAATCTGGTGACCCTGACCGGCACCACCATCACCGGCTTCGCCCCCACCGGTGGCGACGCCACCGTCCCCGGCGCGCCGACAACCCAGGCACCGGCCCCGGAAGGTTCGGTGACGCACTGCAGTTCGGCTCCGACGTTCACGCCGGAGAAGTTCCGGACCACCTCCGCCGGGCTGGTGGCGACGATGAAGGTGGTGGCGACGTGCCCCGACGGGGACGTGATGTCCGGTGCAGCCACCCGCATTTCGATCTCGGACGCCGGAAAGCTGGTGGCGTCGGGGTTGTTCGACTTCTCCCGCGCCCCGACGGCCATCCCGTCGAGTGACGACGACGCGAGCATCACGTTGGATCTGACCTATCCGCCGGGGTCGTTCTATCGGACGCCGGACACCCTCGGTCAGGCTAATGGCACCGCGAGCGGCCAGTTCACCGTCGACTGCGACCCGGGTGCGCAGACCACCAACCAGCTCCCCGCACCGCAGTCGGGGTCGACGGCGCCCCCGATCACCGCGACCGGCCCGGCCGTACCCGCGGGCACCGACATCGTCGCCACCACCGGCGACGCGCTGCGGGCGCAGGCCGACTCCGACCGCGCCTTCATCCTCGCCAACCTCAACAATCGGTGGGTCGCGCAACTCAGTTCCAAACGACCGGGCCTGTACGCGGACGGCAAGACGTGGGACAACCAGGCGATCCTCGACGAATTCCTGGGTCTGCGGCTCCGATTCAACGACGTCCGTCTGCTCTATTCGACCGAGTGGAGCGTGTTCAGTCAGCCGGGGTGGTGGGTCACGGTGGCCGCGCTGACGTTCCCCGGACCGGATCAGGCCAACGCGTGGTGTTCGGCGCAGGGCTTCGACGGGGATCACTGCTTCGCCAAGCTCGTGTCGACGACGGCGTCCGCCGACGGTTCCACGCGCTACCGCTGAGCATCTCCCGGAGAGCGGTCAGCCTCACAGGGTTGCGTGACAGAGCTCACCCGCTACCGTCAAATTTCATATTTGATACACGGATGACTTCCCGGGAGGGTCGAAGTGGATGGTGTGACGGTGGCGGGAATCGTGGTCGGGGCGGTTCTCGCCATCGGCATCCTCGGAGTCCTCGGGCTCCTCGTGGCGCGCGCGTTGGCGAAGCGTCCCGATCGGGCGAAACTGCGGGATGTGCCGGTGGCCGAACTCGATTCCTACTTCGGCACGAGGGCGAGCTTCGGTACCTCGGTCGAGGTGACCACCGCGCTGTCGCGGCCCGAGGTCTGGCAGCGACTGACCGAAAGCCCCTACCTGTCGGCGCTGCCGCTGTTCACCGGCCCCGTGTGGAACGCCGGCGGTGCCGGGGTGTCGGTCGGGGATTGGTGCACCGCGTCGGGCACCTTCGTGTCGGCCGAGCTGCGCGTCGTCGAATCCGTTGCGGGCGAACGGCTGTCCCTCGTGGGTTCGGGTGTCTCGATTCCGCTGGCGGTACGTGACGCGGCCGAGCGGTTCACCATCGTCGACGGTCCGCGGGCGGGGACGCTGACGGTCCGGTGGGAGGTCGGCGGCTCGCCGAAGTGGATCGGCTTCCTGCCCTGGCGTTGGGGCGCACCGTTCGCCAAGCCGGTGCTCTCGGGTGGGCTGCGCCACGTCCTCCAACTCGAATCTGCCGGCCAGACGGCCTGAGAACTCCCGGCCGACTCGGCTACGGCTGGTAGTCGGCCACCCGCTCGGGGACGACGAGCGACGGAAGCACCAGGCGCAGTTGGCTTTCGGTGTACGCATCGATCGTCAGGTGCGGCGCGAAATGCCAGTGTTTGAGCGCCCAGCCGTGGGCCAGCATCATCAGATCGAAGACCACGAGGTCGGCGTCGACGTCGGCACGGATGAGTCCGGCCGCGACGCCGGCCTCGATGGCGCCCCGCATCGGGGCCGATGTCTCGACCTCGAGTTGTTTGATCGCCTCGCGGCCGTCGGCATCGAGGGTCCGGCTCTCGCGGTAGGTCAGGACGACGGCGTCGCGATTCTCATCGACGATCTGCAGGTACTGCCGGAAGCCCGCGATGAGTTGACGCACCGGATCGTCACCGGCGACGTCCATCGCCGGTTGCAGCCGGTCCCGGAACTTCTCCAGGATGTCGACGATCGCGGCGAGCAGGATGTCCTCCTTGCCGCCGAAGTACTTGTAGAACAGTCCGACGCTGACGCCCGCCTCCTCGGCGAGGGCCTGCATCGACATCTGGTGAAAGCCGGTGCGCTCCATGACCGCCACCGCGGCGTCGAGAAGTTGCCGCTGACGTGAGGACACCCGGACCGCCCGCACCGCATCCTCGACCGCGGTGTCGGCCACCGATCGGGCCGCGGCTGTCTTGGCCATCCGTGTCTCCTCTGCTGGTTGGGCCGGGGAATCGCCGTTCACAGTGTATGCGACGACGACGAACGCCTCAGATGCCGAGGTCCTTGGCGATGATCGTCTTCATGATCTCGGTGGTGCCACCGTAGATCGTCTGGATGCGGGCGTCGATGAACGCTTGGGACACTGCGTATTCGCGCATGTAGCCGTAGCCGCCGTGCAACTGGAGGCAGCGGTTGGCGGTGCGGAACTGCAGTTCGGTGGCCCACCACTTCAGTTTCGCCGCCCGTGCGGCGGTCAGCTCACCCTTCACGTGCTCGGCGATGCAGTCGTCGAGAAATGTTCGGGCGATGTCGAGTTCGGTCGCGATCTCGGCGAGCACGAACTGGGTGTTCTGGAAGGAACTGATCGGCGAACCGAAGGCGGTGCGCTCCTTGACATAGTCCATCGTCCGGGCGAAGACACCTTCGGCGGCCGCGACCGCACCGATGGCCAGACTCAACCGCTCCTGCGGAAGGTTGTGCACGAGTTGGTAAAAGCCCTGCCCCTCCTCGCCGAGCCGATTGGCCACCGGCACGCGCATGTCGGTGAAGCTCAACTCGCTGGTGTCCTGGGCGTGCAGACCGATCTTGTCGAGGTTGCGGCCGCGTTCGAAGCCCGGCGTGTCGGCCTCGACGACGAGCAGGGTGAGTCCCTTGTGCTTGTCCGGACTGGTGCGGGTGGCCACCACGAACAGATCACCGTTGCGGCCGTTGGAGATGAAGGTCTTCGACCCGTTGACGACGTAGTCGTCGCCGTCGCGTACCGCGGAGGTGCGGATGCCGGTGAGATCGCTGCCGGTGCCGGGTTCGGTCATCGCGATGCCCAGCACCGTCTCGCCCGACACGACGCCGGGCAGCCACCGCGACTTCTGCTCGTCGGTGGTCATCTCCACCAGGTACGGCAGCACCACGTCGTTCTGCAGCGAGAAGGAGATGGCTTCCGCTGCGGCACCGGTTTTCGCGGTTTCCTCGATGACGATGGCGTTGTATCGGAAGTCGTCGACGCCGGGTCCGCCGAACTCTTCGGCCACCGGGAATCCGAGCAGGCCGTTCTTGCCGGCCTCGGTGAACATGCTGCGATCCCACAGGCCCGCGGACTCCCAGTCCTCGTGGTGCGGCGTGATCTGTTCGGCGACGAACCGTGCGACGGTCTCGCGGAAGTGCTTGTGCTCGATGTCGTGGGTGAGGGATGTCATGGTGGGTCTCCTGGGATAGGGGGTCTCGATACGCCCCTTGTTCCTCGGGGCTACTCGACCGGCGGGGGTAGGCGCCGGCTCAGCGGAAGGCGTTCTCGCCGGTGAAGGCCTGGCCGAGGACGAGTTGATGCATTTCCGGGGTGCCCTCGTAGGTGAGCACCGATTCCAGGTTCACCATGTGCCGGATCACCGGGTACTCCAGCGAGATGCCGTTGCCGCCCAGAATGGTTCGTGCCGTGCGGCAGATCTTGATGGCTTCCCGGGTGTTGTTCAGCTTGCCGAAGCTCACCTGGTCCGGGCGCAGGCCGACGGTATCCTTGAGACGACCGAGATGCAGGGCGAGCAACTGGCCCTTCTGCAGTTCCAGTGCCATGTCGGCGATCTTGGCCTGCGTCAGTTGGAACCCGGCGAGGGGCTTGCCGAATTGCGTTCGCTGCGCGGCGTAGTCGACGGCTGCCTGCCATGCGGTGCGGCCCGCGCCGATGGAACCCCAGATGATGCCGTAGCGGGCCTCGGTCAGGCTTGACAGTGGTGCCTTGATGCCCTTGCCCTTGTGCAGGTCGTCATTGCCCGGCATCAGGGCGTCGGCGGGCAGGCGCACGTTGTCGAGGACGATCTCGCCGGTGGTCGAGGCGCGCAGCGACAGTTTGTGTTTGATCTCCGGTGTGGAGACGCCGGGGGTGTCGGTCGGCACGATGAAGCCGCGCACGCCCACCGAACCGTCCTCGAGTTCGGTCTTGGCCCACACGACGGCGACGTCGGCGATGGGGGAGTTGGTGATCCACATCTTGCGGCCGTCGAGGATGTAGTCGGAACCGTCGCGGCGGGCCCGGGTCTTCATCGAGGCGGGGTCGCTGCCGGCGTCGGGTTCGGTGAGGCCGAAGCAGCCGACCGTTGTGCCCTCGGCCATCGACGGCAGCCAGCGGTTCTTCTGTTCCTCGCTGCCGTTGTTGTAGATGGAGAACATCGCCAGGGAGCCCTGCACCGACACCATCGAGCGGATGCCGGAGTCGCACGCCTCGAGTTCGAGGCTGGCGAGACCGTAGTGCACCGATGATGCTCCGCCGCAACCGTATCCGTCGAGGTGCATGCCGAGGACGCCGAGCTGGCCGAATTCCTTGAAGAGGTCGCGGGCGCCGGGGATGCCGCCGGCCTCGAACCAGTCGGCGATGTGCGGGGTGACGTGTTCGGCGAGGAATCCGCGGACCGAATCACGCACCGCGAGTTCGTCGTCGGAGTATCCGAGGTCGAGGTTGAGGGGATCGATCGCGGAGAACTTGGGTGCGGAGGTGGTGGCGCTCATCGGGTGGCTCCTGTCGAGGATGAGAGTGCGGAGTCGGGGGAGGTGAAGTGTCCGGCGGCCATCTCGGTGGCCGCGGATTCGGTTGCCTTGTAGTGCAGCTTCTTTCCGGTGGCCGAGACGGGGAGGGATTCGATGACCCGGTAGGCGCGGGGCCGTTTGAACTGCGAGAGCATCGGATGGGTGCGGCAGTAGGCGTCGAGTTCCTCGGGTGTGGGGTGGGCGCCTTCGACGGGGACGACATAGGCGACGACGAGTCGGCCCCACCGGTCGTCGGGGACGCCGACGACGAGGGAATCGGCGACCTGCGGGTGGCCGTTGAGGGCCTCCTCGACCTGTACCGGGTGCACATTCTCGCCACCGGAGATCAGCATGTCGTCCTTGCGTCCGACGATGGTGACGAATTCGTCGGCATCCCAGGTGGCCAGATCGCCGATGTGCAGCCAGCTGCCGTTGTACTTCGCCTTCTCCTGAAGGGGTGAATCGTAATAGGCGGCAGCGCACTTGGGTGAACGGATGATGACCTCACCCACCTCGGAGCCGTCGCGGGCGACCATCTCGTCGGGGTCGGCGAGGTGACCGTCGTCGTGCACCACGACCACCCGGACATCGTCGTCGATGCAGGCGCGGCCGGCGGTGCCGGCGTGATCGGGCAGATCGGTGGGTCGCAGGAAGGTGTTCCAGAATCCCTCGGTGGAGCCGTAACCGTTGAAGATCCTCGGGGTGAGGACGCTCTGATAGTGCAGTGCGGCTTCACGTTCCAGCGGTGCGCCCATGGTGACGATACCCCGCAGGCTGGACAGGTCACGAGGCTTGGCCTGCTGTGCGGTGGCGAGCATGGCGAGGTTCGTCGGGGCGCCGATCAGGAAGGTCAGCTGGTACTTCTCCACCCAGTCGAGCACCACCTCGGGGTCGAAGGCGCGCATCGGCACCAGCGAGGAGCCCAGGTAGAAGGTGGGATTGGGCCCGGCGCAATACAGGCCGCCGCGGTGGAACCACGGGGTCATGTTGAGGGTGCGGTCCTCCGGCGAGAGCGGGAAGGCCATGATGACGTCGTGTGCGGAGAAGATCTCGATGGCGCTGTTCATCGGCACGGCCTTGGGCATGCCGGTGGTGCCCGAGGTGTAGAGCCGCGTGGTCTCGTCGAAGACTCCTCGCTCCGATTGTGGCACAGCCGAATCCGAGGGTAGGTCATCGAAGCGGATGGAAACGGGTCCGTCCACGAGAGCCCCGGTGCCGACGCCCACCAGGATCTCCGGTGTGTGGTCGGCCAGCGCGATCGCCTCGGTCACCATGGTGGTGTAGTCGGTGTCGTAGATGTACACCTTGGGGCGGCTGACGTCGAGGATCACGGCGGTCTCGCCGGCGGCGAGCCGGAAGTTCACCGGAGATCCGACCGCGCCGGCGACCTGGGTGGCGAGGTAGAGTTGCGCGAACTCCGGGCCGTTGAGCAGTTGGTAGGCGACGACGTCACCGGTGTTCACGCCTACCGCGGCCAGTCCCGCCGCCACCGTGTCGACGTCGGCGCCGAGTTGCGCGTAGGTCCAGGTGGTCTCGGTCACCGGGTCGATCATCGCGATCGCGTTCGCGTAGCGGGAGACGTTGCGGCGGAAGCCGTTCAGATAGGTGAACTCATTCTCGAAGAACGAGCGGTAGGCGTGTGCGTCGTAGACGTAACTCATGGCGGATCTCCAGTGATCTCTCGGTTGACCGTTGGCCTAGCCGGCCATGGTGAGTCCGCCGCTGACGCTGATCACCTGTCCGGTGATGAACGACGCTGCGGGGGAGGCGAAGAACAGGACGGGTGCGGCGACCTCGTCGGGGAGGGCGAGACGACGGAACGGGATCGCCTTGACGAGAGCGGCCTTGAGCTTCTCGTCCTGGGCCTGGAACAGCGGGGTGTCGGTGGGTCCGGGGCAGACTGCGTTGACGGTGATCTGGTAGCGGGCCATCTCACGCGCGAGGGACTTCGACAGTGCGATGACGCCGCCCTTGGCGCCGGCGTAGATCGACTCGCCGGAGCTGCCGACGCGTCCGGCGTCGGAGGCCAGGTTGATCACGCGGCCGCCCTGCCAACCGTCGACCTTGGATGCCTCGACCATGCCGGGCAGGAAGGCGCTGGCCATGTGCACCGGACCGAGGTAGTTGATGGCGACGACCTTTTCCGCGAATTCCGGTGTGGCGTTGAGGAACTGGTCGGTGCGGTCCCAGCCGGCGGCGTTGACCAGGATGTCGGGCACACCCACCTCGGCGTTGACGGCGTCACGCAGGGCGTCGACCTGGGTGCGGTCGGAGACGTCGACGCTCATCGGGACGATGTTGGTGTTCTCGGCGGCGGTCTGCTTGGCGGCGTCCAGGTTGAGGTCGGCGGCGATGACGGTGGTGCCCTGTTCGGCGAACGCGAGGGCGATGGCCTTGCCGATGCCGGATGCGGCTCCGGTGACGACGGCGATGTTGTTGCTGCTCATGGTTTCTCCGGTGTGGTGGGGTGGAGTCGGGGCTCAGGCGCCGACGTACTTGTTGAATTCGGGCATCCGCTTCTCGGCGAATGCGGCGGCGCCTTCGAGACCCTCGGGGGAGTGGGTGAACAGGTCCAGCGAGCTCATCGCGAGGTTGGACAGGCCGGCCTGGTGGTCGGTGTCGGCGTTGAAGCTCTGCTTGAGGAAACGGATCGCGGTGGGGCTCTTCTCGGCGATCTCGGCGGCGACCTTCTTGGCCTCGTCGAGCAGGTCGGCGGCCGGGACGACCCAGTTGACCAGACCCCAACGCTCGGCGGTCTCGGCGTCGTACTGGCGGCACAGGTACCAGATCTCGCGGGCCCGCTTCTCGCCGACGATGCGGGCGAGGAAGGCCGAGCCGAACCCGGCGTCGTAGGAGCCGACCTTGGGACCGGACTGGCCGAAGCGGGCGGTGTCGGCGGCGATGGTCAGGTCGCACAGCACGTGCAGCACGTGGCCGCCGCCGATGGCCAGGCCGTTGACCGCGGCGATGACCGGCTTGGGGATGTCGCGGATGGTCTTGTGCAGGTTGCCGATCTCGAACATGCCGCTCTCGGACGGGCCGTAGTCGCCGGTCTCGGCGCGCTGCTTGACGTCGCCGCCGGTGCAGAAGGCCTTCTCGCCGGCGCCGGTGAGGATCACGGCTTGGACATTCTTGTCGGCCCAGGCGCGACGGAACGCGTTGATCATCTCTTCGACGGTCTTGGCGCGGAAGGCGTTGTAGCGCTGCGGCCGGTTCATCGTGATGATCGCGGTCGGTCCCTCGACGGTGTAGTCGATGTCTTCGTAGTTCATCTCGGTGCTCCCTGTGTTCGGTCCCTGATCGCCGGGCGGTGATCAGCACTTCATGGTGAATGAACGTACATTCACTCGGTGGGGCGTGTCAAGGGTCACATCGAGAGCTTGGGGAAGAAGTAAAGAACCAACCCGAAGCAAAGGGAGTGCTGCTGCGCCGACGCGATCCATGCACCTGCCGTGATATCGTTCCGGTGATATCGGAGGTGATGAGTGTGGAACAGATCCTCATCCGCAACCTTCCCGCGGGAACCAAGGCTGCCCTGCGGGCACGCGCCGAGCGGCATCACCGGTCGGTCGAGGCCGAGGCTCGCGAGATCCTCGGCGAGGCACTCGAGCGGGAGCCGGCCACGCTCGTCGATCTGCTGAGCGTCGATGAGGGGGCCGACATCGAGTTCGAGCCCGAACGTCTCGGTGTGACCGGCCGGACCCCTGAGTTGTGAGGTATGTCCTGGACACCAATGTGGTGTCAGCGCTGCGAGTGCGGGGGCGCAACCGGTCGGTCGAGACCTGGGCGGCGTCGATTTCCATCGCGGATCAGTTCGTGACGGCCATGACCATTGCCGAGATCGAGCGAGGTGTGGTCGCCAGAGAGCGAACCGACCGGGTTCAGGGAGTGATCCTGCGCCGCTGGTTTGAGGAGCGGGTCTTGCCCGCCTTCGCCGACCGTGTGCTGCCGTTCGATCTGTCTGCTGCTCGGGTGCTGGCCACTTACCGGGTGCCCGAGCATGCGCCGTTTGACGACGCGCTCATCGCTGCTGTTGCGCAGGCGACCGGGATGACCGTGGCGACGCGCAATACCAGGCACTTCGAGCCGTTGGGCGTTGCGTGTATCAACCCGTGGGAGACGAATTCCTGAACGCGCGGTATCCGTGTTGGTGCCCGGAGGACTGGGTTCTTCGCCCTGGAAGGTCTTGCGGTACGCGAACTCTCGAATCGCGATGACCCCGGTCGCGGGGGAGACCGCGGACTCCGAGCCCGCGTTGCGCGAGGTCGCGGCCGAGGTTTTCGGCTCCTGGGTCGACGGGACGTCGGCGCTGTTCGCATTGCGGGGTCTCGCCGACGCCGATGCCCGCGACCTGGCCTTCGCGGTGATCTCGGCGCTCGAGGGTGCCTTCGTCCTCGCGCGGACGCTGCGTTCCGATGAACCGCTGATCGCGGCGGGCCGTGTGATGGGCGCGGCGGCCCGCGAAACCCCTGTTGCGCGATAGCGTGACCACCATGGCTCAACGAGCAGAACCGGACTGGGTGCAGCACGTCATCTGGTGGCAGATCTATCCGCTGGGGTTCACCGGCGCCCATCCCGATCCCCACGATCACGACGAGCACCGACTGCTGCGGATCCTCGGATGGCTCGACCACGCCATCGAATTGGGTTGTTCCGGAATCGCATTGGGCCCGATCTTCGCCTCAGAGACACACGGGTACGACACCGTCGACCACTTCCGGATCGACCCGCGGCTGGGCACCGACGACGACTTCGACCGCCTCGTCGCCGAGGCCCACGGTCGTGGACTGAAGATCCAACTCGACGGCGTGTTCAACCACGTCGGGCGAAGCCACCCGCTCGCCGCGGCGGCACTGCGGGACGGACCCGGCAGTGACGCCGCGCGGCACCTGCGCACCACCGGTAGCGGCGACGACCGGCGATTCGTGCCCTTCGAGGGCCACGACATCCTCGTCACCCTCAATCACGACGACGACGAGGTCCGCCGCTTCATCGTCGACGTCATGCGGCACTGGCTCGACCGCGGCGCCGACGCCTGGCGCCTGGACGCCGCCTACGCGGTACCGACCCGGTTCTGGGCACGGGTGCTTCCCGAGGTACGCACCTCGCACCCCGACGTCTGGTTCGAGGCCGAGGTCATCCATGGCGACTACGCCGGGTTCGTCGCCGACAGCTCCGCCGACACCGTCACCCAGTACGAACTGTGGAAGGCGATCTGGTCGGCGATCAACGACCGCAACCTCTTCGAACTCGCCTGGGCCATGACCCGCCACAGCGAGATGCTGGAGGCCTTCGTCCCGGCCACCTTCATCGGCAATCACGACGTCACCCGCATCGCCAGCCAGATCACCGATGCAAGCCACCTCGACCATGCGATCGTTCTGCTCGCGCTCCTCGGTGGGACACCGTCGGTCTACGCGGGTGACGAATACGGTTTCACCGGCGTCAAGGACGAACGGGTCGGCGGCGACGACGCGATCCGGCCGCCCTTCCCGGCGACCCCCGGCGAACTCGAGTACCCAAACGAACGGATCTACCGACTTCACCAGCGGCTCATCGGGTTTCGTCGACGCTACCCGTGGCTACACCGGGCCGTCACCGAACAGATCGCACTGGCCAACGAGCACGCCACCTGGGCGGTGACCGCCGACGGGCAGCGTCTGGAGTTCACCCTCAACCTCGGCGACCAACCCGTCGGCATCGACTCCGCCGCCCTGCTCGACTCCGACGACGCCACCCGCGACACACCCGGATCGGTCGCACCGCACGGATGGGCGATCTGCGGCCGCTGATCGCCGCTGGGTCCGCTCGAGAATTCAGTCCAGCCCGCGCTGCGCTGTGCGATCCCCACGACGGGACGCGGCGCGCTGGATCAGGAAGATCGACGTCCCGAGCACGCCCACACCCAGACCCACCAGGCAGACGGCGAGGGTGCGCCCACCGCCCCACCCGGTGATCCCGACGACGATCGCGGCGATCAGCCACGCGGTCATCCCGACCGCGATCACCGGTTCGGGCGCCCGCAACGATCGGGGCAGTTCGGGAACGTCGGCTGCATCGGACATGTGCTCAGGGTAACTTTCGGGTGTGTCCACCGAATCGTCGAGTGAGCCGAATCCGCCGGAGCTGAGCAAGTCGGAACCGAACGAGCCGGAACCGAACGAGCCCGCGACGCCACACGGCGAATCGGGGTCGCCCGCGCTGAACCCGCCGCCCAACGTCATCGACCGCTTCTTCAAGGTCAGCGAACGCGGGTCGACGATGACCCGCGAGGTGCGTGGCGGCCTCGTCACCTTCTTCACGATGGCCTACATCGTGATCCTCAACCCGATCATCATCGGTGGCATCCCCGGCGAGCCGCACAACGCCGACATCCTCGGCAACGTGCTCCCGCTCGCGCAGGTCGCCGCCGTCACCGCCCTCGTCGCCGGCGTCATGTCGATCATCTTCGGTCTCGTCGCCAACTACCCGTTCGCCATCGCCACCGGACTGGGCATCAACAGCCTCCTCGCGGTCACCATCGCGCCGGAGATGACCTGGCCCGAGGCGATGGGTCTGGTGGTCATCGACGGCATCATCATCGTGGCGCTCGCCGTCACCGGATTCCGCACCGCGGTGTTCAATGCCGTTCCCGCGGAACTGAAAGCGGCCATCGCCGCCGGCATCGGCTGCTTCATCGCCTTCGTCGGATTCGTCGACGCGGGCTTCGTCAAACGCATCCCCGACGCCGCCGGGACCACCGTGCCGGTCCAATTGGGCTTCGGCAACTCGATCACCACCGTGCCGACCCTGATCTTCGTCATCGGTGTCCTGCTCATGGGAGTGCTGGTGGTGCGGCGCGTACCCGGCGGACTGCTGATCGGCATCGTCGTCACCGCCGTCGTGTCGATCATCCTGGAATCGGTCCTCGACCTCGGTTCGAGCGCGACCAACCCCGACGGCTGGGGACTGTCGGTACCGGCCATCCCCGACTCCTTCGGCGGCCTGCCGAATCTGGGTCTCGTCGGCGACGTCGACCTGTTCGGAGCCTTCACCCGCATCGGTGTCCTCGCCGCCTGCGTGTTCGTCTTCGCGCTGGTCCTGTCGAACTTCTTCGACGCGATGGGCACCATGACCGGACTCGGCAAGGAAGCCGGCCTCGCCGACGAGAAGGGCAACCTGCCCGGCATCGGCAAGGCACTCGTCGTCGAGGGCACCGGTGCGATCGCCGGCGGTGTCGCCTCCTCGTCGTCGAACACGGTGTTCGTGGAGTCCGCCTCCGGCATCGCCGAAGGCGCCCGCACCGGTCTGGCCAACATCGTCACCGGCGTGCTGTTCCTGATCGCGATGTTCCTCACCCCGATCTACGAGGTGATCCCCAGCGAGGCCGTCGCACCGGCGCTCGTCATCGTCGGTGGTCTGATGATCGCGCAGGTCCGCAGCATCGACTTCACCAACTTCGCGATCGCCCTACCGACCTTCCTGACCATCGTGACGATGCCGTTCACCTACTCGATCGCCAACGGCATCGGCGTGGGCTTCATCAGCTGGGTGGTGATGGCCACGGCGGCCGGTAAGGCGCGGACCATCCATCCGCTGATGTGGCTCGTCGCGATCGTGTTCGTCGCCTATTTCGCCCGGCAACCGATCTCCGACTGGATCGGATGATCACACAGAAAGTATGAGACGCTATTCGGCGTGGTCCGGACGATGGACAATACCGCCGAGGAAGCTGCGAGGAGGCTGAATAAAATCTAATATTCAGCCCGTGGAAGCAACTTTGCCGAGCGATGAACGTCTCGCCGGATCGCTGGCCCTGGCCATCGTCCGAATGGCGCGTCGGCTGCGTCTGCGCCGCGACCACGAACTCGTGTCGCTGACCCAGCTGTCGGCGCTCAACACCCTCTATCAGGAGGGCTCCATGTCGCCGGGCGCACTCGCGGCCGCCGAACGCGTCAAACCCCCGTCGATGACCCGGGTCATCGCCTCCCTTGCCGACCTGGGGATGGTGCGCCGCGAGGCCCACCCGACCGACGGCCGGCAGGCGATCGTCACGCTCGCACCGGCCGGCGAGAAGGTCATCACCGACGAGGTGGCCGCCCGCAAGGCCTGGCTCAACGATCGTCTCGACGAACTCTCCGACGACGAACGCGCCACCCTGTGTGCCGCGATCCCGGTGCTGGAGAAGATCATCGTCAACGACATCTGACCTCCCGGCGGACGTCAGAAGAAGGTACCGGCGAACGGTGCCCGCCCCGTGGCGAAGGCCTGCTCGAGGGCCGTCAATGTCTCCGGCGAATCGGTCCACAGGCGGTCGGCGGCCGCGAATTCCCGGGCCGGGATCCCGCCCAGGTAGATGCTCGACAACACCGAGATGTCCAGTCGCACAGTCGGTTTCTCGTCGGTGTGGATCACCGCGGCCGCACCGTTGCGTACACTGACGGCAAACACCCCGCCGCGGTCGACGAACGCGTCGGTCACCTCGATGACGACATCGAGATCGGCGGCATATCGACGTGCCGACAGCGCCGCCGGGACATCGAGGATACGCAGCCACATGGTGTCGGCGATCCCGGTGACCTCCGCTGAGCGCAGGTCGAGCAGCTTGTACGGGAGCGGATCGTCGGTGGGGATCGCGGCGGTCAGCGACGGCACCAGATCGAGGGAGATGAGCACGCGCCACAGTTCGGTGTGGGCGTCGTCGGTGACCGCGACGACCTCCGACACCTCCGCGCGCACCTCGCCGTCGGCGACACCCTTGAGGATGCGGTAGCTCGCGTATCCGTCCTCGTGCAGCAGATAGTGCAGGCCACTGGCCGCCGGTGCCCGCTCGGAATCGCGATCGGCCAGGATCGGTGCCCACCACTGTGTGGTGCGGCCGAGCGCACCCGGCCGGGTGGCACACCAGCGGTCGTGGATGTCGGCGACCGCCGCGGGGACCTCGTCGGGACGGGCGAATCGCACGCCGGCGCGTTCGGGTGCCGCGGCCCGCATCCGGGGTGACCCACCGATGTGAATCCGGTGCGCGAAGGTCGCCGGACCGAATCCGTAGCGTTCGTAGATGGTGCCCTCCGACGCGGTCAGGATGGCGAAGACCTGCCCTTCGTCGAGCCACTGCGTGAACAACTCGGTGATCATCCGGCGCAGGATGCCGCGTCGACGATGCGTCGCGGCCACCGACACCCACGACAGACCGGCCGCATCAGACCGCGCGCCCCCGGGCAGCGTCATGGTCATCCGATAGAACATCGACACACCCACCAGTGGCTCCCCGGGTGCGTCATCGTCGCGCACGACGACGATGTCGGCGTCGGAGACCTTGCCGCGCAAGTCATTTCGCTCGTCATCGGGGAGCGGATTGCGCATCGCGAATGCGCGGGCGTCGGCGTCGATGATGTCGTCCCAGTCGTCATCGGTCGCCCGGGCCAAGCTCAGTCCGTCGATGGTCGTATCTGCGCTGCTCACGCCATCCACCGTGTCACATCGTGGTCGCCGCGGTGCACATCGGCCCACATCGATCGGCGATGAACCCGCCGACGAAGCGTTTTGGCAGACTGGACTGCCGTGTCCGATGCACCCGTGACCTCCGTACGTGCACCCGGCGATGGGCCGCTGCCGGTGCGTGTCGTCGACATCGAGGATCCCGACGATCCGCGTGTCGACGATTTCCGCGACCTCAGTTCGGCCGACCGCCGTCCCGACCTACCCGCGATGCCCGGGGGTGGCCGCGGCCGCGGTCTGGTGATCGCCGAGGGCGTGTTCGTCGCGCAACGGATGATCGCGTCCCGGTTCGCGCCGCACGCCTTTCTCGGGGTGGGTAGGCGTCTGGACGAGCTGGTCGGCCATATCCGCGTCGACCCGGACGCACCTGTCCCGTTCTATCGCGTCGGCGCGGAGGTGATGGCGCAGATCGTCGGCTTCCACCTCAATCGCGGTGTGCTCGGCGTGGCGCGCCGGCCCGCGGCACTCGGCGTCGACGAGGTCCTCGCCTCGTCGCGGACCGTGGTGATCCTCGAGGGCGTCAACGATCACGAGAACATCGGTGCCATCTTCCGCAACGCCGCCGGACTCGGCGTCGACGCGGTGCTGTTCGGTGCGGGCTGCGCCGACCCGCTGTACCGGCGCAGCGTGCGGGTGTCGATGGGACATGTCCTGCTGGTTCCGTTCGCCCACGTGGATGGCTGGCCTGCCGATCTCGACATCGTCCACGATCGCGGCTTCACCACCGTCGCCCTGACCCCCGATGCGGCGGCCGTCCCGCTCGCCGAGGCCGTCGACGCACCGCGGGTGGCGTTCCTGGTCGGTGCGGAGGGACCCGGGCTGAGCGCGGCGACGATGCAGGCCACGACCCGCACCGCCCGGATCCCGATGAGCCGCGGAACCGACTCGCTGAACGTGGCCACGGCCGCGGCCATCGCCTTCTATGAACGGGCCCGATCGGGCACGATGGACGCGTGAGCGAACCCGAGCCACCCGCATGGACCATCTACGCCCGCGAACCCGAGCGGGTCGTGGCCGGGTCGAGTTCCGGCGCCGATCTGGAGGGCTGGCGGCACACCGAGCCGACGCCGTGGGTGCTGGGGCTGATCGTCAGTGCGTTCGGTGTCGCATTCGGGGCGATGCTGATGCTGGGGCTCTACGCCCTGATCGGATCGTTCGCCCGATGGGCAGGATTGGTCGCGGTGTTCATCGTCGGTCCGGCGATCGGCTGGACACTGTGGGACTTCCGCTTCCGCCCGGTGTGGCGCTGGATCGTCTGGGGATCGCTGACCGGTCTGCTGGCCGGGATCGGCTCGGCGGTGGCGCTGTTCGCGCTGGGACGCTGAGCAGCCGGGCCGTCAGTCCTTCCCGAAACCGAAGTAGCGGGCCAGTCGACCACGACGACGCGGCTCCACCGGCAACCCGGTGTCGGGATCGATGTCGGCCGGTCCGGGTTCGGTGGTCGGCTCGGTACGTGCCGATGCCGAGTGATAGCGCGCCAGATCGTCGGGCGTCGGTTGGTAATCGGCCGGGTGGATCGCGAAACCGGTCACCGGGATCAGGGACGGATCGGCGTCGGTCGGCGCCAACGGACGGGTGAACCGGAATCCGAGCCAGGCGCGATTGGCGTCCTCGGCCATCTGCTGCGGATGGAACGGCAGCGCGAGGGGATCGGGTGCGGTGCCCTCGGCGTAGCGGAGTGGGCGCTCACCGGCCCAGAAGGGTCGCTCGAACGGCTCCGGCAGGCCCTGATCGTCGAAGAGATCGACCGGGGTCGCCGAGAACGACCGCTTCAAGGTCCCGTTCTCCCACCGCGCGAACGTCCCGGTACCGGTTTCCGGGTCGGTGTAGAGCAGGACCGCGGCCGCGCTCGGCTGGATACCGACGATGGTGCGGGTGAGATCGTCCGGCCGTTCGGTGGCGAACAGTGAGCAGGAGATCACGCTCAGCGGGCCGTAGTGGCCGACGTAGACGTGTGAGTCGTCGGCCGTCATCGCCGAAGCCAGATCCGTGTCGATCACCGGGAGCAGCGTCGCATCGCCATAGAGGGCCGTTGCCAGGCGCCCCGCCGCGGTGACGTCGTTGACGAGGCCGGCGCGGATCATCGCGGCCGGATCGTCGGTGTCGATGAACCACAGTGTGACAGCGCGCGCCGACATCGTCCCCCTCTAGTTGTTCGGATGGCTTCGGACGCCGAGGAGGACGTCCTCCCAGGCGGGTACCGCTGGTTTCCGCGACTTACGGCGCCGCGGCGCATCCACCGGGGTGGGGGCCGGTGGCGCAGGTTCCGGTTCGGGTTCTGGTGCCTCGTGGGCGCCGGTGTGGTCGGTCCCGGTCTGGTCGGGCCCGGTGTGGTTGATCGCGGTGTCGGCGGGTTCGGTGTTGCCGGTGGCCGTCTCGACGGTCTCGGTGCGGTCGATTTCGGTGTGATCGATCTCGACGACCTCGGCCTCGACGATCTCCGGTTCGCGCGACACCTCGGGGCGCGTGGAGTCACCCGTCCTGGCCTCGTGAGGCGACGCCTCGAAGTCGAGTGCGTAGGTGCCGAATTGGTCGAACGGTGCACGTTGCGGATCACGCCGGGTGGTCTGTTCGCCGATGAGGGAATCGGCGTCGAAGGTGACCTGCTCACGCCCGGTGTCGTCGAAGTCGACGGTGGGCGCGATCGGCGGTGCGGCCACCGGGGTGAGCCGACGACGCGGTTCGATGAGTTCTGGGTGGGTGAGCTCCTCGGCGAGATCGTCGAGGGGTTCGGCGGTACCGCCGTGCGAACCGGGCAGGTAGCGCCAGTGCGCGCGGTGCTCGGAGTGCCCGACATGCCAGGACACCTGCACCGCCCAGTAGCCGTCCTCACCCTTCCAGGCGTCCCAGGAGACCTCGTGCGGGTTCTGTGCGAACGCGACCAACGATTCGGCGACGACCTCGCCGAGCGTGGCCGCGGCCGGACCGTCGTGGCGGATCGGATGGGATTGCCCGGCGAGTTCGGCGGCACGGGAACGTTCGAGCAGCACGGGATGGGCGAAGCGCTCGATCTTGTCGACGCCGACCCCGGCGATCGCGGCGACCTCGGCGACGGTTGCGCCGGCGCGGATCCGTGATTGGATCTCGCGAGGACGCAACGTGCTGGTCATCTCGATCTCTATCTGACCGAGTCGGGAGAGGTCGCCACGTGCGGCGGCGCGCAACCGTTCATCCGCGGCAATCGTGAACTTCTCACCCGACTCGGCATCCTGGCAGATGACCTGGGAGCCGTCGGCGCCGACGCCGACCACTCGGAGCTCGCGCATCTGCTCCTCCTCTGGTTGACCACGAGTGCGGGCATTGGAGCCAGGGTAGACCACCGCGACACGCGCACACCGCGGGACACGCGGGATATTCGCAGTTCAGCTTGACAGCGCTCACGTGCGCGTTGACAGCGCTCTTGCCCGTCGACGGCGCTCTCGCCGACGCTGACAGCGCTCACCTCAGCGTTGACAGCGCTCCCGCCGACGCTGACCGGTGAGTGTCAAGCTGTGGTGAGTCAGTTCCCGATTTTGTTGTGTTATGCGGTGGGTTGGTGGTGCAGGTTGATGGCGACGCGTTGCTGCGGTCGTTTGACTGTGGGTGGTTGGTGGAAACG